>NZ_JBAVNZ010000249.1:0-5919 GCF_049691595.1 Bradyrhizobium sp.
AAGCGTCGGCGCGAAACGGTGTCGCAGGGCGAGTCTCTCGTGAGCGATCAACCGGCGCGCAGGACGAACGGCGCCAAAGCGTACGGCAAAACCGTGTGGTCCTGGCACCCGTTGCTGGTGTCAAGCTGTCGGTGGCGGTCTCGATCCAACCGGATCGTTTCAGCCTCAAGCCGGCAGCGACGGTGACAAGACGAATTCGTCGCCGGGGAGATCACGGCATAAGCCGTCAAACCATTGCGCAGGGAATGCCGGAGTGTCTCCGCTGAACCTGTATGCTCGTGTGCGCATTTTTATCTACAACTTGCACACGAGACCGCGGGTGCAGCGCGCACCCGGCATTCCCTGCTCCCTCTTCTTCGAGGGACAGACCGTTCCAGCAAGGCTCGGGCAAACCATGCCGCGAGAAGGCGAATGCTCATCTGCTCCTTGAAAATTGAATCAGGACCTCGCCACGTCATTGCGAGGAGCGATAGCGACGACCCGTCCGCCGTAGCTCAAAGAGCGAAGGCTGAAGCAATCCATCTATCCGTTATGCCGCGACATGGATTGCTTCGCTCCGCTCGCAATGACGAAATTGGCCATATTGACTCCGTCGCCAATAGTTATAAAACATAACTATTCCGGGAAGGAAGCAATAAACCCCATGGGAAACGCCGTCCCCGCATCCGCAGGCCAATCCGAGTTGCTCGCGATCGAACGTAACGGCGCGGTCTTGACCGTGGGCCTCAACCGCCCGGCCAAGCGCAACGCGCTGAACGACGGCATCATGCGCGCGATCCAGGATTGCTTCGCGCATCTGCCGGACGGAACCGGCGCCGTGGTGATCCACGGCATCGGCGATCATTTCTCCTCCGGTCTCGACCTCTCCGAGCTGACCGAGCACGACGCGACCGAGGGCCTGCGGCATTCGCAGATGTGGCACCGGGTGTTCGATCGCATCCAGTATAGCCGCGTGCCGGTGATCGCCGCACTCAAGGGCGCCGTGATCGGCGGCGGGCTGGAACTCGCCTGCGCGGCGCATATCCGTGTCGCCGAGCCGTCGGCCTATTTCGCGCTGCCCGAAGGCCAGCGCGGCATTTTCGTCGGCGGCGGCGGGTCGGTGCGGCTGCCGCGATTGATCGGCGTGGCGCGGATGACCGATATGATGCTGACCGGCCGGGTCTATTCCGCGACCGAGGGCGCGGCCTATGGTTTCTCGCAATATCTGACCGAGGCCGGCGGCGCGCTGCCGAAGGCGATGGCGCTCGCCGAACGCGTCGCGGCCAATGCGCCGCTGACCAATTTCGCGGTGCTGCAGGCGCTGCCGATGATCGCGGAGGCCAATCCGCAGACCGGCCTGCTGATGGAATCGCTGATGGCGACCGTGGCGCAGAGCGACAAAGAGGCCAAACGCCGTATTCGCGCCTTTCTCGACCGCAAGACGGCAAAGGTGAAACCAGGCTGACATGAGCGCCATGCCCAACGTCTCTGGCTCGGTCGAAAGCGACGGCGCGGCGCGCGGCGGCGTGCATCCGCTGCGTCCGATAGCCTTCGGCAATCCCGCCGTGTCGGTCGATCGCCGCGATGACGGCACCATCTATCTGCGGCCGAAAGCCCGGCTTGGCGACTATCCGGTGCGTCTCACCGACCGCCTGCACCATTGGGCCAGGGCCGAGCCCAATCGAATCTTCATGGCCGAGCGCGCTGCCGGTGGCGGCTGGCGGCGGATCACCTATGCGCAGCTCCTGACCTCGGCCCGGCACATCGCCTCGGCACTGCTGGCGCGCGGCCTCTCGGCGGAAAGGCCGGTTGTCATTCTCTCCGGCAATTCGATCGATCACGCGCTGCTCGCGTTCGGCGCGCTTTATGCCGGCGTTCCCTCTTGTCCGGTATCGCCGGCCTATTCGCTGGTGTCGCGGGATTACGGCAAGCTCGGCTTCCTGATGAAGCTGTTGACGCCGGGCCTCGTGTTCGCCGACGACGCCGCGAAATTTTTCGATGCGCTTTCCGCCGTCGTCCCGGCCGGGGCGGAAATCGTCGCCTCGCGCGGTGCCATGGCCGGCCGCGATGTGACCAGGCTGGCTGACCTTCTGGCCACGCCGGAGCACCCGCGCCTCGACGCATCGCATGACGCCATCGGTCCGGACACCATCGCAAAATTCCTGTTGACCTCGGGCTCGACCGGCAATCCCAAGGCCGTGATCAACACCCAGCGCATGATCTGCGCCAACCAGGTGATGATCCGCGAGACGATGGCCTTCCTCAAGGACGAACCGCCGGTCATCGTCGACTGGCTGCCGTGGAACCACACCTTTGGCGGCAACCACAATGTCGGGCTGACGCTGTACAATGGCGGCTCGATGTATCTCGACCAGGGCAAGCCGATGCCCGGCGGCATCGAGGAGACCGTGAAAAATCTTCGCGAGATTTCGCCGACGGTCTATTTCAACGTGCCCAAGGGCTATGAATCGCTGCTGCCGTATCTGCGCGACGATGCCGCGCTGCGCGAAAAATTCTTCGCCCGGCTGCAGGCGATGTTCTTCTCGGGCGCGGCGCTGTCGCCGTTCATCTGGAACAGCCTCGATGAGCTCGCGGTGCAGGAAACCGGATTCCGCGTGCCTGTCCTGACCGGACTCGGCGCCACCGAGACCGCGCCGTTCTTCATGTCGGTGCGGCCCGACACCAGCCGCTCCGGCCATGTCGGGCTTCCGGTGCTGGGCAATGACGCGAAACTCCTGCCGAACAACGGCAAGCTGGAGGTTCGCGCCAAAGGGCCGAATGTCACGCCGGGCTATTGGCGCCAGCCGGAACTGACCGCGGCGGCGTTCGACGAGGAAGGCTTTTACAAATTCGGCGACGCGCTGACGCCGGCCGATCCCGATGATTTCGACGCCGGCTTCGATTTCGACGGCCGCATCGCCGAGGATTTCAAGCTCGCGAGCGGCACCTGGGTCAGCGTCGGTCCGTTGCGCGCGCGCTTTATCGCGGCCTGCGCGCCGCTGGTACGCGACGTGGTGATCGCAGGCATCAACCGCGACGAGATATCGGCGCTGGTCGTCCTCGATCTCGACGGCTGCCGCCTGATCAGTCCAGCGCTTCCGGCGAACGATCTCGCTGCCGCGGCCGCCGACGGGACGATCCGCGCCGCGTTTGGCGCGCGCTTTCAAGAGCTGGGCGCAGGCGCGACCGGCTCGTCGAGCCGCATCACCCGCGCGATCCTGCTCGACACGCCGCTGTCGATCGATCGCGGCGAGGTCACCGACAAGGGGTCGATCAACCAGCGCGCGGTGCTGGAGCATCGCGTCGCGTTGATCGAGACGCTTTATGCACCGGCGCCGCACGCGCAAGTGATCACGCTGAACTGAACTCGAAAATCTTCGCCAGGGAGAGAACCATGCAGTCGAGGGATCGGGCCGGGGAGTTCGCCGCGCCGGCGCCGCACATGATCGACAATTCCTGCCTGAACGGCGAAGGTGTGTGGCGCGATGCCGCGCGTCGCATCGTGCCGCGCTGAGCCAGGCCCATGTTTGTCCACCGGCGCGACGTCCAGATCCAATGGGGGGATTGTGACCCCGCCAACATCGTTTACTACCCGCGCTACTTCGCGATGTTCGACGATTCGACCTCGATCATGTTCGAAGCGGCCGGCTTTTCGAAGCAGGACATCGTCAGGAAGTATGGCCTGGTCGGCATCCCCATGGTGGACACGCGGGCGAAATTCTACATCGCCTCGACCCATGGCGACTGGATCGCCATCGAGAGCCGGATCGAGAGTTTCAAGCGGTCGAGCTTCGAGGTGACGCATAGGGTGTTCAAGGGCGAGGCGCTGGCGATCGAGGCGTTCGAAACCCGCGTGCTGGTCGGCCGTCATCCGGACGATCCGGCACGGCTGAAATCGGCGGCCGTACCGCCGGAGATCATCGAGCGCTTCATGAAGGGCTGACTTCAAGGGGCTGACTTGAAGGGGCTGACTCGGGCCCGCGCATGACCTAAAGAAGGGGCTGAACGGACGACCGGATTTTGCTTTAGCCTGCGGGAAATTACCTGGAAAAGACATAGAGGGAGATACGAATGAACAAGGCTCTTCTGTCCGCCACCGTTGTCGCGGCGGCCCTGGCGCTGCCGGGCTCGCTTGCGCTGGCGCAGACCAGTGAAATCACCATCGGCATTTCGATCTCGGCCACCGGCCCCGCCGCGGCGCTGGGCATCCCCGAGCGCAATGCGCTCGACTTCGTGCCGAAGGAAATCGGCGGCGTGCCGCTGAAGCTGATCGTGCTCGACGACGGCGGCGATCCGACCGCGGCCACCACCAATGCGCGGCGTTTTGTCACCGAATCCAGGGCCGATATCATCATGGGCTCGAGCACCACGCCGCCGACGATCGCGGTGTCGACGGTCGCCAACGAAGCCAATATTCCGCATTTCGGCCTCGCGCCGTTCCCGATCAACGAAGCGCGCATGAAGTGGTCGGTCGATCTGCCGCAATCGATCCAGATCATGGGCAAGGTGCTGTACGAGCATATGAGGGCGCACAGCATCAAGACCGTCGGCTATATCGGCTATTCCGATTCCTACGGCGATCTCTGGGTCAACGACTTCAAGGCTCAGGCGGTGCCGATCGGGTTGACCATGATCGACGAAGAGCGCTTTGCGCGTCCGGATACCTCGGTCGCGGGCCAGGTGCTGAAGCTCGTCGCCGCCAATCCCGACGCGATTTTGGTCGGCGCCTCCGGCACCGCCGCGGCCTTGCCGCAGGCCGCGCTGCGCGAACGCGGCTACAAGGGCCTGATCTATCAGACCCACGGCGCCGCCAGCATGGATTTTGTCCGCATCGCAGGCCCCGCGGCCGAGGGCGTGATCATGGCGGCGGGACCGGTGATGTCGCCGGAGACGCAGCCCGACACCGCCCTGACCAAGAAGCCGGGGCTGGCGCTCAACAAGGCCTACGAAGCCAAATATGGCCCCAACAGCCGCAGCCAGTTCGCGGGCCACTCCTACGACGCCTTCGAAGTGCTCAAGCGCATCATCCCGGTGGCGCTGAAGGCCGGCAAGCCGGGCACGAGCGAATTCCGCGAGGGCATCCGTCAGGCCTTCATCTCCGAGAAGGAAATCGTCGCGAGCCAGGGCGTCTTCAACTGGACCGAAAAGGACCGCTACGGCCTCGACGAGCGCTCGCGCATGCTGCTCACGGTGAAGGACGGGAAGTACGTCCCGGCGATGTGAAGCGGGGCAGCAAATTCGAAGGTGATTAGAGCCCGCCCTTTCAAAGAGGGCCGGCTCTTCTTACCCTCCCCTGGAGGGGGAGGGTCGCCCGCGCAGCGGGCGGGGTGGGGTGAAGGTCTATCGTCGTCGGCGGTGTTTCATTAGTTCGACTTCAGCCTCACGCGATCCGTGCAGTTCGACATAAATTCGTTCGAGTACCGCGTTCAGATTCTGCCTAACCTCCGAATTCCAAAAGCGGATGACGCGATATCCTTCCTGCTCAAGCCAAAGCTGCCGTTCGCGATCGCGCCTGGCGTTTTCGTCATCATTGTGGTGCCCGCCGTCGAGCTCGATGATCAGATGCCTGGCAGGACAGAAGAAATCCACGACGTAGGTACCGATCGGCGCTTGGCGTCGGAAGTGGGTACCTGCTACCGGGATATCTTTCAGGGCGCGCCATAAGATGCGCTCGTGCGGGGTCGTGTTGGCACGAAGTCTCTTGGCGGCTGCTCGGCGGATCGATGTTGAGACCATAGACAGCTTGCTCGCGGATAGATCACCCCACCCCGCTCGCTATGCGAGCGACCCTCCCCCTCCAGGGGGGAGATATCACCTTGACTGAACAACGCTTAAGGGCGCATCCTCTCCTTACAATATCGGAGGTTGCACACATGGCGCCAAATGACCTGATCGCCCTGAAATCTAATTTTGAGACATGGCAGAAAACTAGGGGCGTCG
>NZ_JBAVNZ010000250.1:0-4160 GCF_049691595.1 Bradyrhizobium sp.
CTGTCATGGCGAATGTCAAATCCAAAAAGCCGCACTGGAATCATGTTTTCTTCCAGCGTCCCGGCTCTCACATTCGCATGCGAACGCGCTGCAGCGAGGTGCGAATGTGAGAGCCGAAACGCTGGCCACTTGCGGCGAGTCCTGCTCAAGCCGTTCGATCAGCCGCCCCTGCCGTCTTCTTTTTTCTTGTCGGCGGAAGCCGCCGACGAGGTGTCATCGGGCAAGCCGTTGTCGATCTTGGTCTGGATCTTCGGCAGCTCTTCCGGCTCGGGCTTGAGATCGCGGGCATGGGACCACTGGAATTTCGCTTCCAGCGTCCGGCCGACCCGCCAATAGGCATCGCCGAGATGGTCGTTGATGGTGGGATCCTCGGGCTTCAGATCGATCGCGCGCTCGAGATGCTTCACCGCGTCCTCGAAATTGCCGATGCGGTAGTAGGCCCAGCCGAGCGAGTCGACGATATAGCCGTCGTCAGGACGCTGATCGACGGCGCGCTTGATCATCTTCATGCCTTCGTCGAGGTTGATGCCCTGATCGATCCAGGAATAGCCGAGATAGTTCAGCACGTGCGGCTGCTCGGGCTGCATTTCGAGCGCCTTGCGCATGTCCGCCTCGGCCTTGCTCCACTGCTTGGAGCGCTCCTGGCAGATGCCGCGATAATAATAGGTGACCCAGCTGTTCTTGTCGCCTGCGGCCGGCAGCGCCTCGATCGCCTGCGAATAGGTCGTGGCGCAGTCGGAAAACTTCTTGCGGCCCCGCTCGATATTGCCGAGCGCCATGATGGCTTCGATATCCTTCGGCGCCTCGGCCGTGACGTCCTTCAGGATCTTGATCGCCTCCTCGCTGCGATCGGCGGCGTCGAGATTGGTCGCCAGCTGAATCTGGGCATTGCGCTTCAGCGGCGAGCTGGCCGGCATCCGCTCGTAGACCTTGATCGCCATCGCCGGCTTCTTCACCGATTCGTAGAGATCGGCGAGCGAGAGCAGCGCCAGCGGGTGATTGGGCTGCAGATACAGCGCGAGCTGCAGATAGACCAGCGCCAGATCCTCGCCGCCGCGCCGCGTCAGCGTCGCGCCGATGCCATACAGCGCCTCGGCGGCGCCGGCCTGCGCCGAATCGACCAGCGGCGGCAGTTTCCTGCCGGCCCTGGCTTCGCGAATGCCTTCCCGCACCAGCGGATGCCGCGGCAGCTTCTTCTCGAAAGCCTCGTAGATGCCGGTCGCCGCCGCCACATCCTTGTTGCGCGACAGCCAGCGCGCGTATTCGTCGGACACGCGCAGCATGGAATCATCGAGCTTGTAGGCGCGCTCGAGCCGCCCTCCGGCGTCTTTGTCCTTGCCGGCGAGTTCGAGGATCATGCCGGAATGCAGGTCCTTGAAGATCGGGTACCATTCAGGACCCGTCAGCTTGTCGATATTGGCGACCGCCACCTTGGCGTCACCGGCGCCGTAACTGGCCCAGCCCGACAGCAGCGTCGCGACGAGGTCGGTGATCGGGCCGCGGATCGACTGATTGAGGTTGATCTGCGCGGAGGCATATTTCTTCAGCTTCAGATCGCGCACGCCGACCACCAGCCGCGCCACGCGGTTGGCCTTGTCGAGCGTCAGGATCCGATCGGCGAGCTTGACCGCCTCGTCGATGTCGCCATCCGCCAGCGACGAAATGAAGGCGCGGTCGAGCAGCTCGTTGTTCTTCGGATCGCTGCGCAGCGCCGAGCGATAGAAGGCCGCCGCCGACGTGGCATCGCGCTCCACGCTGGCGTGACGCGCGGCGAGATAGCTGCCGGACGTGGTCAGCGATTTCAGATCGGTCTTGCTCGGAAATTGCGCCGCGTTGTCGGCGGTGTGTTCGGGCGTCTGCGCCGAAAGCGTGCCGGGGACGGTCAGCGCGGCGGCAGCGAGAGCGGCAATCGTCCAGCGATTGAAGGTGGAAAGCATCACGGTTCGCCTAGCTCCAGGAGTTTGAGGCAGGATCTTTACGATCAATCTCGAATGCGAACCCAAGCGGCGGCATCAAGGCCTGCGACAATGCCGCTTTTGGCGTTCAACCGCAAGGATACGGGTGGCGAATCGATCGGCGGAGAAGCCTGCCAGGCCGCCGATTTACCCGGTACACCCGAGAACGCTTTCACTGTGGCGGTATCGTGGCCGAGATGGATGTTGTCAGCCGCCTGCTCACGCAATCGTGGTCAAATGGCCCGTTTCACATCGCCTCGTAATTGGGGCCGCCGCCGCCCTCGGGCGGAACCCAGGTGATGTTGCCGTTCGGGTCCTTCACGTCGCAGGTTTTGCAGTGGACGCAATTCTGGGCGTTGATCTGGAAGCGCGGGCCCGACGCCTCCTCGACCCATTCGTAGACGCCGGCCGGGCAATAACGGTTGGACGGGCCGGCATAGACGTCGTGCTCGGACGTCTTCTGCAGGTTGAGGTCGGCGACCCTGAGATGAACCGGCTGGTCCTCCTCGTGATTGGTGTTGGACAAGAATACCGACGACAGCCTGTCGAAGGTCAGCTTGCCGTCCGGCTTCGGCGGCGCGATCGGGCTATGCGCTTTCGCAGGGCCAAGCGTCTTGCGGTCGGGTTTTGAATGCGACAGGGTTCCGAACAGCGAGAAGCCCAGCGTGTTGCACCACATGTCGAGGCCGCCGAGCGCCACGCCGATGATGGTGCCGAACTTCGACCACAGCGGCTTGACGTTGCGGACCCGATACAAGTCCTTGCCGACCGCGGAATCGCGCCAGGCATTTTCGTACGCGACGAGTTCATCATTGGCGCGGCCGGCGCCAAGCGCATCGGCGACATGTTCGGCGGCGAGCATGCCGCTGCCGATCGCATTATGCACGCCCTTGATGCGCGGCACGTTGACGAAGCCGGCCGCGCAGCCGATCAGCGCGCCGCCCGGAAAACTCAACCGCGGCACCGACTGAAAGCCGCCCTCGGTGATGGCGCGCGCGCCATAGGCCAGCCGCTTGCCGCCGTCGAACAGGGTACGGACCGCGGGATGGGTCTTGAAGCGCTGGAATTCGTCGAACGGCGACAAATACGGGTCGTCGTAATTGAGATGCACCACGAAGCCGACCGCCACCTTGTTATCGTCGTAATGATAGAGGAACGAGCCGCCGCCGGTGGAATTGTTGAGCGGCCAGCCGAACGAGTGCTGGATCAACCCCTTCTGGTGCCTGGCGGGATCGATCTGCCAGACCTCCTTCAGCCCGATGCCGAATTTCGGCGGCTCGCTGTTGGCATCGAGCGCGAATTTCGCGATCAACTGCTTGGTCAGGCTGCCGCGCGCGCCTTCGGCGAACAGCGTGTATTTGCCGAGCAGTTCCATGCCGCGGGTATAGGAATCCTTGTGCGAACCGTCTTTGGCGATCCCCATGTCGCCGGTCGCGATCCCGCGCACCGCGCCCTTGTCGTCGTACAGCACTTCGGCGGCGGCAAAACCCGGATAGATTTCGACGCCGAGCGCCTCCGCCTTCGGCGCCAGCCAGCGGCAGACATTGCCGAGCGAGCCGATATAGCAGTGGTGGTTGTTCATCAGCGGCGGCATCGCGAAATTCGGCAGCCGGATCGCGCTGCCCGCGGTCATCCAGTAGAAGCGGTCGTCCTTGGCCTCGGTTTTCAGCGGACAGTCGGCGTCCTCGCGCCAGTCCGGAACCAGTCGGTCGAGCGAGACCGGATCGATCACCGCGCCGGACAGGATATGTGCGCCGACCTCGGAGCCCTTTTCCACCACGACGATACTGAGATCGGCATTGAGCTGCTTCAGCCGGATCGCGGCCGACAGGCCTGAGGGCCCGGCGCCGACGATCACGACGTCGAATTCCATGGATTCGCGAGGCGGTAGTTGTTCGGTGCTCATGATCTGGTCTCCGCCCGGTTGAGAACGGCTCTAAGCGCTCGTTGTTTCCGATTTTTGCGGGGAGGACAACCATGGAAATGAAATGTGAGGCGTTTCGCAAGCCGTCGATCTATCCTAGATTGGCGTGATGGCCCCCGCACCCGAGCCCGCCCCTACCGTCCAGCAATTGCTGGCCTTTTATCTCGAGGCCGGGGTCGATTGCGCGTTGACGGACGAGCCGGCCAACCGGCTGTCCGATCCCGACATTGCTCCGTCCGCCGCCGACGCGCCGCCGTCGCCCCGAGCGGTCAGGGAATCGC
>NZ_JBAVNZ010000251.1:0-23021 GCF_049691595.1 Bradyrhizobium sp.
TTCGTCGCCGCCACCATGGTGATCGCGGTGCCGACCGGCGTGAAGATCTTCTCCTGGATCGCCACGATGTGGGGCGGCTCGATCGAGTTCAAGACGCCGATGCTGTGGGCGATCGGCTTCATCTTCCTGTTCACGGTCGGCGGCGTTACCGGCGTCGTGCTGGCCAACGCCGGCGTCGACCGCGTGCTGCAGGATACCTATTACGTGGTGGCGCATTTCCACTACGTGCTGTCGTTGGGAGCGGTGTTTGCGATCTTCGCCGGCTGGTACTACTGGTTCCCGAAAATGTCCGGCTACATGTATTCGGAAGCCATCGGCAAGCTGCACTTCTGGTTCACCTTCATCGGCGTCAACCTGGTGTTCTTTCCGCAGCACTTCCTCGGCCTCTCCGGCATGCCGCGCCGCTATGTCGACTATCCCGACGCCTTTGCCGGCTGGAACCTGGTCTCCTCGATCGGCTCCTACATCTCCGGCTTCGGCGTGCTGATCTTCATCTGGGGGCTGATCGACGCGTTCGCGCGCAAGGAGCAGGCGGCCGACAATCCCTGGGGCGCCGGCGCCACCACCCTGGAATGGACGCTGCCGTCGCCGCCGCCGTTCCACCAGTTCGAAGTGCTGCCGCGCGTGCAGTGATTTGAGAATGCGCGGCGCACCCTTGGGCGCGCCGTCCCCTTAACGAAGCGAGACCCAAACTTGTCGGTTGTCGATCACAACGCCATCGATGTTCACCTGCGGATTTCCGAGGCCGAAGTCGGCGACTACATCGCGCTGTTGAAGCCGCGGGTGATGTCGCTGGTGATCTTCACCGCGCTAGTCGGGCTCATGATCGCGCCTGGCCATGTCCACCCGGTGCTGGCGTTCACCTCGATCCTCTGCATCGCGGTCGGCGCCGGCGCCTCCGGCGCGCTGAACATGGCCAATGAGGGCGACATCGATGCGTTGATGGCGCGCACCGCCAACCGGCCGATCCCGCGCGGGCGCATCACGCGGGCGGAAGCGCTGGCGTTCGGAATAGTTCTGGCCTTTTTCTCGGTGATGACGCTCGGCATCCTCGTCAACTGGCTCGCCGGCGCGCTGCTTGCCTTCACGATCTTCTTCTATGCCGTGATCTACACCATGTGGCTGAAGCGCTGGACCGCGCAGAACATCGTGATCGGCGGCGCCGCCGGCGCGCTGCCGCCGGTGGTGGCATGGGCGGCGGCGACCGGCTCGCTGTCGATGGAGCCGTGGCTGCTGTTCCTCATCATCTTCTTCTGGACCCCGCCGCATTTCTGGGCGCTGGCGCTGTTCCGCAACGACGACTATGCGCGCGCCGGCGTCCCGATGCTGCCGGTCGTCGCCGGTCCCGACGCGACGCGGCTGCAGATCCTGCTGTATACGGTCGTCCTGGTCGCGGTCGCGGTTGCGCCCTGGCCGCTCGGCTATTTCGACGCGGTCTATGGCGTCGCCTCGCTCGTGCTCGGCGGCGGCATGCTGGTGCTGGCGATCCGGGTGTTCCGGCACCGCGAGGGCGTCGAGGCATCGCGCGCAACGCGAAAGCTGTTTGCTTTTTCCATCTTTTATCTGTTTGCGCTGTTTGCGACCTTGCTGCTCGAGGTCGTGGTCCGCGCCATCGCGCCCTGGATCGGGTAGGGGGCATGGTGAGGCCATGGACAACGAGCCGAAGCCAGATGGAATCGTCCTCACCGAGGCGCAGCGGAAAAGCCGCCGCCAGCGTTCGATCGCGATTGCGCTCGCGCTCGGCGTCCTCGTCGTGCTGTTTTTCGCGGTCACCATGGTCAAGGGGCCGGCCGTGCTGGTACGGCCCATGTAACTCGATGATGTGTAACTCGATGATGTGTAACTCGATGATGTGTAACTGGATGATGTGATCGGGAAATGGTGATGGCACGCGAACCCATCGAGCGCGAAGCGCCTGCCGCGAGCCGCAACACGGCATCGCGCCGCGGGCTGACGCGCGATGCGGTGGTGGCCTCGATCTGCGGCGTTGTCGTGGTGCTGATGGTCGGCGCATCCTATGCCGCCGTGCCGTTCTACAACTGGTTCTGCCGCGCCACCGGCTTCAACGGCACCACCCAGGTCGCGACCTCGGCGCCATCGGGGGCGCCGCTTGCGCGCAGGATCGCGGTGCGCTTCGATTCCAATGTCGCGCCGGGCCTGCCGTGGAAATTCGAGTCCGAGCAGACCGAGATCGAGGTCAGGGTCGGCGAGGTTGTCACGGTGTTCTACGCCGTGACCAACCAGTCGGCGCGGCCCACGACCGGGCAGGCCGCCTACAACGTCGCGCCGCTGACGGTCGGCGCATATTTCCAGAAGATCAACTGCTTCTGCTTCACCGAGCAGACCATGGCGGCGGGCGAGAAGCGCGAGATGCCGGTGGTGTTCTATGTCGATCCGGCGCTGGCCGCCGACCGCGAGAATGACGGCCTGAACACCATCACCCTGTCCTACACCTTCTACCCCGTGCGCGATCCGGCGCCGAAGCCGCTGGCCGCGCGCGAGTCGGACAGGCGCAAGGAAGACCTCTGACCACGGGGATTTCGAGCGATCGAAATTCCCGGATTTGATTTGTGAGACGAATACGTGCCGGACGGCACGGCACCGCTAACGGAGACACTGCAATGGCTACGGCGCAAGTCAAGCATCACGACTACCACCTCGTCGATCCCAGTCCGTGGCCGATCGTCGGCGCGGTCTCGGCCTTCATCATGGCGGTCGGCGCCATCGCCTGGATGCACCACATGTTCGCGGCCGCGCCGATCATGTTCGGCATCGGTGTCATCGGCGTGCTCTACACCATGGCGAGCTGGTGGGGCGACGTGATCCGCGAAGCCCAGTACAAGGGCGATCATACCCGCGTGGTGCAGATCAGCCACCGCTACGGCATGATCCTGTTCATCGCCTCCGAGGTGATGTTCTTCGTCGCCTGGTTCTGGGCGTTCTTCAATTCCGCGTTGTTCCCCGCCGACGCCGTTCACGCCACCCGCGATGCGATCTTCGGCTGCGGCGCCGGAACCGTCGCCGGCGCCTGCAGCGTGCCGGGCACCTGGCCGCCGAAGGGCATCGAGACCTTCGATCCCTGGCACCTGCCGCTGCTCAACACGCTGCTGCTGTTGACCTCGGGCACCACGGTGACCTGGGCGCACCACGCGCTCTTGGAGAACAACCGCCAGGGTCTCAAATACGGCCTGATCCTGACCGTCGTGCTCGGCGCCTGCTTTACCAGTGTGCAGGCCTACGAATACGGCCACGCCGCTTTCTCCTTCGCCGGCAACATCTACGGCGCCACCTTCTTCATGGCGACCGGCTTCCACGGCTTCCATGTGCTGGTCGGCACCATCTTCCTGCTGGTCTGCCTGTTCCGCGCCTATGCCGGCCATTTCACGCCGACCCAGCATTTGGGCTTCGAATTCGCCGCCTGGTACTGGCACTTCGTCGACGTGGTGTGGCTGTTCCTGTTCATCTGCATCTATGTCTGGGGCGGCGGCGCCGAAACCATGGCGCACGGCGCGCACTGATTTGCCCTGGCGTTTCCCAGCGAAAGCCTGCGCCACACTTGATGCGGGGTGGATACCGGTTGGCGCAAGGGAAATGCGTTAAAACAAAATGGTAACGTGCGACAAAAAGGGCGGCCCAAGGGCCGCCCTTTCCGATTTCCCCTTCCGCCTGTGGGAGAGGGTGCCTATCTTCGCGGCGGTGTCTCGGCTGCCCAATTTGAGGTCGGCGCTGATCAGTTTGGCAAAATGCCGACGACGCTCAAGAGCGCTACGTGCATTCCGCTGTCGGCTGGCTATGCCAGCGTATGAACGATCACCGGCCCCGCTATCGCTATCGCTGGTCCGATGAGCAAGGGCGCAAGATTCTGCTCGATCCACGCGAGTACACGCCTGTTCGCCTCCTCCGCTCCCGCGTGATTGTTAAAGACGCTGATCGCGGTCACCGTGTCATCCGGTGCATAGACCACATAGTAGGCCATGAAGCCTTCGACATCACTGATGATAGGAATGGCGCCCTCTTTGATCCTGCGCGACAGTTCTTCGGCCATGCCGGTCTTTGCCTTGGCCTGACGAATGGCGGCGTACATGCAAAGTCTCCTTTGCTGGCGGGCTGCTCGTGTTCGCGGCTTGCGATCATGGATCAAGCCCGTTCACGATAATCGGGACGAGCAGCGGGATTCCCCACGCACCGAGATATATACAGTCTGGTTATGCCAGCAAAAGACCCTAAAGACGCGGCCGACCAGTCTTTGCCAAGACGAGGTCGGACCGGGATGGGCGGGGCCTGCACCGGCCAAACCTGTCTTGTGCGCCGCGGAGCGCGCAGGAAAGTGCTGCCGTTTGTCCGTCGGCCCGCGGGCTGCAAAAAATTACTTAGGGCCGGTCTTGCAGACGTCGAAGCGTTTGCTACCTGAATCGCAGACATACGCCCCCGATGCGGCCAGATTGGTCGGTTGACAGTGGGAGTGTCGCGCCCGTCAGCCGCTGACGTATGCCTCTTTACAAGGGAGGTTTACAATGTCGGACTTTCGGTTTCTCAGCACTCATCGAACGTGGGAAGACTGGTGCGGCATGCTGTTTGGCGTGCTAATCGCGCTGTCACCGTGGTTCCCCACGCTTGTCAATCCGGATCGCAGCCTGGTGATCCTGAACACGATTACGGTCGGCGTTCTGGTGTTCGGCTTTGCCCAGTTAGAGTATACCGCACTGCAGCGATGGGAGGAGGTGGGCGAGGTCGTGCTTGGCCTTTGGCTAATCGCTTCGCCTTACGTCTTTGGTTATTTCGACGATGGTCTGCTCAGATTCTGGCATTGGAGCTTGGGCGGACTCGTGCTGCTGCTCGCGGCCCTGCAGTTGTGGCAGGACTGGGACCTGAGCGATCAGGACATGCTTGAGCACGGGCAATAACAAAGCGCCATCAGGCCCGCCAGTCAGGCGATTCGACTGACGGGCCTCTGATGGACACCGCTTGGTGGTGTTGCGCGGGCGCTTCATCTGATGAAGACCGGCCATGAAAGACTTCCCACAAAGTCAGTCACGACCCGAGATACGCCGGGCTCTCGATAGGGATCGCGTTGCTGGCATGAGGGAATGAGGACCATATGCGCACTTACGAAAAACCACCCGGAAGCGACAGCCGAGGTTCGAAATACGCCGGCTTGATCGCGGTGATATGCCTGTTTGCGTCGATGTTCGCGGCTTGGGCACTCATGAAAACAGGCTTCAATCTGGTTACTTCGCCGGCGGTAACGGTCGGAACGGCTCGGAACGCGCCCGTCGATCGGTGAGATGTCGGAAACGCGTTCGACTGCGTCGGTAACGGCCCGGTGGTTGCGGGATATTCCAGAAAAAGTGTCGAACATTTCCATTCAGAATGCGATATCCCGTATCTGGCGCTTGGCGCGAATGCCTGCTCCGCACCTGGATGACGGGTGGATACCGGTTCGCGTGCAGAAGAACCGAATAGGCCTGGAAAGTCCAAACTGATGCAAGCAGAGACACGGCCCACATTGACCGAAAGCGCGATGCGCGGCATCGCCTGCAAATGTCCGCGCTGCGGCAAGGGCAAGCTGTACGCCGGCTTCCTGACGCTGCGGCCGCGCTGCGAGACCTGCGGGCTCGACTATGCGTTCATCGATGCCGGCGACGGGCCGGCGATCTTCATCATCATGATCGCCGGCGCGATCGTCGTTGGCTGTGCGCTGATCGTGGAGGTGAAATACCAGCCGCCGTTCTGGCTGCATGCCGTGCTCTGGCTGCCGCTTATTCTCGCGACCACGCTGTTGCCGCTGCGATCGATGAAGTCGCTGCTGGTCGCGCTGCAATTCCATCACAAGGCCGCGCCGGGCCGGCTGATCGACCGCGAGCCGAAATGACCGCGCCACATTCGCGACGGCGCGGCACCGCCGGCTTCGGCATCTTTACGCTTGTCATGGTCGCGGCCTTCGCGGGCCTCGGCAGCTGGCAGTTGCAGCGCCGGGCCGAGAAGCACGCGCTGATCGCAGCGCTCGAGCAGCGGCTCGCGGCCAGCCCGGAGGCGCTGCCGGCCGCCGCGCTATGGCGCACGCTCACGCCGGAGCGGGACGAATTCCGCCGCGTCAGTTTTACCGCGACCTATGCGCGGCTTGACGATGCCATGGTCTACAGCTCCGGCTCCGCCGTCCGCAACGACGTCTCCGGGCCCGGCACCTGGGCCTTCCTGCCGGCGCGGCTGCCCGATGGCGAGACCGTCGTGGTCAATGCGGGTTTTGTGCCAAATACGATGCAGGATCGCGGCTGGCAGGACCGCGCGGTGGGCACGCTGATCACCGGTGCGCCGGTGAAATTGACCGGCTACCTCCGCTTTCCCGAACCCGCGGGCATACTGACGCCGCCGGAAAATACCGCGAAGCGGCTGTGGTTCACCCGCGATCATCCGGCGATGGCGCGTGCGCTCGGCTGGGGCGAGGGCGGCAAAGCGCTCGCGTCGTTCTATGTCGACCTCGAATCCCCGATGCCGGAAAGCGGCATCCCGAAGCCGGGGCCGCTCGAGGTTCATCTCAAGGACGATCACCTGCAATACGCCATCACCTGGTTTGCGCTGGCCGGCGCAGTGGCGATCGCGTTCGGGGTGTGGTGGAGAGGGCAGCGACGGGCTTGGCGTTCCCGAGAGCAAGATTCGAAATTCGCCGGCGCGAGATCGCGCCTCGGGGAGTAGCCGGGCGGGCTGCATGCGCGACGCCCGCATGACTGGATCTCCCGGCTCGCATAAGGGCCGGCTGGACCTGTGATTCCAAATAGTGAATTATTCGATGCAGCGCGTCCGCCACGCACCTCACTCAACGGGCAACCCCATGTCAGACCTGGTCACCGACAGCATTGAACCGGCACGGCCATTGTTGTTCAGTCCGTTCAGGATCCGCGGCCTGACCTTGAAGAACCGCCTGGTCGTGCCACCGATGGTCCACTACCGCGCCGGACCCGGCAACAGCTGCGGCATCTTTCACAACGTGCATCTCGGCCGCTATGCGCTAGGAGGCTTCGGGCTGGTCTTCGTCGAGGCCACTGCCGTCGAAGAGGTCGGCCTGATCAATGAGCATGATCTTGGCATCTGGAATGATGTGCAGGCGCAGAGCTTCAAGCCCCTCATTGCCTTCATGAAGGGGGAGAAGACGGCGATCGGCATTCAGCTTGCGCACGGTGGGCGCAAGGCGTCGTCGCAGCGCGCGATGGACGGCATGGGCCCGCTCACCCCGCAACAGATCGGGGCGGGTGCCAGGCTGTGGCAGCCGGTCGGCCCCACGCGCGAGCCCGTCGCGGAGGGATGGCTTGTCCCGCACCAGCTCACGACCGAACAGTGCCGGGCGATGGTCCGCACCTGGGCAAAGGCGGCCCGGCATGCGGTCGATGCCGGGTTCGACGTCATCGAGATCCACGCGGCGCATGGCTATTTGCTCGCCTCATTTCTTTCCCCCGTTTCCAACACGCGCAACGATGAATATGGCGGCGATCGCAACGGGCGCATGCGCCTGCCGCTCGAGATTGTCGAGGCGGTGCGGCGCGAAATGCCGGAAACGATGCCGCTGTTCGTGCGCGTCTCCGCGGTTGACGGCGCGCAGAACGGCTGGAATCTGGATGACACGGTGGCCTTCGCTTTTGAATTGAAGGCCCGCGGCGTCGACGTGGTCGACTGCTCCTCCGGCGGCATTTCAGGCGCGGCGACCGCGGCCCAGGTGCCGCGCGGCCTCGGTTTCCAGGTGCCGTACGCCGAACGTGTGCGCAAGGAGGTGGGCATCGCGTCGATGGCGGTTGGCATCATTCTCGAAGCGAAGCAGGCGGAAAAAATCCTGGAGAACGGGCAGGCCGACCTGATCGCGGTCGGTCGGCAATCCCAGTTCAATCCCAATATCGCGCAGCACTGGGCCCATGACCTCGGCATCAACGCGAAGTTCGAGGATTGGACTCCCGAATATGGGTGGTGGCTCGAGAAGCGAATTCGAACCATCGAAGCGTTCGCCACGCCGACCGGGGTCGTCAAGCCGCATCCATAGGACGTCAACTCCGGAGGGGTGGCACCGCGCGGCCGGCATAATACCGCGGTCAGGATAGCGTTTAGCGCCATGGGGAGGCTTGCCCGACCTCCCGTCAGCTCGCTCTCACAGAACGCTCCCTCGGGCCCTGTGGCTTTCTTTGAACCTTTTGGCCGATCGGTCGACATATATTCACTGGGGATTTGAGGGCCCAGTAATTAGCGCGGCGCCGCCTAACGAAGATATTCCGTTGGGACGGCGCTGATGCTTTTCAAAATTCAACCTCCAGCTTCAAGTCGTGCCGACGGCACCTGCGTCCCGATCGCCAGATGCTGCCGGCTGAAAACCCTGTCCGGGCTTCGGGCAGGGTTCTTGTTTCAATCGCAAATCGGCAACTCGGTCTCGGGGTCGAAGAAGTGCAGGCGGCCGGGTTGGGCCGAGACGCGGACCTGATCGCCGCTCGCGATCCGGGTCTCGGCGGCGACGCGGGCGACGGTGACGCCATGGCTGCCAACCCTGGTGTCGAGCACGATCTCGGAGCCAAGTTGTTCGACGACTTCGACGCGGGCATCGAAACCAAGGCCCGGCGCGCCATCGCCAAGCACGAGATGTTCGGGCCGCACGCCCATGATCACCCGCCGGCCGTCGCGGGCGGCGAGCGCGCGCGCCTCGGCCGCGCTCGCGGTCAATCGGAGGCCCGCGGCCTCGACCGCCGTCGCGCCGGCGTCACAATGCACCGTGACATCGATGAAGTTCATGGCCGGCGCGCCGATGAAGCCTGCCACGAACTTGTTGGCGGGCTTGCCGTAGACCATGAGCGGCGTGCCGATCTGCTGAACCCTGCCGTCGCGCATGATCACGACCCGATCGCCCAGCGTCATGGCCTCGACCTGGTCGTGGGTCACGAACACCGAGGTGGTCGGAATCTGGGCGTGCAGGCGCTTGATCTCGACGCGCATTTGGGCGCGCAGCTTGGCGTCGAGGTTCGACAGCGGCTCGTCGAACAGGAACACCTGCGGATTGCGCACGATGCATCGGCCGAGCGCCACGCGCTGCTGCTGGCCGCCCGACAGTTGCTTCGGCTTGCGCGCCAGCATGTCGTGCAGGCCGAGCATGCCCGCCGCGCGATCGATCGCCGCCTTGATCTCGGCCTCCGGGGCTTTCTTGTTGCGCAGGCCGAAGGCGAGATTGTCGTAAACGCTCATGTGCTGGTAGAGCGCATAGTTCTGGAACACCATGGCGATGTCGCGGTCGCGCGGCGGCAGGTGGTTGACCACCCGTTCGCCGATGCGGATGTCGCCGCTCGTGATGTCCTCGAGGCCCGCGATCATCCGCAGCGTCGTCGACTTGCCGCAGCCTGACGGGCCGACCAGCGCCACGAATTCCTTGTCGGCAATCTGAAGATCGACGTCCTTTACGGCATGGAACAGCGAGCCATAATGCTTGTTGAGCTTGCTGAGTGTGATCGCTGCCATTTCCCCGCCGTCACTGAATCTGATATCGGTTTCGAAAATAACCCCGCCGCGACAAGCGCGGCGGGGTTTTGCTTTCGACTATTGCGCGGCCTTGCTGACCAGCGGCGCGCCTTCGGCGAGCACTTTGGCGATGTCCTCGCGCTTGCCGGTGACGGCCTTGGTGACGGTGTCGTTGAAGGCCTTGTGCACGGCGGGCCATTGCGGGAAGTAATAGGCGCCGCGCACCTTATCGGGGGAATCCAGCACCGACTCCTTCAACAGTTTCATGAACGGATCCGCCGCGGCGATCTTCGGCCAGAACGTGGTGTTGGGCGGCGGCGCGCCAGTCGCCTTCCAGAGCTTCATCTGGCCTTCCTCGTCGAGCATCATGGCTTGCAGCATCTGCTTGGCGAGCTTCTTGCGCTCCGGCGCGATCGACTTCGGGATCGCCCAGCCCCAGATATCGTCCCAGGCAAAGGGCCGCGTCCGGTTCGGACCGAGCGGGAAGCTCGCGGCGGCCACCTTGCCGGCGATCTTGGATTTGGCCGGATCGTTGAACGTGCTCCACCACAGCGAGTCGGCGACAGTGAAGGCGGCGTCGCCGGACATGAACACGGCGTTGGCTTCGTTGCGGTCGTAGGCCGGCATGCCGCGCGGCACGATCTTGTGGGTGTTGATCGCGTCCCACCAGTATTCGGCGGTCTGCTGCATGCACGGCTCGGTCATGCCTGACTTCCATCCGGCCTCGGCGATCTTCTTGTTGTCGCGCTCGTAGGGTGGCATCAGCACGTCGCAGTTGTTGGCCCACATCGACCAGAACCAGGAGAACCAGCTGTTGTTCATCGACATGCCGCCGACATAGCCGAACTTGACCTTGCCCGCCGCCTGCAGCGCCTTGCTGACGGTGACGAGTTCGGCCAGCGTCTTCGGCACCTCTTCCGGCTTGACGAGGTCGGAGCGGTAGAAGAACACGCTGAAGGTCTGGCCCATCGGCACCACCGTGTTCTGGCCCTGCGCGTTGGCGAACACCACCGGCGCCATGCTCCATTTGTCGGCATATTTGTTGGCATCGATGTCATCGGTCGGTTCCAGCAGATGCGCCCAGGTCTGTCCCCAATCGTCATTGTGCCAGATCACGTCGTACTGATCCGAATTCGAGGTCAGCGACGCCGTCATTTTCTCGACATAGACGCCGTAGGAATTCGGCACCTTGACGATCTTGACGCCGTTCCTGGCGCCCCACGCCTCGAACATCGCGATCGAGGCGTCCTGGATCGGGCTCGGCTGGTAGCCGATCCGCAATTCGTTCACCTGCGCGGTGGCGCTGCCTGCCGCAGCCACCAGGGCGGTGGTCGCCGCCATCAGCCATTTCGTCAGTCGTCGCATGATGTTTCCTCCCCGTTCTTGTCTTGTCGTTGTTGCCGTCAAATGCGTAAACCCCGGATCACATATTTCTGCCCGAACAGCGCCAGCAGGAATGCCGGCCCCAGCGCCATCACCGCGGTCGCCGCCATCAGGTTCCAGCGCAATCCCATCTCGGTGACGAACTGCGCCATCACCACCGTGATCATCGGCACCCGGTTGCCGGTCAGGATCAGCGCGAACAGGAACTCGTTCCAGGTGAACAGCCAGCACAGCACGGCCAGCGCTGCGATCGCGGGCAGCGCGGAGGGTACGGCGACGCGGACGAACGCGCCCCATCGGGTGCAGCCGTCGATCATGGCGGCGTACTCCATCGACGGATCGATGCCGTCGAAAAATCCCTTCATCAGCCAGGAGTAGAAGCAGATATGCACCGCCACATGCGGCAGCAGCAGCCCGAGATAGGTGTCGTAGATGCCCCAGCTCTGGGTCACGAAATACAGCGGCAGCACCCAGGAGATGTAGGGCACGCAGCGGAACACATAGATGGTTCCGAACCAGGCCCGCGACGCCGGCCCGGTGAAGCGCGACAGCATGTAGCCGCTCGATACCGTCACCAACAGCGAGAACACGGTCGCCAGGGTTGCGATCAGCGCGCTGTTGGCGAATGCCTCGACGATGCGGTCGTCGCGCAGCACCTCGGCAAAATTACCGAGCGTGAACTCGGTGCCGCGGTGGACGTAGTAGACGCCGGACTCCGGCCGCAGCGAGGTCAGCATCAGCCACAGCACCGGAAAGGCGAAGGCGAAGCAGATGGCGGACAGCGCCAGCGCGAACAGCGCCTTGCGGCCGCAGGGCGGCAGGCCCGGCAGGAAATCAGGGCGGCTCACGATCGCCATTACATCATGCCTTTGGGCTCACGCCTTTATATCTTTTGGCTCACGCTCTTGCGATGCGGTCGACGAGGCGGTAGAGCGCCACGCCGATCACCAGAATGATCAGCCCGCCGATGATCGCCGCCGCCGAACCGCGGCCGAGATCGAGGTTCAGGAAGGCGTGCACATAGGCATAGAGGCTGAACAGTTCGGTCGAGCGGCCCGGCCCGCCGCCGGTCAATGTCCACACGATATCGAAGGTGCGGAAGGCGTCGATGGCGCGGATCACCACGCACACCACGATCACCGGGCGCAGCATCGGCAGGGTCAGGAAGCGGAACACGCGCCAGGTCGTGGTGCCGTCGATCGCCGCCGCCTCGAACGGCTCTTTCGGCAGGCTCTGCAGGCCAGCCAGCAGCAGCAGCGTGAACCACGGGGTCCACAGCCAGATGTCGGTCAGCAGGATGATGCCGAACGCGCTCCAGCGCTGCACCAGCCACGGCTGCCCCTCGAGGCCGATCCCCTCCAGCACCGCATTGACGATGCCGAACTGGTCGTTGAACATCCAGCGCACCATGATCGCGGCGACCACCGGCGCCACCATCAGCGGCACCAGCAGCACCGTCTGCACCAGCTTTTGTCCGCGGAACGGCCGGTTGAGCAGCAGCGCCAGCGCCAGTCCGGCCACCAGCGCGCCGGCCACGCTCAAGGCCATGAACAGGAAGGTGTTCGGCAGCACCACATAGAGGAACGCCGGATCGCTGATCACGGCCGCGTACTGATCGAGACCGACCCATGTTTTCCTGGGATTGTAGAGCGCCCAGTCGCGAAAGCTGGCGTTGGCGCCGATCGCGATCGGCAGCACCTGAAACAGCAACAGCAGCAGGGCCGCCGGCGCGATCAGAAGCAGCATGAAGCGCTGCTGCTCGCCGAACATGGGACGTCGCGATGCCGACAAGTCCGTTTTCCCGCCCCTGCATCAAGCCGTCACGACTCTTGCGATTGTATTGGTCAGTTCGCGGTCGGTACGTGCAAAAAAGCCCCGAACACAGCGGATTATGGGCGTGCCATCCGATGCTAGTCAATCCGGATTGTGGGCTATTCCATCTGCCGCGGGCAACGCATTGCAAACGAGGCCAGCGTAGGATGGGCAGGAGCGACTTGTCTGCCGGAGCTCAACGCGCGAAGGCGGAAGCGTGCCCACCATTCTTGTTCGTGCCCCGCTGCTGGTCTGGATAGCTGACACGGCGCAGCGCATGCCTTCGCCTGCCCTGCGATTGCGTTGGGTCAAGCCCGTTAGGCTCCGATCCGCGCTACGAACGCGCCATCGCCCCGCCATCATCCCGCAAGTACCCGCCGCATCCTTATTTTTGTCGTGACTGGCCACGATTTATGACAGTATTACTACAATCAAATGTCAGTCCGATAAAATTTGGAGCGGTTCATGAGTTCGGAATGGCGGGCGCGGTCAAGTTCCCTGGCCTGGTCAAATCCGCTGGCGTGGTGGTGGAGTACGTTGACGCTGGTCAGCGGCGCCAATATCGCCGTTTGGTTCCTGCTGTACCGCCAGCTCCTCGAACCGCCGACGGGCAGTCTCGGCAGCACGTCCGGCATCGAGCTCATGCTGCTGCTCTGTGCGGGTTATGTTTTTGGCTGCGCCTTCAGGTCGTGCCTTCCGCGCGCGGATGTTCAGCGGATCTGCCTGTTCGACACCTGGCTGTCGAGCGTCGTCGTCGGCCGGTCGGTGGCAACCGTGGCCGAGATCTGCTTCGCGGCGCAGTGGGCGATTATCCTGCGACAGCTGGGCACGATGACGGGAGCGGACACCACCTTGAACGTAGCCTGGGTGATCGTGCCGTTGATCCTGATCGCGGAATGCTTCTCATGGCATGCGGTTCTGACCACCAACTATTTGGGCAACGCCATCGAAAATTCGATATGGGCCGTGGCCTTTTTCGTCGTCGGGATCGGCCTTTGCCGGTTGCTGCCGGAGTTCCACGGTCCGGTTCGCGTGGTCCTCGTGATCACGATAACAGGGATTGCAGGTTATCTGGCGTTTCTCATGACCGTCGACGTCCCGATGTATCTGAGCCGGTGGCGGGCCGGGGTTGCCGATGGCAGCAAGCGTCTCGGGCCGCTCGAGGGTCTGCGTGACGTGAGTACGCGCTGGGTCGTGACGCACGATCTCGCGGAGTGGAAGGAGGAGATTGCCTGGATGTCGCTCTATTTCAGCGCGGCGGTCTGGGCCAGCCTCGCGCTGTGCGTTTGCTACTCGGTCGAGGATCATCTCCCGCGCTATCGTACCGAACCTGTGGTCGCAAGCTGGTCGCCGGATGCGTTGGCAGGAGTTGGCAAGCTGCCCCGGTAATGGCACGCCATAGCGTGTAGGCGGTCGGCAATTCGGAAATGCCCACCGGCGACCTGTAGAGGGGTCCGGAGGACGAGTCCGTAGGGCGGGTTCGCTTTAACCCGCCATCTCGCTTGCAACGGCGGGTTAAAGAGAACCCGCCCTACAGGCGACGGGCTTGCTACAGGCCGCGGCAAAACGACCCGACGGGCAAATCAACAAAACCTGTCCAGCCCCGTTCGAAAAAATAATTCGCTTAACCCGTCGGGCAAATCAGCGCTACCAGCTCGCCCCGTCCTGTCCCGACAAGGGGCGTATCGCGATCGTCACGAACGCGGGAGGGGATGCGGTGGACGCCAAGGCGTCGGCGCGAAACGGTGTCGCAGGGCGAGTCTCTCGTGAGCGATCGACCGGCGCGCAGGACGAACGGCGCCAAAGCGTACGGCAAAACCGTGTGGTCCCGACACCCGTTGCTGGTGCCAAGCTGCCGGTGGCGACAACGATCCGACCGGATCCGGTTCGCCATCAAGCCGGCAGCGACGGTGACAAGACGAATTCGTCGCCGGGGAGATCACGGCATAAGCCGTAAAGCCATTGCGCAGGGAATGCCGGAATGCCTCCGCTGAACCTGTATGCTCGTGTGCGCATTCTTCGCACAATCTTGCACACGAGACCGCGGGTGCAGCGTGCACCCGGCATTCCCTGCTCCCTCTTCTTCGAGGGACAGACCGTTCCAGCAAGGCTCGGGCAAACCATGCCGCGAGAAGGCGAATGCGCATCTGCTCCTTGAAAATTGAATCAGGACCTCGCCACGTCATTGCGAGGAGCGATAGCGACGACCCGTCCGCCGTAGCTCAAAGAGCGAAGGCTGAAGCAATCCATCTATCCGTTATGCCCGCGACATGGATTGCTTCGCTCCGCTCGCAATGACGAAGTCAGACATGCTCCGTCATCCGCCGCTCCCGCGCGTAGCGCAGCAGTGCTGCAAAACGATAGATGCCGTGCACGAATTTGCCGTAAGGCGCAGTGACGAACAGCGCGAACACCACGCCGAGATGCAGCGCCAGCAGCGGTCCCATCGCCGCGGTGTCGCGCCACAGCAGCAGCGCCATGCCGGTCAGACTGGTCAGGAACAGCATGGCGATGAAGGCGACATCCATGCCCGTGCGCGCGCCATCGACCAGCGCGGGGTCGCGCTTGCATTTTTCGGCCAGCAGGCCCGCTGGCCCGATCAGGAGGCCGATGCCGCCGAGCGTGCCCAGCGCCACCGGCAGATCCCACCACGCGTAGGGCGCCTCGCGCGCCAGCAGATAATGGTAGAGCGTCGCCACCGATGTCGCGGCGAAGCACAGCAGAAAGCCGTAGAAGGTGAGGTGATGATAGATCTTGCGGCGGTCGGTCGGCCGATCGTCCTCGTTGAAGCAGCCGACCCCGCCGCCGTCGAGATAACGCAGCTCGCCGGCATCGCGGATCGCCTGCCACAGCGCGCCCATATCGGCGCGCTGGCCTATGGGCTCGCCGATGTCGCGCCAGAAGGCGCGCACGCCCATCGCCAGCGCTACGATCGCGTAAAGCAATGCTGCGCCGAACAGCGCCGCCATCGCGTGATGCGGCATCAGTTGGTAGAAGGCGCCGGGGCCGGTATGGACGCCGAACAGCACCTGCCGGTCGTTGCAGGCGGCGAAGCCGAAGATGAAGGCTGTGACAGAGAGCGCCGCGATCAGGCTGATGACGAGGCCGTTGCGCGCGAATGCGCCGGCGAGCGCCCGCGGCCAGGCATAGGCGGCATAGGATTCGGCGCGGACGACCGCCAGCGTTTGCGGCACATTGACGTTGAACTCATGCGGCGGCGAGAACTGGCAGTCGGCATAGCAGGCGCCGCAGCCATGGCAGAGGTTGGCGAGATAATTGAGATCGCCGTCGGAAAACGACCGGCGCATCTCCATCGCCGGAAACACCGCGCAAAGACCCTCGCAATAGCGGCACGAATTGCAGACCGTCATCAGGCGGTCGGCCTCTTCGAGGATGCTAGTTCCGTGCATTTTTCGCCGCTTCCCGTCCCGCCACCCGTCCGAACACGCTGCCGATGGTCATGCCGATGCCGGCCGCGTAGCCCTTGCCGAGCACATTGCCGGCCATGATCTCGCCGGCGGCGAACATGTTGGCGGAGGGCCTGCCGTCCTTCATCAGCATCCGCGCCTCCCGGTTCACGCGGGTGCCGAGATAGGTGAAGGTGATGCCCGGCCGCACCGGATAGGCATAATAAGGCGGCGTCTCGATCCTGCGCGCCCAGTGCGTCTTCGGCGGCGTCAGTCCTTCGGTGCGGCAATCATCGAGGATGGTGTGGTCGAAGGTGCCGGGACGCACCGCGGCGTTGAAGTCGGCGACGGTTTTTTCCAGCGCGGCCGGATCGAGTTCGAATTTGGTGGCGAGCCCGGCGACGCTGCCGGCCTCGATCGGCGGAAACAGCGTCGGCATAAAGCTGTTGCGCGAACTGGCATCGAAAATGATGTAGGCGATCTGGTCGGGCTGGGCGGCCACGAGGCGCCCCCAGATCGCGTAGCGTTTCGGCCAGATATCCTCGCCCTCGTCGTAGAAGCGCTCGGCATGCTTGTTGACGACGATGCCGAACACCACGGAGTCATGCCGCGTGATGATGCCGCCGTCGAATTTTGGCGCGCGGGCGTCGATCGCGACCGCGTGGCACTGGGCGGGATCGCCGACCTCCTGGACGCCCTTGTCGAGCAGCATCTTGAGAATGGTGCCGCGGTTATAGGGCGTGCCGCGGATCAGGAAATTATCGGCGGCCTCGCCCCAATACTCCCTCAGCCATTCGATGTTGGCCTCGAACCCGCCGGCGGCGGCAATCAGCGCCGAGGCGCGGACGTTGATGCGGCCGTCGCCCTGTTTCAGCGCGGCGGAGAGAAACATGCCGTTGTCGATGTCGAGGTCGACGACCTCGGCGTCGTACAGGATGTCGACGCCGAGCTTTTCGGCGGTGAGATAGAGCGCATTCAGCATTGCGCGGCCGCCGCCGAGGAAGAACGAGTTGGTGCGGCCGAGGCTCAGCGTGCCGCCGAGCGAGGGCTGCCAGCGCACGCCCTGTTCGACGATCCAGCCCAAAATATCCCTGGACTCCCGGATCATGAATTTGGCGAGTGCTTCGTCGGTCTGCCCGCCGGTCAGCTGCAGCAAATCGTCCCAGAATTCCTCTTCGGTATAGGGGCCGGTGAGGATGTCGGTCGCCGCGTCATGGGCGCAGCGCATGTTGCGGGTATGGCGGGTGTTGCCGCCGCGATAGAACTTTGGCGCGCCTTCCAGCACCAGCACGGAGGCGCCGGCGCGCCGGGCGCTGATCGCGGCACACAGCGCCGCATTGCCGCCGCCGATCACCAGCACATCGAATTTTCGGGTCAGGTCGACCATGCGTCTTGTGATTGTCGCTGGCACGGAAATCAAACCCCGCGGCGCGCCGGACGGGCTGGGGCATATCGGGAAACGGCTCGGGTTTGCCATGGATCGAGGTTTTTAGCCATTAAGTTCTGCGGGGAGGCCAGATTGAGCCTTGAAGCCATGCATCGAGAGGCGGTCGCCTCTTCCAGCCCTTCCATGCGATCGCCGCGATCTCTTGACGTCAGCTTCCCCTGAACACCGCCTTGCGTTTGTCGATGAAAGCCTGCACCGCCTCGCGATGGTCGGCGGTGGTGTTGAGGCGGACGATGCGCGCGGCCTCGTGGTCGCGGGCGGTGGTGAAATCGAACAGCAGCGCCTCGTCCAGATTGTCCTTCATGTAGCGCAGCGCCAGCGTCGGGCCTTCCGCCATCGATCTGGCGAGCGCAAAGGCTTCGCTTTGCAGCTTGTCGTCCGGCACCACGCGGTTGACGAGGCCAATGGCCTCGCATCTGGTCGCATCGACCCTCTCGGCGGTGAACATCAATTCGCGCGCCCGCGAGGTGCCGACCAGCCGGGTCAAAAGCCAGGCGATGCCATAGTCGCCGGAGAGCGCCACCCGCAGATAGCCGGTGGAAACGAACGCCGATTGCGCGGCGATCCGGATGTCGCAGGCCATGGCCAGCGCAAGGCCGGCGCCGACCGCGGGGCCGGGCAGGGCTGCGATGGTCGGCTTGCGCACCGAGACCAGCGCGCCGGTCAGGAGGCGCTGCCGTTCCTGCAGGTCGGCGACCCTCTCGTCGTAGGACATCTCGAGCTTCTTCTTGTCGCGATGCGCGCCCATGCCCTTGACATCGCCGCCGGCGCAGAACGCGGTGCCGGCGCCGGTGACCAGGAGCACGCCGACATCGGGATTCTCGCCGCAGGTCTTGATCATGCTGCACAACGCCGGCGTCAGATCAGGTGACATCGCATTGCGGACCTCGGGGCGGTTCAGCGTGATGATCGCGACGCGGTCGCGGATCACGCACAGGAGCTCGTTGGTGCCGGTGTCGATCGTGGTTTCGGTTGTCATTTCAAATCCCCCCAGTTGGTCGCGTCATTCCGGGATGGTCCGAAGGACCAGACCCGGAATCTTGAGATTCTCCGATGCGCAATTGCGCATCGTAGTTCGCACTTCGTGCGCCCCGGAATGACGGTGATGCTCAAAATTTCTCAACCCATGGCCGCAATTCCAGCTCCCAGGTCCAGGCGCTGCGCGGCTGCCGCAGCACGTTCCAGTAGCTCATCGCGATCGCGTCGGGATCGAGCATCGAGTCCGGCCGATCGGCGGGTTCGGTGCGCGCCTTGCTGCGGATGCCGCCATCGATGACGAAATGCGCGACGTGAATGCCTTGCGGCGACAGCTCGCGCGCCATGCTCTGCGCCAGCCCGCGCAATGCGAACTTGCCCATCGCGAACGGCGCCGATTGCGGGTAGCCCTTGACGCTGGCGGAGGCGCCGGTGAACAGGATCGCGCCGTGATGATTGGGCAGCATGCGTTTTGCCGCCTGCTGCGCCACCAGAAAACCGCCGAACGCGCTGACCGCGATCGCCTGCGCGACATCGGCGGCGATCAGATCGGTGAACGCACCGCGCGCCCGCCCGCTGGCATTGTAGACCACCAGATCGGGCACGCCGACCTCGCGTTCGACCATGCCGAACAGGCGCTCGACCTCACTCTCATCCGTGGCATTGCAGGCAAAGGCGCGGGCGCCGGTCTCGGTGCAGAGCGCGCCGAGCTTTTCGATCTGGCGCGCGGCCAGCGCGAGCCGAATGCCCTCGCGCGCCAACAGCCGCGCCAGCGACGCGCTGAGGCCCTCGCCGGCGCCGACAATCAGGGCAATGTTGTATTTTGGCGTTTCCATGGGCGCGGTCCTCGGATGATGGTCGGGAGCAGGTATCTAGGCGCGCAATCCGGCCAGACAACCCGTGGCTGCCAGAACCAGGTCGAGCGACTTCTTGTCGGCAACATCGGCGTATTTTGCGCGCAGCATGCCGAGCGACCGTGCGTGGTACTTTTGCGGCTTCTGGGTCCAGACCTTGTCGCCGAGCGCAACGCTGAATTCTTCTTGCGCCTCCCTGAGCGCCGTCTCGTTGGCCAGCGTCCACGGCCAGAACTGCTTTCCGACCTGTCTTACCAGGATCGGCATCAGGGTCGGCGCCAGCGCGGTCCATGTCTCGAACGCGCCTTCGGCCCTCGGCCACAGCATGCGATGGATCCAGTCCAGCACATGCGGCGCGTTGCCCTCGATCAGGGCGCCCGCGGTCGGGTCGGTCCATAATTCGTAAAACTGCCCCCAGAGCCCGAAGTCGCCGAAGGCGGGCCGGCCGCCAAACAGATAGCGGCGGCCGGCGAGGTGTTCCTCGAGCAGGCCCAGCATTTCCTGAAAGCCGCTCTCGATCTGCGGCGCGGTCATCTCGTTGGAGCCTACGAACCAGGCCCGATCCACCATCCGCGTCCTGACCTGATCGGCGAAGGCGGCATGCTCCTGTTCACTGGCTTTCGGGCCGCGCATCCGGGCGATGCGTCCGGCCGACGCGCGCTGGTCGACCTCGCGCGCCCAGCGGTAATGGAACATCCATTTGTTGCCCCACTCGTCGCCAAATTCCTCAATCAGCGCGGAGATGAACTGTGCGACCGGATCACCGGGATGGATCGACGGCTCGGGATAGAGTTTTTCGAGCTGGTCGATGATCGGCGTGGAATCCTGGATGCCGACACCGTCGGGCGTCACCACCAGCGGGATGATCGGCATTTTGGCATGTTTCTCGAATTCCGCCTGGCTTGCCGAATTGCGCAAAATCCATTGATGCGGAATTCCCTTGTAGCGGAAATAGGCGCGGACCTTGACCGAGTAGGGCGACATTTCGGCGCCGATGACGCGATATAGGCCGTCCATGGGGCGATCCTCCAATGATGATTGTTGACGGCGTTGTCGCCTGCTTTATCGGTAGATCATCCATATCGGGCGGAACGACCAAGAGTCAAAAAATGCAGCCACTCAAGCATGATCGCAGGGCGGATGACGCCGGCCAGCCGGGATTGCTCGCGCCGGACACATCGGGGATGAACTTCTACCGGGCCGATCCGGCGCTGGCGGATCTCTTGCGCCTGCATCTGCCGGAGGCGCTGTTTCGCCATATCGAGCCGCATCTCGACCGGCTGGGCGGGCTCGCCGGCGGTCATCTCGACGAATGCGCGCGGCTCGCCGACCGCCATCCGCCGGTGCTGCACCAGCGCGACCGGTTCGGCCGCGACTCCCAATGGATCGAGTATCACCCGGCCTATCGCGAGCTGGAGAAGGCCGCATTCGGCGAATTCGGCATTCATGCGATGTCGGTTCGCAAGGGGATTCTGGACTGGCCGGACAAATACCCTGTGGTCGCCAAGCACGCCTTCACCTTCCTGTTCAATCAGGCCGAGTTCGGGCTGGGCTGCCCGATCAACGTCACCGACGGCTGCGCCAGGCTGCTTGCGAATTTCGGCAGCGAAGCCTTGAAGGCGCGATATCTCGACGGCCTGACCCAGACCGACATGAACAGACTGACCCAGGGCGGCCAGTTCATGACCGAGAAGGAAGGCGGCTCCGACGTCGGCACGCTGACGACATCGGCGGTCCAGGAAGGCGATCACTGGCGGCTCACGGGCGAAAAATGGTTCTGCTCCAACGCCGATGCCGAAGTGGTGATGCTGCTGGCGCGGCCGGAGGGTGCCGGTCCCGGCACACGCGGCGTCGGCCTGTTCCTGATGCCGCGTCGGCTCGAGGGTGGTTCGCCAAACCACTATCGGATCGTGCGGCTGAAGGACAAGCTCGGCACCCGCTCGATGGCCTCGGGCGAGATCAAGCTGGAGGGCGCGATTGCGTACGCCGTAGGTCGGCTTGACCGCGGCTTCGTGCAGATGGCCGAGATGGTCAATTCGTCCAGGCTCTCCAACGGCGTCAAGTCCGCCGCGCTGATGCGGCGCGCGCATCACGACGCGATGACGGTGGCGAAAGGTCGCGTGGTGTTCGGACAACGGATCGTCGACCTGCCGCTGGCGCGCCGGCAGTTGATGAAGATCGGGCTCGCAACCGAGCAGGCGCTGTCGATGAGCTTTCTCACCGCCGATGCGCTCGATCGCGCCGAGGCCGGCAGCCAGGACGCCGCGGCGCTGTTGCGCATCCTGACGCCGACCCTGAAATTCCGCGCCACCCGCGACGCGCGCAAGGTCTGCGGTGACGCTTTGGAGATGCGCGGCGGCATCGGCTACATCGAGGAATTCGCAACCGCCAGGCTGCTGCGCGACGCCCATCTCGGCTCGATCTGGGAAGGCACCGGCAACATCGTGGCCCTCGATGCGCTGAAGCGCGCGGTCGGCCGCCACGGCGCCGACGCGGCGCTGGCCGCCGATCTGCATGCCCGTCTCGACGACAGCGCCAATGTGCCGCGGGCCTGGCGCGGCCGCCTGCGCGAGCTGACCGACCGTGCTGTCGGATTTGCGCGCGAGGTCGCGAGCCGCGCCGACAACGAGGCCGAGGCGCGGCGCGCCACCAGCCTGCTTTATCACGTCGCAAGCGCGGTGGCGCTGGCATGGGAAGGCGGCCGCATCCACGAGATGCGCGGCGATGCAAGGCGGCTGTTGCTGTCGCGCCTGGTGGTCGACCACCGCGTCTCCGCCGGCGATCCGTTCCGGCCAACGGAAAATACCGTTCAGCGCGCGATCACGGGCCATCTGCTCGGCGAGCACGCTGTGGGCATGGCCGAGGTTGGCGAACTGCTCATCGCGGGCTAGGCTGCGCGCCGACAACAAATTCCGGTCGAAGAACAGAAACTTGAGGGAGTACCCGATGAAGGCCGCCGTCCTGCACGAAGTCAACAAGCCGCTGGTGATCGAGGATGTCAGCGTGCCGAATCCCGGCCCGCGCGAGGTCTTGATCCGCACCCGTGTCGCCGGCCTCTGTCATTCCGATCTGCACTTCATGGAAGGGCTCTACCCGCATCCGCTGCCGGCCGTGCTCGGCCACGAATCCGCCGGCGTGGTCGAAAAGGTCGGCGCCGATGTGACCTATGTGAAGCCCGGCGATCACGTGGTGACCTGCCTGTCGGTGTTCTGCGGCACCTGCGACAACTGCACCACCGGCCGCACCGTGCTGTGCACCGACACGACGGTAAAAATGCTGCCCGGCCAGTCCAATCGTCTCTCCTGGTCACGCCCGGAAAAGCTCAACCAGTTCCTCAATCTCTCGTCCTTTGCCGAGCAGATGCTCGTGCACGAAAACGCCATCGTCAAGATCCGCAAGGACATGCCGCTCGATCTGGCGGCGCTGATCGGCTGCGGCGTCATCACCGGCTACGGCGCGGTGGTCAACACCGCCAAGGTCGCTCCCGGCGAGACCGTGGTCGTGATCGGCTGCGGCGGCGTCGGCATGGCCGCGATCAACGGCGCGCAGATCGCCGGCGCCGGCCGTATCATCGCGGTCGATACCAATCCGGCGAAATTGCAGCTGGCGACAAAGCTGGGCGCCACCGACATCGTCGACCCCCGGAACGGCGACGTGGTGCAG
>NZ_JBAVNZ010000252.1:0-2590 GCF_049691595.1 Bradyrhizobium sp.
GGACTGTTGGATGGCAGCGGCTCGGTGGCGTAGACATCGAGCGATGCGGCGCCGAGCGCGCCGTCGTCGAGGCATTGCAGGATGTCGGCTTCGTTCTGCAGGCCGCCGCGGCCGGCGTTGATCAGGACCGGGGCCCCGATCGGGCTGTTTCCGTCGAGCTTCAGGAACAGCCCCTGGTTCAAAATCTGCTGCGTGTTCGGGGTAAGCGGAAGCAGGCAGACCAGGATGTTGGTCCGCCCCAGAAACGCATCAAGCTGTGCCTTGCCGTGAAAGCATGTGATGCCCTCGATCTGTTTGGGACTGTTGCTCCAGCCCACGACGCGAAAGCCGATCCGCCGCAGCACCTCGGCGGCGTTCGCGCCCAGCGTGCCAAGCCCCATGATCCCGACCGTAATCGTGCCGGCCGCCCATTGATATCTGGGCTCCCAGCGCCTTTCGCGCTGGGATTCCCGCAAATAGAGCTCCTGGCGATGATGCATCAGCACGTGCAGCACGACATATTCCGTCATGCGATCGGTGAGGTCGGAGACCGCCACCCGCACCAGCGGCACATCGGGCAGGGACGCATCCGCCATCAGCGCGTCGACGCCCGCGCCGAGATTGAAGATGACGCGGAGGTTTGGAAATGCGGCGAGCTCGCCGGGCACCGGCTTCCAGACCGCGGCGTAATGAACATCCGCCGGATCGAAATCCGCCACAGGAAGGGAGATCACCCGCCGGTCCCGGCACACCTCGTCGAACCGCGTTTTCCAGCGTTCGGGAGACCAGTTGTCCGTGCCGCCATGGATCAGCAGCGCGAGCGCGCCTTTGCTCATTCCGATGCCCTTCATGCTCAATGTGAGCTGCACCACATAACAGATCGCGCGGCGGGTCTAGTCTCCGATCATCAAGCAACGGAGACGTCTCATGCGCAAACTGGTCCTGATATCCGCTCTTCTTCTGGCTTCCGCCTCGGCACAGGCACAGACCCCGGACGTGGGGTCGATCCTGACAAGCAACGGCATCACGGTCCCTAACGGTCTCACGCAGCCGCAGGGCGGAGGCGAATCGCAGGCCGGAGCGATGTCGCAAGCTGGTGCCGCGCCGCTAGCTGGTGCCGCGCCGCAAGCTGGTGCCGCGCCGCAGGCGTCGAAGCCGCGCAACGCCAAGCAAGCCAAACAGGGCCGGGGGCGTTCGCGCGAAAGCGCCGACGAGACGCGGGCCCGCCAGATCGCCGGGAAATACGGAATTACCTGGTGATCCGCAAATTCCTCATCGTCGCGGTGATGTTCTGGCTGGCGATGTCCTACCAGAACAATCATCGTGATTTTGGCCCTGCGAAGGTCGAGGCCATCAGACAATGACGGCGGGGAACATCAATTTCGTTGTTTTCGTCCGCAGCGTCTGCTCCCAGGCCGCAATCCACGCCCACCGGCATTTTCGCCACCGTCTGCGACGGGGATCGCTCGCTGACGGGGATGGAACGGGTCAATTTTTTTCCCGCTGGCCCGTCGGCTAGAGGCATAATCGTTCGTCCTTGGGGAGAACGGAGGTGCCTGCCGCATGCTGTACGCCATCCTTTGCTATCACGATGAAGACACCGTCGGTTCCTGGACCAGGGAACAGGACAACGCGGTCATGAAGAAACTGGCGGTCGTGCAGGACAAGCTGGCCAGGCAGGGAAGGCTCGGCCCGGTGGCGCGGCTGTTGCCGACGACGGCGGCGACGACGCTGCGCAAGGACGATCCGCCGCTCGTGCTTGACGGCCCCTTTGCCGAGACCAAGGAACAGCTGCTCGGCTTCTATGTCGTCGACTGCGAGAATCTCGACGACGCGCTCGATGTCGCGCGCGATCTCGGCGAGGCCAATCCCGGCGGCGCCTATGAGATCCGCCCGGTCGGACTGCTGAACCCCGGGAGCCTGAAGACGTGACCGACACCGCCTGGATCGATACCGCGCTGACCTCGGCGCGTCCCCAGGCGGTTGGCGCGCTGCTGCGCTATTTCCGCGATCTCGATACTGCCGAGGAAGCCTTTCAGAACGCGTCCTTGCGCGCGCTGAAGAGCTGGCCGCAGAACGGTCCGCCGCGCGATCCCGCCGCATGGCTGATCATGGTCGGGCGCAACGTCGCGATCGATGATATCAGGCGCAGCCGCAAGCAGGCGCCGCTGCCCGAGGACGAGGCGATCTCCGATCTCGACGACGCCGAGGATGCGCTGGCGGAGCGGCTCGACGGCTCGCATTATCGCGACGACATCCTGCGGCTGTTGTTCATCTGCTGTCATCCGGACCTGCCGGCGACGCAGCAGATCGCGCTGGCGCTGCGTGTCGTCTCCGGCCTCACGGTCAAGCAGATCGCGCGCGCGTTCCTGGTCTCCGAGGCCGCGATGGAGCAACGCATCACCCGCGCCAAGGCCCGCGTCGCGGAAGCCAATGTGCCGTTCGAAACGCCGGGCGCGGTGGAGCGCTCCGAGCGGCTTACGGCGGTCGCCGCCATGATCTATCTGGTCTTCAACGAGGGCTATTCCGCGAGCGGCGATACCGCCGAGATTCGCAGCCCCCTGTGCGAAGAGGCCATCCGCCTGGCCAGGCTGCTGCTGCGGCTGTTCCA
>NZ_JBAVNZ010000253.1:0-6331 GCF_049691595.1 Bradyrhizobium sp.
TGACGAGGAGATGCTGGGCTTTCTGCGCAGGCAGGCGGAAGGCGCAAAGTATGTCACCTCGGTCTGCACCGGCTCGCTGGTGCTGGGCGCGGCCGGCCTGCTGCGAGGCTACCGGGCGACGACGCACTGGTCGGCGATGGAAAATCTGGCGCCGCTCGGGGCGATCCCGACCAAGACCCGCGTCTGCATCGACCGCAACCGCATCACCGGCGGCGGCGTCACCGCGGGAATCGATTTTGCGCTGACGCTGGTATCGCATCTTGTCGACCGCCGGACCGCGGAGGCGATCCAGCTCAGGCTCGAATATAATCCGGCGCCGCCGTTCAACGCCGGTTCACCGGATACCGCGCCGCCGGAAATTTTGGCGCTGATGAATGAGCGGATCGCGCCGTTCCGGCAGCGCCGCAGTGAGGCGGTCGGCCGCGCCGCCGCGCGGCTGGCGTAAGCTGCGACCGCAGCATTCAATGAAAAAGGCCGCCTGGTTTCCCAGACGGCCTTTCCTGTCTTACGGCGGCTCCACATTGACGGGCGATTTCAGAAACTCCGCACCGGGGGCCTATCTCCCGGCCGTATCCTGATCGGCAGCCGCTGCATATCGGGACAGTCGCGAACTGGAGCCCGAACCGACGCGATGGTTTTCCATCTCCGTAAGATGATCAATTGAGCCATGATCGCGCCTCGATCACAAGGACGCTGGCGACAGATGTCCCCGTTGTCCCCGCTGTTCACCGACGTATCCGCAGCAGCAAGCCACGGCTAGATCACACCCTCGCGGTTGGCTCGTGCCAGCTTGGCGAAAATGATGCCGTGCGTGATCAGGTAAAACGGCACCAGCAAGGTCGGGATGCTCGACCATGGCAATACGGTCATCGCCGTGGAGCCGACCGTCCCGCCGAAGATCTGGATCGGGGATCCCGGCGCCGACGCGGCGCCGAGGGAAACCGCCGTCACCAGGTCGAGCGCGCCGAGAATATTCCACGCCAGCACGGCCCCGCGGCTGCCCTCGGGATTACGGGCGGCCGCCAATGTCAGCGGAATCGCCATCAAGGCAACGATGACGTCGCCCCACCCCGCCGCTTGAGGAAACGGTCCGCTCAGGCGTCCCTGCATGGCGAGCAGCACCATGAATCCCCCGACGACGCGGGTGGTGTTGAGACCGACCAGCAAGGGGACCGGCAGCGCCAGCAGCGCCTCGCGAGCGCGGGCAGACAACAGCGCCGCGCCGGCAACCACGATCACCGGCAATCCGGCCATCACGCCCACGACCGGCACCGGTGTCGCCGTCGCCGCATAGATGCCGGTGGTCGCGAGCGCGATCGCCAGCCCGATCCATAGTCCGGCAATCGCCGCGGTCGACAGCTTCTGCATCAAGGACAACGGCATCATCGTGATCGCGGCGTTCAGTATCACCGCGATCGTGGCGGTGAGAACGATAGTCCCAATCAGATCGAGCATCGGACTTCTCCTCTTGGTGGTGTCAGGCCCGTCAAAGCCAGTGAATCCACCGGCGAAATGCCGGCTTCGCTCATTCCAGATCGAGGGCAGCCAGGACCTTCAGCGCCGCCCGGCCATCGGCGCCGAGCATCTTGCCGAGCTGTGCCTGCACCCTGGACCAACCGGAAAATCCGCGGCGCACCATGCCGCGCCCCGGCGCGGTAATGCCGATCATTCGCGATCGGGGGTCGTGACCGGCCTTGATCGAAATCCATTTTTGACGTTGCAGCCGCGTCAGGTTGCGGGTCAGCGTGGTGCGCTCCATCCCCAGAATAACAGCGAGTTTACCGATCGGCATTTCACCCCGCAGCATCAGCTGCGCCAGAATCGTGAACTGCGTGACGCGGATTCCGGACTGCTGCATGCAGGAATCGTACAACCGGGTGATCCTTCGCGCCGCTTGCCGCGACGCCAGACAAAAACAGTCGGCGCAGGCCTTATAGTCGGTGACATCGGGGTCATTCGGCCGCTTCATCGCATAAGTGTAGATACACCTATTTCCGTCCGCAACTGGAACCTGGAATGGTCACGCCGATTTTACGTGGCGGTCAGCTTCCCGGCGTCCAGGCCTGGTAATCGCCGGTGGCCGGGGGGCGGTGGCCGCTCGCCAGCGTGGAGCCGGACGGCCGGTAGGCCGCGGGCGTTCCCGTCATGTTGGGGACATGCGGTTGTTCCCACTCGCGCGGCGTATAGGTCTCTTCGGTCGGCGCGACGTCGACGGTGTGGTGCAGCCAGCCGTGCCATGACGGCGGCACCTTCGTCGCCTCGGCATATCCGTTGTAGACCACCCAGCGGCGCTCGAAGCCGAGCGTCGGATCGATCTTGCGGCCGCGGGTGCGAAAATAGCGGTTGCCCTGCTCGTCCTCGCCGACCAGTTCGCCGAACCGCCACGTCCACAATTGCGTGCCGAAGGTCTGGCCGTTCCACCAGGTGAAGAGCTTGAGCAAAAATTGTTTCATCAGGGATCGGCCGGTTCGAGAGACTTCGGCTCTGATGCCACCGGCGGGCCGAATTGTCCAGACAAGTTCGAATCTCCTGCGCCGCGCCATTTACGCCAGAGCGCGACATCGCGGCCAGCAGGCACCCTTCCTCCGCAATCGTTTCCGCAAGCCGAGTTCACGCGGCCGCGGCATCGATCGAGCGGCGTATCACCCGCCGCATCTCCGCATTCGACAGGAACAAACCGTGGTTGATGATGCCCCAGCTTTCTTCAGAAGCATCAATTACGTGCACCCCGAGCCGCTCGATGGCGGCTTTCTCGGTCGCGCCAACTGGTCGCCGCTCAGCTTTGTGCGGGCAGCGCCGGATCGAGATGATCCCAGGGCTGCCGGCTTCGCGCCCACACCACGCTTTGCGGACGATATTGGCTCGGGTCGTCGAGGGTGGCGGCATGAAAGAACATGAAATCCGGATAGCCGGACGAGGTCTTGTAGAGCGGGCTCCCGCAGTTCTGGCAGAAGCTGCTCTCGACCGTGTTGCCGCTGTCCGCCTTGAACGCGTAGCGCGCCGGCTTCCCTTGCAGCGTCACCGTTGCCCTGGCCAGTGCGAATTGGGGCGCATGGCCGGCGCCGGTGATTTTCTGGCACTGCGTGCAGCAGCAGATGATCGAGGAGGACGGCGATGTGGTCGCCATATAGCGCACGGCGCCGCAGTGGCACCCGCCGGAAATTGCGTTCAAATCGGTCATCGCTTTCTCCCCTGGTGCTTGGCTCGCTTGGCGGCAAGCGGTGTTGAGCCGGCTTTTGGCTTGATGGAACGACTTGCTTTGGCCGGCAGCTGGCTGGTGTGATCGAAGGCCTTCCGCAGCCACAGGGCGAGCGTTGGACCGTCGCTGGCTTCCGGAAGGAGCAGATAGTTCTTCATCACGCGCCCAGGCATCGGCTCGAAGTTGCGTCCGCCGCTGGCGAGCAGCGTCTGGCGTTCGGCTTCCGGCAGCCGAACCAGCACGTCATCCTGGCGAAGTCCGGCGAACATGTTTCCGTTTACGAACGCGGCCGGATAGCCGAACATCTTGCGGCGTTCGAACAGGGCGCGCTGTGGCAACGCGGCGTCGAACGCCTGCACAAGCTCCTGCGAAGATTTTCTCCAAGCCATCAGCGCTTCACCGCATAAGCGAGCGGCGGCGCAAAACGATCGGCTCCGGCGGGCAGCAGATCGAAGAGGTGCCAGGCGACGCAGAAGTCATCGTGTGGACAGGACGAGGCATCATTGACACGGACGATGTGCTCGCCCCGTAACTGAAAGATGGAGATACCGGGCAGGCAGCGGCCCTCCTCCGTGGCGTAACCCATCCTGGCGGCAAAGGCGGCTGCCTTGTCGGAGACCATGGGAAAGCGCCAGCCGCGACTGGCGGCGAATTTCGCCTGGGTTTTGGGCGTATCGGGACTCGCGACGACGAACGCCGCGCGCTGCTTCAGATACGGGTAGACGCCGCTATAGCCGTCCGCCCACATCGTGCAGTAGGCACATTTCGAACCCATGTTGTGAATGACGATCAAGTCGTCACGCCCCTCAAACAGCGCCGACAGCGTGGTGCTGCCCTCGAGCGTTCCAAATACGTGATCGTCCACCGGCTGCGGTTCGATGGCGGCAGTGACGACGCGCAACTCCGCACGCAGTTCCCGGATCTTGTCCCTGAGCGATAAAAGCCGTCGCTGGCCCACGTCATATTGCATGCCGCGTCCTCCGTCGCTTCTGCGCGGGTCTCACCGAGGGACCTCGCTTGGCGGGAGCGCGCCTGGCCTCGTCCCGCTCCAACCAGTTTTTCAATGCATCGAACTGCGCCTGCCAATAGTGGCTGTAGTCATTGATCCAGACGGCGGCTTCATACAGCGGACCGGCATCGAGGCTGCAGGCGCTGATGCGGCCGCTGCGTTCCTGACGGACAAGGCCGGCCCGGACCAGAACCTGGATGTGGCGCGAGACCGCCTGCATGGAGACCGCGTAGGCTTCCGCAATGCTCGAGACCTGGAGCGGCTCCTGCCTCAGGCGCCGCAAAATGTCGCGCCGCGTCGTATCCGCGAGAGCGAAAAAGACACGGTCCAATCGCGAGGTTTCGGAAGCCTGCTCCGGGACGATGAAAGCAACAGCGGATTGCGCACGAGGCATGACCTAATTATGCAACGTTTACGATGAGAGTCAACGTAAACGTTGCGTAATTGGGCTTCCAGAAAGCCGTTTGGCCGAGGGCAATCGATAGGGAAGTCGCAGCTTCGCAGAAAGAAGCGCGCTGTCAGCTGGGCCGGCTCGCCATGATCACAAGACGATGCTATAGTTTCTTACGGGAGAACTGCGGTGAGCGATCTGGCTCGAGTCGAGATTGAACGGGACGTCGCCGACGCGGCGGCGCGTCGGGCCGCTGAGGAAGGCCTGACGGTCACCGCGTACATTTCATTGCTGTTGCGCAGAAGCTTCGAACGAGTTCCCGGCGAGGAAAGCGTGCTTGTCTACGATCACGTCGACGAGGGTGGTGAATTCCATATTGACCGAGAAGCCAATGAGGACGACGAGAGTTATGGCCGCCGCTCCGCGCTGTATGGCAGCCTCTTTGGCCGCCGCCGCTGATGCTTCGTCGCGGGGACTACGTCCTCTGCAATTTTCCTTTTCGTGAGTCCAGAGGACCAGGGCCATCATCACACGTTGTGTTGTGTGCCGCGACTGGCCGTGAGGGCGATGCAAGCTTTGCAATCGTCTTCTACACCACGTCCCAGATAGACTACCACGGCGCGCGGCGCCCTCGTCAGTATCTTCTCGTTGACAAGGCGAGGGCCATTGAATTGGGTCAGAAGACCGCATTTCAGGTCGATGCAAGCCGGATTGCACGCTTGCCGCTCACGACAGATTACTTTCCTGAAATGGCTGGAACTGCAATTCCGGTGAGGGGACAAGATCCGGGCTTTGCCACGAGAGTCGAGGAGCGGCTGAAGGAATTGATCGCGAACGGCTTTGAAATCACCAAGGTCGATGCGGTCATCCGCAACACGAAATAGCGCTTCGCGTCACTGGTAATCGGATCGCTCCAGCCCCACTCCGAGATCGACTGATGCTGGATGGGATCGAAGGATCGCTGGAAGCGCCAGTACGCGTTCGGGCACAAGATCGAAGTCAGGAGCGTTGCATCATAGCGCCACGGCGAACGAGTATTGCCCATCTTCATCGACCGTGGCGCGCCGGCGACCAGCCATTTTTTGGCGGCCAATGGTCGCGAAATCGGCGCAATCCGTTCATTCCGCATACAGTTCCGATCTGGCAGGCTCGCTTGCGCAGGCTCTGGAGCGTCTACCCCCCGAAGGGGTTGGACCATGGCCCGCAAATGGAGCCGAGAATGATCAATCCGAAAGTTTGGTGTGCGGCCGCTTCGATCGCGCTTCTGGTGCCGATGGTCGTACCGGGAGAAAGCTTTGCCCAGACGACCCGCGCGGTCACTGCCGGCGGTCGCGTCGCACCCGGCATCGCCGGCGGCGGCCCGAGCCTTGCCGGCCATGTCGCAACGCCGATTCTTGTCGGCGGCGGCCATAGGCCGCGGTTTAGTGGAGGCGGCGGCGGCGGAGGTTACCCGGGTGGCTGGAACGGCGGTCATCATCGCCACGGCGGCGGTTTCATCCCCGGTGCGATCGCGGGTGCCGTGATCGGCGGCGCCATTGCCTCGCAAGGCTACGGCCATTACCGCAGCCCCGGATATTATGGCTATTACGGCAGCCCCGGATATTACGTCAGCCCGGCCCCGACCTATTACGACGACGGCTATTACGATCAGGACGCCGTCGCAGTGGCGCCAGTTCCCGGCGGCGACGATGTCGCCTACTGCGCGCAGCGGTATCGGTCCTACGACCCGGAA
>NZ_JBAVNZ010000254.1:0-2310 GCF_049691595.1 Bradyrhizobium sp.
GGATACGGCGGTCGCGACGCTCAAGTTCCGCAATGGCGCGCTGGGGGTCATCGAGGCGACCACCGCCGCGCGTCCGACCGATCTCGAAGGTTCGCTCTCGATCCTGGGCCAGAAGGGAACGGTCGAAATCGCCGGCTTCGCCGTCAACCAGATCAGGCACTGGCGGTTTGTCGATGAGCTTGCCTCGGACAAGGACGTGGTGGAGAAATTTTCCGTCAATCCGCCGAACGTCTACGGTTTCGGCCACCAGGCCTATTATCAACACGTGATCGACTGCCTCACCAATCAGCGCGCGGCGCTGGTCGATGGGCTCGAAGGACGCAAGAGCCTGGAACTGATCTCTGCGCTCTATGAATCGATCGAGACCGGGGCGGAAGTTGCGCTCCGGTTTACGCCGCGGCTGAGCCGGCTCGGTGTTGCCTCGTGAACCGGCCGGAAGCGCATCAGGCCGGCATACGCGACGTCGAATTCGGCGCGCGGGTCAGGATCGTCGAGCCCTGCAACCTCTACGGCTGCCGGATCGGCGACGATTGCTTTGTCGGACCGTTCACCGAGATTCAGAAGGGCGTGGTGATCGGCGCCCGCAGCCGCGTGCAATCGCACGCCTTTGTCTGCGAACTGGTGACGATCGGCGAAGACTGTTTTGTCGGCCATGGCGTGATGTTCGTCAACGACACTTTCTCGACCGGCGGCCCGGCCCGCGGCCGCAAGGAGCTGTGGCGCGAGACCGTGATCGGCAACCGCGTCTCGATCGGCTCCAACGCCACCATCATGCCGGTCAGAATCGTCGATGACGTCGTCATCGGCGCGGGTTCGGTGGTGACACGGGACATCCTTTCGGCCGGGACCTATGCGGGCAATCCGGCGCGCCGGCTGCCGGCGGGCAGGTAGGAAAGACGAACGATGCCGGTGCCTTTCGCGGACTTGCAACGCCAGTATCAGAGCATCAAGAGCGAGATCGACGGCGCGATCGCCGCGGTCATCCGCGACAACGCCTTCATCCGCGGACCCTATGTCGATGCGTTCGAGCGGGAATTTGCCGCCGCGGCCGAGATCAGGCATTGCGTGTCCTGCGCCAACGGCACCGACGCGCTCTATCTCGCGATGGCGGCGCTGAAGGTCGGGCCCGGCGACGAGGTGATCACCACGGCGCATTCCTGGATCAGCACCTCGGCGATGGTCACCCATGCCGGCGCGACGGTGGTGTTTTGCGACACCGACGGCAGCACCTTCACGATCGACCCGAAGGCGATCGAGGCCGCGATCACGCCGCGCACCGTCGGCATTATCCCGGTGCATCTCTACGGGCAGCCCGCGGACATGGATGCGATCATGGCGATCGCGCGCCAGCACAAGCTCTGGGTGATCGAGGATTGCGCGCAGGCGCATCTGGCGCGCTACAAGGGGCGGATGATCGGGACGTTCGGAAGTGCGGCGACCTATTCATTCTATCCGGGCAAGAATCTCGGCGCGATGGGCGACGCCGGCGCCGTCGTCACCAACGACGATGCGCTGGCCGAGCATATGACCATGCTGGCGCGGCACGGTGGCCTGGTGAAGCACCAGCATCAGATCGAGGGCATCAACAGCCGGCTCGATGGCATGCAGGCGGCGATCCTGTCGGCCAAACTGCCGCATCTTGCCGGTTGGACCGGCGCGCGGCAGCAGGCCGCCCGGGTTTACGATGCCGGCCTCAATCAGATCGAGGACGTCGTCGTGCCACAGGTCGCGCCGGACCGCACCCACGTCTATCATCTCTACACCATCAAGCATCCACGCCGCGATGCGCTGGCGGCGCATTTGAACGCCAATGGCGTGCAGACCGCGATCAACTATCCGACGGCGCTGCCGTTCCTCGCCGCCTACCGGCGGTTCGGTCACCGTCCCCAGCAGTATCCCAATGCGTCTGCCGATCAGGGCCGGATCCTGTCGCTGCCGATGTTTGCTGAGATCACGCGCCAGCAGCAGGACGAGGTCATCGATCTCGTTCGCCAATTTTAGACCGGAATTGCCCGCGGCCGCGACGAGAGCGGTTCAGCGCTCGTCCGATATCGCCTTGCCGTCATTGGGCAGCGAGCCGGCGCCGACCAGTTCGACCTGGCCGCCAAGCTTTGTCACCGCGCGCAGCGTGGCCGTGAGTTCGCTCAAAAGGCTTTCGCTTGGAGAAGCGCTTTCGCATCTGAGCGTCATCACGTCGGTCTCGCCTTGTCGGGTGACGACGAGACGCAGCCGTCCCAGTCCGGGATGGCGCTTGCCGATCTCGGCGATCTGCTCCGGCCGCACGAACATGCCCTTGACCTTGGTGGTCTG
>NZ_JBAVNZ010000255.1:0-6511 GCF_049691595.1 Bradyrhizobium sp.
ACCGCGCGGTGGCGGAAGTCGCCGACGCCGCCCGCCGGCTGCTGACGTCGCTGCATACCCATGCGCCGGCGCGCGACCGCGAGCTCGAGGCTGGGAAGGCGAGGGAGCGCACGCGGCTGCGGTTCGGCTGAAGTTCTTGCAGCCGCTTTCAGGACGCCGTCACCTGGCGTTCGGCGGCTGAAGCAAGTCGCGTCGCCAGCGTTGCAAGCACGCGCGCCATGAAGCGCCGCCAGAGCCAGCCGGTCCCGAAATGTGCCGCGTCGAACGCGGCGCGGGCGTCACGGGCCGATGAGTCCACTTCACCAATGATGCGTGGAATCTCAACCGTCTGGAGGATGGCCATGAGCCCGTGACCCGGTTAAAAGCAGGTGCCTTGGTTTTCACGGTTCTGTGGACCGGCTGGATGCCATGGTGGAGTGGATCGTTTGATGCCGTCAACATCGTCATGCTGGCGATTTGCGGCACTCTCGCAGGTCATCTCTGGCCGCTTCATGCGCTATTGGTTGATCGACCGAATGAGCAGACAACGGTGAGCAAGGCCATGAAGCATTTCGTCGCTCCCATCGCCGCGGTTCTGATGGTGATCTCTTGCTGCGCGTTCGCCGCCACGTCGGAGAAATTCGGCAAGGGCGGGTGGATCCAGGATTTTCAGCCGGAGATCGACCGCGCCAACGCCAGCGGCGAGTTGTTTCGTATCAGGGGGCATTGTCAGTCCAACTGCACGCTGTTTCTCGGCCTGAAGAATGTTTGCGTCGAGCGCAGCGCCACGCTGCTGTTCCATGCCGGTCATGATCGCAACCGCAACATCAGCGCGACCTCCACCAACCGGATGCTGAGCGCCTACAACGCTTCCTTGCGCCAGCACCTGCTCGACAATCACTACATGGATACGCTGGCGTTCCACGCCATTTCAGGCGCCGCGATCATCGACAAGTTCGGCTATCGGGAATGCCCGCGCAAATAGCTTGTCGGCTTGACGGAGGGCTGGTCTGGCTCTTCCGTGATCCAGCTCACGGAAGTAGGGGCGGTAGCGCATAGAATGGCCGGCCGTAACCATCGGAGATGCGCCATGAAGCCGACCGTCGTCCTGAAATTGAGTTCGATCGCCTTCGGGGCCCTCTGGACCGCCGGCATGTTGTGGTCGAGCGGATCGATCGATCGCGCCAACGTCATCATCCTCGCGATCTGCGGCGCCCTGGCAGGCTATGCCTGGTGTTATGCGATGCGCTGGGTATTCCACTTCATGCACCTGCTTCCGCCCAGCGATCATTCCGCCGACTCCGGCGCCGGATCGTAACCGTCATGATAGGGCGCGGCCGTCCGCCTGGTTCCCCTGCACGGGCGGGTCGACTAGCGCTCGTCCCACGTGACCGGCAAATTGAGCAGCCCGCGAAACGCCCAGCCGCCGATCCGCACCGGCCCGGCCGGGTCGAGCCGCATATTCTTCAATCGCGCGAAAATGCCGGGCAGCGCGACGTCGGCCACCATCGCGCGCGAAGCAAAGGCGCCGGCGCAATAATGCGGGCCGGCGCCGAAGGCGATGCTCTTCGCGGTGTCGCGCGTGATGTCGAAACGGTCGGGGTCATCGAAGCAGGCCTCGTCGCGGTTGGCCGAGCCGAACATGAAGAACACGCGATCCTCCGGCTCGAAATCGACCCCGCCATACGACCACGGTTTTGCGACGCGGCGCGGCGACATTCCGATCGGCGCGATCCAGCGCGCATATTCCTCGAACACGTCGAGCCAGGTCGCCTTGCCTTCGCGGACCAGCGCGAGTTGCTCGGGATGGGTCAGCAGCGCCCAGATCGTGCCGGAGATGGCGTCGCGCGGCTCGTTCTGGCCGCCCGAGATCGCAAGCTTGATGTTGGCGCGGATGCCTGGCATCGGCTGGCCCGCGGCCAGCAGCACGCTGAGGATCGAGGTGTTGGGATGTTTGGTCACGACCGGAACCATGTCGTCGATCGCAGCGTCGATCCCGGCGGTGGCGGCATGGCAGCGCGCCTCGACTTCCCTGTCGCCGGCGTAATTGGCGATGCCGTCGATCATCGCCTGCGACCACGCGTCCATGTCCTCGAAGCGCATGTTGGTCAGCCCGGTGATGTCTTTGAGGCATTCGGCCGAAAGCGGCAGCGCGAACGCCTTGCAGAGATCGGCGCGGCCCAAAGGCGCGAGTTCATCGAGGATGCGGTCGGCATGGGCCTGGAATTGCCGGACCCAGACATCGCGCACCGTGCGCGGTGAGACGGACGGAAACATCGCCGCGCGTTCGGCCATGTGCGCCTCGCCGTCCTTGCGCATCATGTTGTGGCCCATCAGCAGGTTCATCAGCCCGGCCGGCTGGTGCGAGGAGAACACGTCGATGCGCTTTTCCTGGCTGAAGATGTCGTCGCGCCGGGTGAAGACGGTCGAGCCGAGCTGCGGCACGAACGCGATCGGCGCGTCCTTCCGCATTTTTGCCAGATCGGGATAGGGATCGGCCCAGAATTTGGCGACGTCGATGTCGTAATGCGGGGCGTTGGACATGGGCGTGTGCGTTTCCGTTTACAGGTTTTCGCGCAGGGTGGCGATCTGGCGCCGCCCTCAAACCGTCCGGTAGCCGCCATCGACCATCACGATCGTTCCCGAGACATAGGCCGACAGGTCGGAGGCGAGGAAGACCGCGGGGCCGACGATGTCCGCGGGCTGACCGGCGCGGCCGAGCGGGGTGTGGGCGATGAAGGTCTTTGCCAGCTCCGGATTGGACGCGCGCACCTTCTCGTTCAGCGGGGTTTCGATGAACCCCGGGCCGATCGCATTGACGCGCACGCCGTCCTTGCCGAGTTCGGCGGCAAGCGCGCGGGTGAAGCCGAGCACGCCGTGCTTGGAGGCGGTGTAGGCCGGCGAACTCGGCGTGCGCAGATGCAGGAACGACTGGATCGAGCCGATGTTGACGATCCGTCCTTTCGCCCCGCGCAAGGGCTCGAGGAACGCATGCGTGACATTGAAGACGCCGGTGAGGTTGATCGCGATGATGTCTTCCCAATCCTGCACCACCGCCTCGGCCGCGCCCAGCATGCCGTTGCGGCGGGCGATGCCGGCATTGTTGACGAGGATCGAGACCGGCCCGACCTTGTCGGCGACCTGCCTGGCCATCGCGACGCAAGCCTCGCGCTTGGTGACGTCGAGCGCAAAACTCTCGGCCTTGCCGCCCGCATCGCGGATTTCCCTGGCCGTTTCGGCCGCCGCCTTCTCGTTGATGTCGAGCACCACCACGCGCGCGCCTTCGCGCGCATATCCCGCCGCGATCGCGCGGCCGATGCCGGAGCCAGCGCCCGTGACGACGGCGATATGGTCCTGGAGAAGGGGCATGGACGTTTCCTCTGGTTTTGGTTTTTGGTGGGTGGATGAGCGACAGCCTAATCCGCCGCAAGCTATTTCGCCAGCGACGCAATGCACTCGATCTCGATCAGCATTTTCGGGCCAGGCAGCGCCTGCACCACGCAGGTCGTGCGCGCGGGATAGGGCGGCGGTCCGAACGCGGACGCATACAGCACATTCATCGGCGCGACGTCGGCCGCGCGCGCCAGCAGCACGTTGACTTTGACCAGATCGCGGACGCTGGCGCCGGCCTCGTCAAGCACGCGCTTGATATTTTTCACGACAAGGCCGAACTGCGCCTCGAAGCCGTCGGGGAGGACGCCCTGGTCATCGAAGCCGGGAATGCCGGAGACGAACAGCAGGTCGCCGGTGCGCGTGGCGAAGGAGAGCGGCGGGGCTTTCAGGCCGGGCGGAGGCGGGAAGTGACGGATGGGCATGGGACACCTTTGATGGGACTGGCGGCGTAGCCGGCATGAGCATAGCGCCATGCAGCTTCGCCGCCATCCCCGGATATCGCGGAGCCCGCATCGGGCGGCGCTCGGCGTCGATCCGGTGGCTCTTGGGCTGCCCGATCATCCCGACTGCGACATCCCGCCGCCAAACAAAAGGCGGTTTGGGTGTGCAGTGCTGATCGCGCAGGGCGCGAACAGGTTTTGCCGATCCGGCCCATGGGCTACACTCGTTCAAGCGCGCCGCGATTGGCTTCGCGACGCCTTGCTCACATCATCCCCGGGAGACTGTATCCATGAAGATTTCATCCGCCATTCGTGTTGCGCTGGTCGCGTGGACTGCTTTCGCCGGTGCCTCGCTGTCCTCCGCCGCCCATGCCGACGAGGGCAGCGTGCGGCTCACGATCTACAAGGCGGGATGGATCATCGGCGGCTCGGGCGGCAGCGGCGTATTGAATTTCCGCGGGCGGAGCTACGCGCTGTCGACCGGTGGCCTCGACTACGGCCTCGTGTTCGGCGGATCGAAGACGGTGCTGTACGGCCGCGTCAGCAACATATACCGGCCGTCGGATGTCGCCGGCGTCTATGGCGCGGCGGGCGCGGGGCTCGCGGTCGGCGGCGGCGCCCGCGCGATCGTGCTGTCCAACCAGAAGGGCGCGGTGCTGGAACTGTCCGGCCGCCAGGTCGGGCTGATGGCGAACGCGGATTTGAGCGGGCTCGCGATCACGTTGAAGTAGGGAGTGGCCGTAGGGCGGGTTGAGGCGCAGCCGTAACCCGCCGCGCCGGAGTGAGATAAGCTGTTATCAGGCGAGGCGGATTGCGCCTTCCGCCTTCGCTCGTTGAGCTACGGCGGACGGGTCGGCTCAATCCGCCCTGCGCGCCTAAAGGGTGCAGCGGTGCCGCAGCCGCATCTTTTCCTGCACGGTCATCGCGGCGGACAAGGTCGGCGCCGGCCTGCTGACGACCTTGTACTGCGACGGCCATTGCCACGGCTTGAATGTCAGGCTCTCATTCCAGATCTGGCAGACGCCGGTGTTGTTCCAGCGGATCACATAGTAGCCGGCCGCAGCAGGGCTCGCGGCGGCAGCGACAGCGATGCAGGTGACGGCACAGAGTGCGAAAGCGCGACGCATGATATGTCTCCTCTCGGAAAAGACGGGATGGGCTTGCGCCAATCGGCCGGGGCGGCGTCCAGTCTCCGCGATGGCGCGAGGCGCGCAATGGGTGCGGGAAAAGCGTGACGGTTTCAAGTCCAAAGGCGCAACCGTCCGGCTGCGGCGCCCGCGCCATCGCGCTGACCAACCGGGGTAATGCTGGAACTGAACGGCCGTCAGGTCGGGCTGATGGCGATTTGCCCGGCGGGTTGTTTTGTCGCGCTTTGTTTTGCCCATTTCGTCATTCCGGGGCGAATGCGAAGCATCGAGCTATGATGTGCAGCGCGTAGGATGGGTTGAGCGAAGCGAAACCCATCGTGGCAATTGCGACCTGCGATGGGTTTCGCAAGGGCTCAACCCATCCTACGAGCTACGAGCTCTGTTACCCCATCTACGCCAGGCTTGGCTTGTTGATCGAATCCCCCAGTTCCTGCCATGACTGCGCCGACCAGTGGCCGGATGCGGCGCCGGATGGCGAGGCTAGCACGAAGACGGTTGGGAAGTCGTCCAGCGGCTGCTGCCGGCCCAGCGCAATCGCCTTCGTTGGTCGGCCATAGAAAAGGCTCGCGGCCTTCTTGCTGGTGAAGGCAATGGCCTTCGGTCGATAGCGCCGCATCTTTTCGCGGAACGCGGGAATGTCGATGGGAAAGGCGAGGGCATGGTGGTCCATGCCCGCGCCAAATTTGCAAAGATCGGTGAAGCCGATGCCGAGTTTCAACAGCGCCGGAAATTCATGCGGTTCATACTGGCGCGGCGTGATGCCGACCTCGTGAATCGTGCGCCAGAAGCGATTGCCGGGATGAGCGTAGTAATGGCCTACGTCGGCTGACCGCTGGCCAGCAGCGGTGCCGACGAAGACCAATCGCAGATGATCCTGAAGCTGGTCAGGAAGTTTCACGGCGTGGGCGAGGTTCTCACAACACCCGATTGCTCTCCTTCACCTTCTCCGCATCCAGATACACCTGCCCACCCATCTCCCTGAACTTGGCGCTCATCTGCGCCATGCCATCCTCGATGGTGCCCGACACCGACATCCCCACGCCCGCCGGATCGTTCAGCGTCGCCGCGTAATCCCGCACGTCCTGGGTGATCTTCATCGAGCAGAATTTTGGGCCGCACATCGAGCAGAAATGCGCGACCTTGTGGGCTTCCTTCGGCAAGGTCTCGTCGTGAAAGAGCTTTGCCGTATCGGGATCGAGGCCGAGGTTGAACTGGTCGAGCCAGCGGAAGTCGAAGCGGGCGCGGGAGAGCGCGTCGTCGCGCAGTTGCGCGGCGGGGTGGCCCTTGGCGAGGTCGGAGGCGTGGGCTGCGATCTTGTAGGTGATGACGCCTGTCTTGACGTCGTTGCGGTCGGGCAGGCCGAGATGCTCCTTCGGCGTGACATAACAGAGCATCGCGCAGCCGAACCAGCCGATCATGGCCGCACCGATCCCGGAGGTGATGTGGTCGTAGCCCGGCGCGATGTCGGTCGTCAGCGGCCCCAGCGTATAGAACGGCGCCTCGCCACACTCCTTGAGCTGCTTGTCCATGTTGATCTTGATCTTGTGCAGC
>NZ_JBAVNZ010000256.1:0-12424 GCF_049691595.1 Bradyrhizobium sp.
CCTCGTAACTGTCCGGCGGCATGATCAAGCGCGTGGCGCTGGCGCGCGCGCTCGCGCTCGATCCCGAACTGGTGTTCCTCGACGAGCCGACCTCCGGCCTCGATCCGATCGGCGCCGGCGATTTCGACGAGCTGGTGCGGACCCTGCAGCGCACTTTGGGCCTGACCGTTTTCATGGTAACCCACGACCTCGACAGCCTTTACACCGCGTGCGACCGTATCGCCGTGTTAGGGAACGGTAAGATCATTGCCGCGGGATCGATTGCCGACATGCAGGCCTCGCAGCATCCCTGGCTGCGGCAATATTTCCATGGCAAGCGCGCCCGCGCGGTGATGGGTTAGAGCATGATCCGGAAAAGCGGGAACCGGTTTTCCGAAAAGCATGCCCTCGGGCTTGACCCGAGGGATCGTGCTCAAACAAAAAGATGAGATCATGATCCGATTCGATCCAATCGGATCATGATCGATTACCGGAGCAATTGATGGAAACGCGGGCGAACTACGTCCTGATCGGAGCCTTCACGCTGGCGGTGATCGCGGCTGCGTTCGGCTTCGTGCTCTGGTTCCAGAGCCTGCATACCACCAAGGCGCGCAGCCCGATCCGGATCGTGTTCGAGGGCCCGGCGTCCGGCCTGCGCAACGGCGGCAGCGTCAATTTTAACGGTATCCGGATAGGGGAAGTCATATCCGTCAAGCTCGACAATCCGCGTCGTGTGGTCGCGCTCGCGATGGTCGAGAACAACGCCCCGATCCGCAAGGACACCCTCGTCGGGCTGGAATTCCAGGGACTCACCGGCGTCGCCGCGATCTCGCTCAAGGGCGGCGAGGAGGCCGCGCCCGCCGTTCCACTCGATGAGGACGGCGTTCCGGTCTTGACCGCCGACCCGAACGCGCTGCAGGACGTCACCGAAGCGATCCGCGGCACCTTGCAGAACGTCAATCGGCTGGTCGCCGACAACCAGGAATCGGTCAGGAACTCGCTGCGTAACCTGGAGACCTTCACCGCGGCGCTGGCGCGCAATTCCGAGAGGATCGACAACGTCATGCTCAAGGTCGACGGCGTGATGGTCAAGGCCGACAATCTCATGCTGGGTCTCAATTCGATCGCGGGCGGCAATGCCGGCGGCGAGCTGTCGGCGATGGTAAAGTCGATCAAGGAACTGGCCGAGGATTTCGACCGGCGATCCGGCGCGCTGATGGCCGACGGCCGCCGGACGCTCGGCGACATCAGCCGTGCCGTCAACAACCTCGACCGCAACCCGACGCGGCTGCTGTTCGGCGCCGGCAACAGCAACAACGCCGCACCTGCGGAAGCACCGAAGCCGCCGCCAGCGCCTGCGGCCGGCGAGCGGAAGCGGCAGTAGGGGAGCGTAGGGCGCAACAGCGTAAGCGTATTGCGCCGCTGCGGCCGCGAACGGCGGATTACCTTTTGCTGCCGTCATTGCGAGTTCTGTACCGACCTGACGGCCGACCCTGGTGGATGAAACAACGAACCGCGGAGTGGATTTCACGTCTTTCCGGAACCAATAAAATCAGTAACTTAGCTTCCAGTTTCTTCTTAGCCAACGGGTCGGCGCGAAGCGCCGCCCGATGATAAACTCCGCGAAGCAATCCAGACTATTTCCATCTATTTCTGGATTGCTTCGCTACGCTCGCATATGACGGCTGGCTAAGTTTCCTCTCTGTAAAATTAGTCTAGAAACTGGTGTCGGATACCTGCCCTACCATTCGTCCTCCGGACGAACGCAACGTGAGGAGACGACGCATGTCCAAAATTTCACCCTGCCTGTGGTTCGACGGCGAGGCCGAGCAGGCCGCGAACTTCTATGTGTCGCTGCTGCCGGATTCGAGGGTCGAAACGGTGCAGAGGAACCCCGTCGACGGTCCGGCCGGAAAAGCCGGCTCGGTGCTGGTGGTCGAGTTCACGCTGGCCGGGCAGCGCTTCATGGCGCTCAATGGCGGCATGCGGGTTGAATATACCCACGCGGTCTCGTTCAAGATCGATTGCGCCGACCAGGCCGAGGTCGACCGGCTATGGGACGCCTTGTTGGCCAATGGAGGCTCTGCTCAACGTTGCGGCTGGCTCAGGGATCGCTACGGCGTGTCATGGCAGATCGTGCCGAGCGCGCTGCCGAAATATCTGGGCGGCCCCGATCGGGCCGGCGCGCAGCGGGCGATGCAGGCGATGCTGGGGATGGTCAAGCTCGACATCGAGGGGCTCCGGCGCGCCTATGAGGGCAAGTCGGCGGCCTGATCGCTGTCGCGGCTGGCCTAATAACTGATTCGCAGCCCGACGCCGCCATGAATGGTGTTGCCGACGGGCTGCGGACCCGCGGTGCCGTTGACGAAGAGGTCGGCGACCCAGCCCTTGGTGATGCGGAAGCCGAGCCGGCCGCCATACTCGAACCAGCTCTGGTTGCCGATCGTCGGCACCACGGTGCCGTCACCGGTCACGGTGGCGACGATGCCGGAATGGGTCGCGAAGGACTGCACGAAGCCGCCATTGATATTGGCCTCGACATTCGAGCCGAACAGATGCGTCCACTGGCCGCCGACCTTGACGAGGGTGGTGCGATCGGTGCCGCCGGCAATCGAGGCGTCGAACGGATTGAACGCGGCGGCGGGGTCGGCGTAGCCCTTGACCCGTTGCCACAATTGCCAGACCTCGACCGAGGCCGCGGCTTCATCGCGCGGCGACAACCGGCTGATCCAGCCTGCGCGCCCATAGACGCCGTAATCCTCGCTGGTGGTCCGGCCATCCAGCGACACCGCGCCGAGACTCGTCACATAGCTGCGCGTGTAACGCACCTTCTGGTACGGCGACAGGATGGTGCCGATATCGAAGAACGGCCGTGACGATCCCCAGTCGGTGAAATCATAGCGCAGCGCAAACGCACCGATCGGTGCGCTGGTGACGTGGTATCCGCCCTCGCTGTACTGGGTGTAGGCGATGCCCGCCAGCAGCGACAGATTGGCGGTCAGGTTCTTGCGGCCGTGGACGCCGGCCGAGAACGATCCCGCCGAGCCGAACGCGCTGACGCAATCGTTGCAATTGACCTGCTCGTTGACGCCGAGCAGCACCGTGCCGAGCACGCGGTTGGTGATCGCCTGGTTGAAGCGCTGTTTGGCCAGATCGCCGATCGATGCCCCGCTGGAATCGGCGCCGGTAACCGGACATGGCCCGTCACAATTCTGAGCGGATACGGAGATTTTCTGCGCCGATGCGGCGGTAGCGCTCACCAGGCCCAGCAAAACAGCAACGGCCACCGCCAGGGGAGCGCAAACCATCGATCTTTCTATGGATTTTGCCATGGTCAGCGCCCGCACAGCATGCCGGTCGGATCGCTGCCGTCATCGACCGGCGGCATGATCGTCGGCGTCGCATCCGCATATCGGGTGGTGCTGCAAAGTCCTGCCACCGCGCCGCAAGTGGAAGCGAAGGTCCAGGGCGGGTTGTTGGTCTTCAGAATCGTGATCTTGCCGCCAACCGAGCTGATGATCGCGGTGTCGCCGGGCTGCGTCAGATCGATGCATTGAAAGCTGACGGTGCAGACCGTCGAGGCGCCGTCCTGCAGCACGACCGTGGTCTTGCCCCGCTGCGACAGGATATCGAGGGTGGTGCCGCGCACGCCGATCGTGGCAAGCGGCGTCGTGATCTTGTACGCGGTTTTTTCCGAATTGCCGGTGACGAAGCGAAATGCGCCCGACGACATCCGGATCGCGATGTCGCGATAGCTGTGCTCGTCGTTGAAGACGGTGCGGTCGAGCCTGATCGTCGCGCTCGGGCCGAGCGACAGGTTGGTATTGTCCGCCATCACCAGCCGCGCCGCGCTCTCGATGCCGGTGCGCACGACTTCGTCGCGCAGCAATGCGTCGCCGACATTGATCTGGATGGTCGAGGATGCCGCGACGCGGACGACTTCATTCTTGACGACGGCCGCTTCGCCGACCCGCGTTTGCGCCTGAGCGGGACGCGCCATCAGCGCGACCACCGAACCAAGCACCAGCGCGGAAACAATACCGTGACGCAAATTCATTTCACGACCAATCAATTTGGTACCTTCATCGTACTGGATCACGCTCGCGTGCGATGTAGCAGAATTGTCACAAGCGATGCGCAACAGACGCGACGGTTAGTGATGGTGGAATCGAAACATGTTCGATGCGATGAATGAAAAAGCCGCGTTGTCATGCCTTGATTTTGCCACAACGTCATTGACTCGGGATCCATCGTGCCAGGATCACTTTCCGTTCTCATTCGTTCGGTTGAGCGTACCGCCATCATCGCCGTCATTATTTTCGTCACCGCGCATGTTGCGCTGCTGGTTGGCGTCGGCACGCCGGAGAAATTCTATTTCGACGAAGTGCATTATGTTCCGGCGGCGCGGCAGATGCTCGAGCCGGTGATGCCGATGCCGGTGCTGAACCCGATGCATCCGCCGCTGGCGAAACAGCTCATCGCATTGTCGATCCACTATCTTGGCGACAGGCCGCTGGGATGGCGCTATCCCGCCGTACTGTTTGGATCGCTCGCCATCGTCGCGGTCTATCTCGGCGGCCTGGCGCTGTTCGCCGGGCAGGGGCCAGCGATCGCCGCAAGCCTGCTCGCCTTTTTCAACCAGATGCTGTTCGTGCAATCGCGAATCGCGATGCTGGATATTTTCGCGCTCACATTCAGCCTGTTTGCGGTCGCGGCGTTCATCGCGGGCTTCGGAAAGCCGAGGCCGCACCGCTGGTTCGCGTTGGCGGGGCTCGCTTGCGGTCTCTCGATCGCCTGCAAATGGAGCGGCGTGTTCGTGCTCGCGGTCTGCATCGTCATCGTCGGCGTGATCCGCCTGATGCAGGGCTGGCGCACCCGGTTTGCCGCCGGCAACCCTGCCGATTGGTACCGCCCGGATCTTTGGCCTGATTTCAGACATTACCACGTCGCCGCATGCTTCCTGCTGATTCCCGCGGCCGTCTATCTCTCGACCTTCATCCCGCTCTACGGCCTGTCGCTTCCCGACATCCTGGAGGCGCAACGCCGGATCTTTGGCGATAACACCACGTCCGCGATCGCCGGCCATATCTATATGAGCTCGTGGCCGTCCTGGCCGTTGCTGGTCCGCCCGGTCTGGTATTTGTTCGACAAGACCGGCGACGACCGGATCGCGGCGGTGGTTTTACTCGGCAATCCCCTGATTCTGTGGCCCGCGCTGGTCGCGCTGGCCGTCTGCCTGCGCGACTGGATCGTGACGCGCCGGGCCGATGCCTTCCTGGTGCTGTCGTTCTACTTCGGGCCCTATCTCGGCTGGGTACTGCTGCCGCGAACGCTCGGCTTCATCTATTACTATCTGCCGGCGGCGACCACGGCGAGCTTCGCGCTGGTCTATGCGTTGCGGCGCCCCAACACGCCCCGCTGGCTGCTCTGGGCCTTCGTCGCGATCGGGTTCGCCGGCTTTGTCGCGATGCTGCCGATCTCGGCCGCGTTCGCGGAAACCTCGATGCGGACGTTCAACCGGCTGATGATCTTTCAGAACTGGATTTGACGGACCGGCACGTCGCGCGTGGCGCGACGTGGCTTCCACGGGTCAATTCTTGCGAAATCCGCCTGCGCTGAACCGGCAGGCGGACGATCTTCGGCCAATTCAGTGCGACGCGGTCTTGGTGTCCATGTTGACGACCTGGACGCGGCGGTTGACCGGGTCCATCGGCGCATTCGGAACCTTCGGCTTGGTCTTGCCGTAGCCGACGGTGACGAGATTCGCGCCGGCGATGCCGTACTTGTCGGTCAGATACTTCTTGATCGTATCGGCGCGGCGCTCGGAAAGATCCTGATTGTAGGCGTCGCCGCCGATCGCATCGGTATGACCGGCGACCACGAAGGTCGAACCTTTCAGGCCGGCGTTCGACAGCGCCTTGCCCAGCTCCTGCACCGCCGGCATCGAACTGGTGCGGATAGCGGCGGAGTTGTAGTCGAACTGAATCTCCAGGTCGATCTTCGGCTTGGTCGCCGCGATCTCGGCAATCTCCTCGCGTTCGCCGAGCGAGAGCGACCGGCTCTTGCGGTTGCGCAGGCTGTCGACGAAACTGGTTTCCCTGGCCTGCACCGCCGGGTCAGCCGGTTGGCCGGCCGACATGCCGCGGGTCAAAGGCTTCGGCTTCAAGGCACTCAGGATTTGATCGGCCGAGACCGTGGGGTCGCCGGCAAACGCCAGGCCCGCCGTCATCGACAGCGCGGCGCCGATCGTCACCAATGAAAGCGTGTGAAAGCGGGTCATTGTCATATCCTCAAGGTTACGCCAGCCGATCTGGCTGCTTGGCGGTTTGATGCTGCGAGAATAGGACGGGTTCAAATTGGCGAATGTGATTCAGGTCACGTTGCTGGAGCGGAATGCCCCAAGTTGGGCGATTTCCAATGTCCACAGCGGCCGCGAAACCCGGCGGCCTGCGGGCCGCCGTTTTGGTCGCTGAGTTTGGCGCCGTCACGCCGGCCCGGGTCAGCCCGGATGAGCCAACGGGTCGCGCGAATGCGCGCCCGATGACAGGCTCCGCGACTTCCGGGTTTCTTGTTCTGCTCCCTTCATATCTCTGCGCTCGTGCGGGCTACTTGCTTTTGGTTGCGCGCACAGAACGGAATCTTGCGCGCTTGACATGCCATCTACAAGTTTTCATGTTTTCGACATGATGACGAAGATTCAGATTCGCCATGTGCCGGATGCGCTGCACCGCCGGCTCAAATCGCGTGCGGCGCTGGCGGGCCTGTCGCTCTCCGACTACCTGCTTGGTGTGATCCTTCGGTCGGCTGAGCGACCGACGATTGACGAACTGCGAGCCCGTCTGGTGCGGCGCCCGGGAATGACCTCTTCGGTAGCGCCGGCACAAGCGGTCCGCGCCGAACGCGATCGCCATTGACAAACTTCGATGCTCCGCTACTCACCCGCGACAAACGTCTTGCCGCTTCGCCCGGCCACCATGCGCGCATGGAACTGGTGTGACGCAACTCCGAATCCTTCCGGGTCGCAATGCCGTCGCAGGGGCGCCGATCCGCGGACAATAAATCGGCCAGATGCGGACTTAGAAAAAATGTTCGCCAATAAAAATCCTAAAAAGGCTAGAAGAAGAATCCTTGAAGAAGCGAACGGGCAGGGCGGTGTTTCAGTCAATCAAGCGGCAGCGCGAGTATCAACATTATCGGCCTATCAGCCCGGATCATCCCGCACCGGCAAGTTCGTTGCCGATCTTGATCGGCGCGGCCATGATCGCCGCGGCGATCCTGTTGTCCACGCTGATCACGGCGCTGGGCAGCCGCTATGTCGGGTTCGAGAGTCCCACCGAGGACAGCGCGTGGCTGCTCGATCGCCTCACGGGCAAGGTCTACAAATGCCAGGCGACGCAGCGCGGCAAGGCGTCCTGCGAGGCCGAAGTCGCGACCGGGAGTGTGGCGGAGCGGCCGAAGCAATGAACGTGGCCGCTGCATCGCGGCGTCACAAATCCATCGTCTTTGGGAGCGTGGCGGCACGACCAGCTGAAACCATTCGGTAAGGGACGTCTACAAGCTCGAGCTTCCGGCCGACGCGCGTTGACGCATCTCCCCATTCAAGCGAATCCCGCTACATTGCCGCGCGATGTCCCGCGCGACCGAACCGCTTGCCCTGACCCAGGCCCGTGCCCGGCGAATCTGGCTGCGCGCCCAGCGGCTCGATGTGCCCGCGCCGTTCGGCGAGGGGCCGCCCGCGGTCGCGGCCGCGGTCAGGCATCTCGGCTATGTGCAGATCGACACCATCCATGTGATCGAGCGCGCCCATCATCACATCCTCCACACCCGCATTCCCGATTACCGCCGCGCCGACCTGCGCCAGGCCCAGAGCGTCGACAAGAGCGTATTCGAATACTGGACCCACGCGTTGTCCTACGTGCCGTCGGACGATCTGCGGTTTTTCCTGCCTGCGATGAAGCTGCACCAGCGCGAACGTCACAAGCGATTCGCATCCGTCAGCCCGGCCGACATGCGAAAAGTCATGCTGCGCTTGCGGCGCGACGGCGCGCTGACGATCCGCGACATCGAGGACGACGTGCTGACGGAGAAGGAGCATCTGTGGGCGAGCCGCAAGCCGTCGAAGCGGGCGCTGCAGCTCGCGTTCTACACCGGCGCGGTGACGATCGCCGAGCGCAACGGCATGCTCAAGACCTATGAGCTGACGGCGCGGCATTTTGGTTGGGACCAGCCGCCGAAGCCGGCCTCGGCGAGCGAAGTGACCGCCTATCTGCTCGACCGCGCGCTGCGGGCGCAAGGCGTCGTCAGCCTGGACTCGATCTGCCATCTCGATGCGCCGCGCAAGGCCGCGGTCCGGCGGTTGATCGACGCGCGGGTGCGCCGCAAGGCGCTGGTGCCGGTTGCGCTCGAGGGCGCGAGCCCGCAGGAGCATTGGGCGGACCCTGCGGCGCTGGAGCCGTCAGGCGAGGGCGATCCTTCGCGCGTGCACATCCTCTCGCCGTTCGATCCGCTCGTAATCCAGCGCAAGCGCACCGAACTTTTCTTCGGCTACGGCCACCGCTTCGAGGCCTATGTGCCGAAGCAAAAGCGCGTGTTCGGCTATTTCGCGCTGCCGGTTCTGGTCGGCGATGACATCGTCGCCGCGCTCGATCTCAAGACCGACCGCGAGAGCCGCAAACTGCTGATGCAGAAATGGAACTGGGTGGGCAGGGGCGCGGCGCGGGGCGCGCGCAAGGATCTCAAGCGCCGGATCGAGGAGGAACTGCACCGCTTCGAGCGCTTTCAGCTCGAGGAGTGATTTTCCTTCCGGAAGCCAGCGGTCTCCGGACCGTCATTTCGCAAATGAAGTCCGATCCGGGCTGCGTCGGTTCCACTGAAAGCTTTGCCTGCCAACGGCTTCGTCCTCACGAATTGGTGTCTACTGACGAATATTGACACTTATCAGTGAACATTACATAGTCTTCATCGAGGCTGGGCCGATGGAGAGACCGATGTTCGTCCATTCCGTTTTATCGAGCTATTACAGGCTTTTAACGGGAGCGATGCTGGCGCTGGCGGTGATTGCGCTGACCGGCTGCAACGAGAAGGTGGCCGAGAAAGCTGCTCCGGGACGCCCGGTTCTGGTGGCGACCGTTCGTTACGAGGCCGAGACGCCGGAGCGCAGCTTTGTCGGCACTATCAAACCCCGGATCGAGACCGACATGGGTTTTAGGGTTCCCGGCAAGATCTCAAAGCGCCTGGTCGAGGTCGGCCAGACCGTCGATGTCGGCCAGCCGCTGGCCACCCTCGATGAAGTCGATCTGAAACTGCAGGCCGAGCAGGCCGAAGCCGAACAGCGCGCCGCCACCGGCGTGCTGGCACAGGCCGGCGCCGCCGAACAGCGCGCCAGGGATCTGCGCGCCAAGGGCTGGACCACCGATGCGCAAATGGACCAGAGCCGGGCCGCCGCCGACGAGGCGCGGGCGCGGCTCAATCGCGCCGAGCGTTCGGTCGAACTGACCAAAAACTCGCTCTCCTACGCGACGCTGGCGGCCGATACCCGCGGCGTCGTCACCGCGACCCTGGTCGAGCCGGGACAGGTCGTGGCCTCCGGCCAGACCGCGATCCGTGTCGCGCGCCTTGGTGAGAAGGAAGCCGTGGTTGCGATCCCGGAAACCCTGGTCGGCCGCGCCAAGTCCGGCGTCGCCACGGTGACGCTGTGGTCGGAAGCCGACAGGAAATATGCCGCGAAGCTGCGCGAGGTCGCGCCGTCGGCCGATCCGGCCACGCGCACTTATCTCGCCAAATTCTCGCTGCCCGAGGCCGGTGAAAACGTCTCGCTCGGCATGACCGCGACGGTGACGCTGGCCGATTCCGCGACCACGCGCGTCGCAAGGCTGCCGCTGTCGGCGCTGTACAGCCAGGGCGGCGGCCCCTCGCTCTATATCGTCGATGATGCCGGCGAGGTGACGCTGACGCCGGTCACCGTCAAATCCTACGAGACCAACTCCGTCGTCATCTCCGGCGGCGTCGATCAGGGCGCCAGGGTCGTCGCGCTCGGCGTGCAGAAGCTCGATCCTTCCCAGAAGGTTCGGGTCGTCTCGTCGCTGTCGTTCTAGTCCCGTCATTGCGAGGAGCGGAAGCGACGAAGTTTCCATACTTTCTTTGCGGCACGATGGATTGCTTCGCTTCGCTCGCAATGACGGCCTCAACGTACACGGTTTTTAAATTGGAGGGTTCGGTGAAGCGCTTCAATCTTTCGGGCTGGGCGGTCAGCCATCCCACGCTCGTTCTGTTCCTGATGGTCGCGCTTGGCGCCGCCGGCTTCTTCTCCTACCGGCAGCTCGGCCGCGCCGAGGATCCGTTCTTCACCGTCAAGGTGGTGAACATCTCGGCGATCTGGCCGGGCGCGACCGCGGCCGAAATGCAGACCCAGGTCGCCGACCCGATCGAGAAGAAGCTGCAGGAATTGCCATTCTTCGAGAAGGTGCAGACCTACGCCAAACCGTCATTCACGGCGATGCAGGTGACGTTCAGGGATTCGACCTCGCCGAAGGACGTGCCGTATCTGTTTTACCTGTTGCGCAAGAAGCTCGCCGACGTGCAGGACAAGCTGCCGGCCGGGCTGCTCGGCCCCGTCGTCAATGACGAGTTCAGCGACGTCGACTCGATCCTTTACATGATGACCGGCGATGGCGCCGACTTCGCGCAATTGAAGAAGGCCGCCGAAGGCCTGCGCCAGCGGCTGTTGAAGGTTCCAGGGGTCACCAAGGTCGATCTCTATGGCGCGCAGGAAGAGCGGATTTTCGTCGAGTTCTCGCATGCCAAGCTGGCGACGCTCGGCATCACGCCGCAGGCGCTGTTCGACTCGCTCGCCAAGCAGAACAATGTCACGCCGGCTGGCACGGTGGAAACCTCCGCGCAGCGGGTGCCGCTGCGCGTCACCGGCGCGCTCGATGGCGTCAAGGCGGTCGCGGAATCGCCGGTCGAAAGCAACGGCCGGGTGTTTCGCCTGGGCGATATCGCCACCGTCACCCATGGCTTCGTCGATCCGCCGACCTATACGGTGCGGCAGGAAGGCAGGCCCGCGCTCGGCATCGGCGTGGTCACCGCCAAGGGCGCCAACATCCTCGAGCTCGGCAAGGACGTCGGCAGCGCGGTCGCGGAATTCATGAAGGCGGTGCCGCAGGGCATCGATGTCGAGCAGATCGCCGACCAGCCCAAGGTGGTCGAACACGCCGTCGGCGAGTTCGTGCACTCCTTCATCGAGGCGCTGGCGATCGTGCTGTTCGTCTCCTTTGTCGCATTGGGCTGGCGCACCGGCATCGTGGTGGCGATGTCGGTGCCGCTGGTGCTGGCGATCGTATTCATCGTGATGAATTCGATGTCGCTCGACCTGCATCGGATCACGCTCGGCGCGCTGATCATCGCGCTCGGCCTTCTGGTCGACGACGCCATCATCGCGGTCGAGATGATGGTGGTGAAGATGGAGCAGGGCTGGGACCGCGTCCGCGCCGCGTCCTTTGCCTGGGAATCCACCGCGTTCCCGATGCTGACGGGAACGCTGGTCACCGCGGCGGGCTTCTTGCCGGTCGGCTTCGCCAATTCGGCGGTCGGTGAATATGCCGGCGGCATTTTCTCGATCGTGGCGATCGCGCTGGTCGCCTCCTGGTTCGTGGCCGTGATCTTCACGCCCTATATCGGCGTCAAGCTGCTGCCGAACATCACCGTCCACCACAACCACGACCCGCACGCGGTCTATCAGACGCGCGTCTATCGGATCCTGCGCGGCATGATCCAGTGGTGCGTCGATCACCGCGTCACGGTGGTGCTGGCGACGGTCGGCGTGTTCGTGTTGTCGATCATCGGCTTCGGCCGGGTGCAGCAGCAGTTCTTCCCGTTGTCGGAACGGCCCGAACTGTTCCTGCAATTGCGCCTGCCGGAAGGCACCGCGTTCAATGTCACGGAAAAGGCCGTGAAGCAGGCCGAAACGCTGCTCAACGACGACAAGGATATCGCGACCTACACCGCCTATGTCGGCCAGGGCTCGCCGCGGTTCTGGCTCGGCCTCAGTCCGCAATTGCCGAACGAGGCCTTTGCCGAGATCGTCATTGTGTCGAAGGACGTCGAGGCGCGCGAGCGGATCAAGGCGCGGATCGAGAAGGCGGTTGCCGACGGCGCGCTGACCGAAGCCCGCGTGCGGGTCGACCGATTCAATTTCGGTCCGCCGGTCGGTTTCCCGGTCCAGTTCCGCGTCATCGGCCCCGACGCCGGGACCGTGCGCGAGATCGCCTACAAGGTGCGCGCCGTCGTCCGGCAGAACCCCAACGTCAAGGATCCGCAGCTCGACTGGAACGAGCAGTCGCCCTATCTGAAGCTGGTGGTGGATCAGGACCGCGCCCGCGCGCTTGGCCTGACCCCGCAGGACGTCTCGCAGGCGCTCGCCATGCTGATCTCGGGCGCGCAGGTG
>NZ_JBAVNZ010000257.1:0-5422 GCF_049691595.1 Bradyrhizobium sp.
CAGTGCCACCAGAAACGCGCTGAAGGCGCTGAACGAGCGCCAATCGCGCGGCGTCCGCGGCTTGAAAAAGCTATAGGCAAAGAAGATGAAGACCACCGAATTTACGATCACAAGGCTCCACAACCCATAGGCCGGCGCGTTGTTGTTCATGACGGTCCCCTCCGGCTGTTCTATTGATCGCGGTTTCCGTGATGGCCGTGTCCGCCATGCATGAAGACGTGCAGCAACGGACAAGCGAGCAGCGGCAGCCAGATCAGGAGGCCGAGCACATGGGCCCGATGTTCGGTAAAGAGCAGGGTGCCGGCAATGATCAGGAACCCGATCAGCACCAACCCGGCACGGGATTTCACGAAACTGCCCTTCTGCGCCTGCTCCTCATGGCCAGAATGATCTTGCACTGACATCGCACACTCCCGCCGGTTAGATTGCTCTGGAAGGCTCTCTTGACGCAATCAAGGGCCTTCGGTTGTTGCGTCCGTCCACCGCACTTCGAACCTATTCGACGACGAGCTTGCCGCGGAACATTCCCATCGGACAGCCAAACTCAAACTCCCCTGGAGCCCTCGGCAGCAACTCGACCGCAACTGTCTGCCCGGCGGGAAGTTCGGCGCTCTTCTGGAAGTCGGCGAAGATCACCTTATCCGAACAGGAAGCCGTCTCTTCCCGCCGGAAGTTCAACCGGACCGGCCGGCCGCTCCGGACGATGATCGTATCTGGGGTGTAGCCGCCCTTCACCAGGACCATCGCTTCCTGGTATCCGCCGCTGGCCTCGCTGGCGCGAAATCCCGTCGAGCGTTTCAGCCAAAAGAACCAGACGATGATGGCGATCAGCGCGAGGCCCGCCGCGGTGACGAGCCAACGATCAGCGGTCATGATACGATCCTCCGGGGCTGAAACAGGCGAAGCCGGTTTGCGTTGGTAACGACCGTGACCGAGCTGAACGCCATCGCGGCAGCGGCGATCAAGGGCGACAGCAAGAGGCCGAGGAATGGATATAGAACTCCCATCGCAACCGGGATGCCGAGCGCGTTATAGCCAAAGGCGCCGACGAGGTTTTGCCGTACGTTGCTCATGGTGGCCCGGCTGATCTCTATCGCCGTCACTACGCCGGTCAGACTGCCCTTGATGAGCGTGATATCGCTCGCCTCAATGGCAACATCGGTGCCGGTGCCGATCGCAAAACCAACATCGGCTTGCGCCAGCGCGGGCGCATCGTTGACGCCATCGCCTACCATCCCGACGGACTTGCCTTCGAGTTGCAGTTTCTGCACCTCGTGCGCCTTGTCGTTGGGCAGGACCTCGGCGAGCACCCGCTCGATTCCGACCTGACGTGCAATCGCCAGCCCGGTGCGCTCGTTATCGCCGGTCAGCATGACGACTTCGATCCCGAGCGCCTTCAACGCATCGATAGCGGCTTTCGAATCTGGCTTCACTGTGTCGGCGACCGCTACAAGCCCGGCCGCCTTGCCATCGATGCCCACATACATGGGCGTCTTGCCTTCTTCGGCGAGGCGCTTCCAGTTCATTTGCAGCCCGTCGATGGCAACCCCGCGGTCGCGCATCAGTTTGGCGTTCCCGAACAGCACCTCGTGCCCGTCGATCCGGCCGCTGACCCCATGGCCGGGAATGGCGGCAAAAGCCTCGGCCTCGGACAACTTCAAGCCGCGCAGGTCCGCACCCCTGACGATCGCTTCTCCGAGCGGATGCTCCGAACCGCGCTCCAACGAAGCCGTGAAGCGCAGGACGTCCGTCTCGCTCGCGCCTTGAGTTACGACGACATCGGTCAGCGCCGGCTCGCCCCTGGTGATCGTGCCGGTTTTGTCGAGGATGATAGCGTCGAGCTTCTCCGACGCCTGCAAGGCATCGCCGGAGCGAATCAAAATTCCGTGCTCGGCACCCTTGCCGATGCCGACCGTAAGCGACGTCGGGGTTGCGAGACCGAGTGCGCATGGGCAGGCAATGATGAGGGTGGTCACGAACACAATGGTCGCGTAGACGGATCGCGGCTCTGGTCCAAAATTGTACCAGGCGACGAAGGCAAGAATCGCGAGGATCATGACAGCCGGCACGAAGTAAGCCGAGACCGCATCAACCACGCGCTGGATCGGCGCTTTCGACCCCTGGGCGTCCTTGACCATGCGGATAATGGTCGCCAGCGCGGTGTCCTTGCCGACCCTGGTCGCCCTAAACCGGAAACTGCCGGTCTTGTTCAAGGTACCGCCAATGACTTCGTCGCCGACCTGCTTTTCGACCGGCATGGATTCGCCTGTGATCATCGATTCATCGACCGCGCTGGCCCCGGCGGTCACCCTGCCATCTACGGCGATCTTCTCACCGGGCCGGACGACCACGACGTCGTCGGCCAAAACCTCCTCCACCGGAATATCGCGCTCCGTTCCGTCCCGGACGACCCGCGCAGTCTTGGCCTGCAAACCGATCAGCTTCTTGATCGCCTGAGACGTCCGCCCTTTCGCCTTGATCTCGAGGGCAAGCCCCAGAACCACCAGCGCAACCACGACGTCGGTCACATCCCAGAAAACCTCCGCGAGCGCCATGCGCGGGAAGATTTGCGGCCACGCTACGGTCACGACGGAATAGGCAAATGCGGCGCTGATCCCGATGGCGATCAGCGTGTGCATATTGGCCGCACGGTGCTTCAGGGCATCCCACATGCCGGTGAAGAATTGCGAGCCCGCCCAAAACATCACGGGCAAGGTCAACACGCCCAGCAGGCTCCAGACGATCCTGCGGGTGTCGCTTCCCATCGGCATCCAGTCGCGCAGGCCGGCAATCAGGTCCGGATAGCTTAACGCCATAACAGGTATCGAGATTGCAGCTGCGAACCAGAATTTTTGCATCAAGGTGTGATATTCCTGCTCAATGGCGGCTTCGGCAGGATCGAGCACCTCCGCGTCAGGGGCGATCTTCGGCTCGGCTACACGGTATCCGGCAGATTCGATTGCCTTGCGGATCGTCGGAAAGTCCACCTTCTCGGGCTGGTACTCGATATCGGCGGCGTTGGGTCCGAGACTTGCGCGCGCCGACACCACACCCGGCACCATCTGCAGCGCGAGCTCGATCCGCAGGAGGCATGAGCCGCAATGCATGTTTTTGATCGGCACGCGCATGGTGGCGGTCCCGACCGTATAGCCGACCGAACGGATAGCGTGCAGAATCTCGGAAATTCTGGTCCGCGCAGGATCGTAATCAATTCTGGCCACCCTGGTGCTCGGATTGACACTTGCAAAAGTTACTCCGGGGACCGCGGCAGCGGCCTTCTCGATCGCCGGCGGGCAATGTGCGCAGTTCATGCCGCCGATCCGAAGCTCTAAATGTTCACTCGCGGCTGGCTGCGGTGTTGCGGCATCCGGACGACGGGCATGCATATCAGCGACAACTGCGCTCATCTTGTCCTCCTCCTGCATGCAGGCTGGGATGTCGATGCAGACACTGGATCGGCCTCCGCGGCATCTGCGGCGAGACCTCGTCCGTAGAGGGTTTCGAACCAGAATTCGTAGCCCTGGTCGCGCAATTCGCGCGCCTGCGTGATGAGGCTGCGCACCGCGTCGAATGTTTCGATCTCGCGAACCTTGAGCGAGTTGGTGCCAGGGACAGCATGGCGATCGCGAGCGATCGAAGCGGCGATCGGCGCGAGTGCGCGCAACCAGGGATTGAAGTCGGTCGCGAACGCATGGCGGCTGACACGCATGGGATGCAGCCATTCGAGCAACTGGGCGGATAGAGGCGTCGAGGTCGCCTCGATCCATCTTCCAAGCGTCGTCGAATACAACGCATCCATCTGGGCCGAGACTTCGGCGACGCGGCGAAACGCGGCACGATTTCCCGGAAATTCGAGCTCTTCGACGCGCCGCTCCTCGAATCGCACCGAATAGGCATCGCGGCCGCAATCGGGATCTCCCGTCGGATTATCGATCTTCATTTCATAAAGGCCTGGCGGGAGGACCTCGATCTTTTTCAGGCTGTCAAGGATCGCCCGATGCTCGAGACGTGCGACGCGTGCCGACACGAAAATACCGAGATGCCCAATATGGGGGTTGATCAGGTATATGATGCGCTGGCCGGCCTGCTTCAGATCGTCGGTGTCGGAGTAGATCGTCGGAATCCAGCCCAGGGCCTGATGAGGCGGCGTGATGTTGTCGCCATAGGAGGCGAAGATGACCAGTGGATTGCGAATGCGCCGCAGATCGACCAGGCAATCCCGGCAGATGCGCAGTTTTCCCTGCTCCAAACTATTGCCGATGAAGAGGTTCTCGACGATCACCAGCATCTCTTCACGGCTGAGGAAATAGAAGCCGTTCCACCAGCGCTCGAATTCGAGAAATCGCTCCCGCTCCTCGTCGATGTGAGAAAACAGGTTCGCGTATTTCTCCCAAACACCTTCCGGCTTCAGGTTTTCGAAGTTCTGCACCAGCCAGGCACCATCGAACCGGCCGTCGCCGAGGTCGCACGTCAGATGGGAGAGCCATGCTCCGCCGAGCAGCCCGCCGGAAACGCGCGCTGGATTGACCCCGGATTCTCCGGCCCAATATGACAGCGGTGAACCGTTGAGAACAGCCGGCCCCGCAAGCCCCTCGCAATCGGCCGCAAGGATCGCGATCGCCCAGCCGGCCTGGCAGTTGCCGTAGAGGGTCGGCGGCTTGCCGTCATGGCGTCTGGAGACCTCCTCCGCGAACCGGCGGAGCGTATGGAGCACGTCCACCATCGTCTGGCCCGCCGACGGCTCCGGATAGAACACCACGAAATAGACCGGATAGCCCTCATGCATCGCGATCCCGACTTCGGAATCGTGCTTGAACCCCCCGATTCCCGGTCCGTGCCCCGCGCGGGGATCCACTATCATGACCGGCGGCTTCGCGGGATCGAGGCAATCCTCCAGGCACTCATCGCCGTAGCGCGTGATGCGCAGCAGCGCGTAGTTGACCGGCCGCTCGAACCGGCGAGCGTCGAGGACAAGCTCATAATCGAAATCGAGCAGCGGCGGTTTGCCCGCCCGTTCGTGAGCGATCATGTTATCCGCGCGCTGCCGAAGCGTATCCCAGAACAGGATGGTCCGCTCCAAGAAGTCGCGTTGATAGGCTACGACGCCATCCAGCGCGGGCGATATGGAGGGCCACCTCGTAAGCGCTGGATTGGCCCGCGGAGTCACGGCCGCTCCGGCGATCTTTTGGGCACGCTCCTGGGTTGTCGTCCTCTGAACCGCTGGGCCGATCTGTGGCCCGCGTGGTGTGCCGATCGTACTTGGCGAAAGGGCAAAGGTCGTCACGGCAGACCTCCCTCGACTATTGGTTTGAAAAAGCGCGCAACGTTGCTTCAGCCGGGATCACCGCCCGGCCATCATTTGTCCCGTCCCATTCGGCCAAACCCCATCTGGCGCGAAGGTGTTTGTTGCGGCGGCTAGCAG
>NZ_JBAVNZ010000258.1:0-22161 GCF_049691595.1 Bradyrhizobium sp.
ATTCTCCTTGAATGAGCGGACGTGTCTTAGAGCATTTTTGCAGGGAGAGGAAACCACTTCACCATGGTTTGATGGCATGAAGTAGTCATTCCGGGGCGCGAAGCGAACTTTGATGTGCATTTGCACATCAGAGAATCTCCAGATTCCGGGTCTGGTCCTTCGGACCATCCCGGAATGACGAAGTGGAGACGGTGCTTCGCAGTGTTGAGAGACTGTCCCCTCAGGCCGCGGCCTTCTTCTCGTCGCGTAGTTCGCGGCGCAGGATCTTGCCGACATTGGTTTTCGGCAGGTCGGCCCTGAACTCGATCTGCTTCGGCACCTTGTAGTTGGTCAACTGGGTGCCGCAGAACTTGATGATGTCCTCGGCGGTGACGTTCGGGTCCTTCTTGACCACGAACGCCTTGACTGCCTCGCCCGATTTGGCGTCCTGGACGCCGATCACGGCGCATTCCAGCACGCCGGGATGGCTCGCGATCACCTCCTCGATCTCGTTGGGATAGACGTTGAAGCCCGAGACCAGGATCATGTCCTTCTTGCGGTCGACGATCTTGGTGTAGCCGTCCGGCGTCATCACGCCGATGTCGCCGGTGCGGAAATAGCCGTCCGCGGTCATCACCTTCGCGGTCTCGTCCGGCCGGTTCCAGTAGCCGGCCATCACCTGCGGGCCCTTGGCGCAGATCTCGCCGGCCTCGCCGAGCGGCAGCTCGTTGCCGTCATCGTCGCGGATCGAGAGATAGGTCGAGGGCACCGGGATGCCGATCGCGCCGGAGAACTTGTCGGTGTCAGCCGGGTTGCAGGTCAGCGTCGGCGAGGTCTCCGACAGGCCATAGCCTTCGGACAATGCGCAGCCTGTCGTCTTTAGCCATGCTTCGGCAACGGCCTTTTGCGTCGCCATGCCGCCGCCGAAGGAGGTCTTCAGCTTGGAGAAATCGAGCTTGTCGAAGCCCGGCGTGTGCAGCAGGCCGTTGTAGAGCGTATTGACCGCCGGGAAGCTGTTGACCTGGTATTTCGAAAGCTCCTTGACGAAGCCCGCCATGTCGCGCGGGTTCGGAATCAGCAGATTGACGCCGCCGGCGCGCATCGCCAGCAGGAAGCAGGCCGTCAGCGCGAAGATATGGTAGAGCGGCAGCGCGCAGACGATGAAGAGCTGGTCGACATGCGGCGGCTTCTTCAATGCCGGCTGCAGCCAGGCATCGTTCTGCAGCACGTTGGCGAGAATGTTGCGGTGGAGCAGCGTCGCGCCCTTGGAAACGCCGGTGGTGCCGCCGGTATATTGCAGGAACGCGACGTCTTCGCGGGTAATCACCGGCTTGTTGAGCTTCATGCCGCGGCCGGCGGCGAGCGCGTCGTTGAACGTGACGGCGCCCGGGATCGACCAGGCCGGCACCATCTTCTTGACGCGACGGACCACCAGATTGACGATCACGCCCTTGAAGCCGAGCAGGTCGCCCATGCTGCCGACGATCACATGCTTGACCGCGGTCCTGGCGATCACCTGCTGTACCGTGGTGGCGAAATTCTCCAGTACGACGATTGCTTCCGCACCGGAATCCCTGAGCTGGTGCTCGAGTTCGCGCGGGGTGTAGAGCGGGTTGACATTCACGACCGTATAACCGGCGCGCAGCACGGCGGCGGTCGAGATCGGATATTGCAGCACGTTCGGCATCATCAGCGCGACGCGCGCGCCCTTCTGCAGTCCCTTGCTCTGCAAATAGGCGGCAATTGCCTGCGACATCTCGTCGAGGTCGCGATAGCTGATCGACTTGTCCATGCAGATGAAGGCCTTGCGATCGGCGAATTTCGCAAAGCTTTCTTCCAGCAACTCGACCAGCGACGAGTACAGGGTGACGTCGATATCGGCGGGCACGCCGGCCGGATATTGCTTGAGCCAGATCCGCTCCATGGTATTTCCCCTCTGGTTTGCTGCCCCGTGCTTGCCAATTTGCCGGGCCAGGCCGCCTTGTTTTGGGTAATATTGAGCAATGCCGCAGCCGATGGCAAGCGGCTGCGCATGATCGACGCATTGCCGGGCCGGAACCGAAGCCCGCGGACCTGTCCGAAGACCGCCTATGTGCGCAGCTTGGCGGGCCTGTTAACCGGCCGGCTTGGTCTCGGTCTTCGGCTTGCCGGCGGCCTTGGGCTTGGCCGGCTTCGTGGTCGGCTTTTCGGCCGCCTTGGGGGCGGCATCCGGCTTGACGCTGGCATGCCTCACGGCAGCAGGCCTGGTGCCGGATTTCGCTTCGGCCCTTCGCTCGGTCGCGGCAGCCGGTTTCCTTGCCGCCGGTCGAGACTTTTTGCCGCGCGGCTTCGAGGTCTGCTTTTCGGCGTCTAACGCGACCGCTGCGATCAACGCGGTGCCGCTCTTGGTCGGGCCAGTGTAGACCGGGACCGGTTCGGACGCCGCGGGCGCGGCGGCCAGCAGTTCCGAAGGTTTTGACATCGGCGGCTGCAGGCCGGCGGCGAAGAATGTCGCGCCGGTTTCGCCGCTGCTCGCATTGCCATTGCTGGCGACGATATCTTCGTCCTCGTCGCTAGCCGGCCGCTTGCGCTTGCCGCCGCACATCTCGTCGCGCAGGTTCGGCGGCGAAGCATCGATCGGCGCCAGATTGTCGACGGTGCCGAGCGAGGGCCGCAGCCACGCCAGCCCGTTATTGGCGAAGCCGCGATCCAGCAGTTGCGCGGCGCGCACCGCGCGCATGTGGCCGGACGAGGCGCCGAGCACGACCGCGATCAGCCGCTTGCCGTCCCGCGTGGCCGAGGCGACGAGGTTGTAGCCGGATGCACAGATGAAGCCGGTCTTGAAACCGTCGGCGCCGGGATAGCGCCCGATCAGCCGATTGAAATTCTGGGTGATCCTTCGGCCGAAGCGGATCGAGGGAATGTGAACGAAGTATTCGTATTCCGGCAGGTCGCGGATGATGGCGCGGGCCAGGATCGCGAGATCGCGGGCCGACGTGATCTGGCCGTCCGCGGGCAGCCCGTTCGGGTTGACATAGGTGGTCTGCGTCATGCCGAGCTTCTGCGCGGCCTGGTTCATCTGCGCCGAAAAGCCGTCGACCGATCCGCCGACGCCTTCGGCAAGCACCACCGCCATATCGTTGGCCGACTTTACCAGCATCATCTTCAGCGCGTTGTCGACCGTGACCTGCGTGCCCGGTCGGAAACCCATCTTCGATGGCGATTGCGTGGCCGCGACCGGCGATACCGTCAGCAGCGTATCGAGCGTGAGGCGACCTTCCTTGACGGCCTTGAGCGTCACATAGGCCGTCATGATCTTGGTCACCGAGGCGGGATACCAGGGCATGGTCGCGTTGTCGGCCTGCAATACCTTTCCGGTATCGGCTTCGACAACCAGCAGCGCCTCGGCATTCACGACGCGAGGTAACGCGATCACAAGCGCCGCAACGACGAAGATCCGGCTCAACGATGCGTTGCGAAGCAGCGGGCGAAGAAAATGCACGATCCGATTCCGGTCCTTTGAGACCCGCCTTCGAACAGCAGGTCATGTGATGTGATTTCGGGTTTCAAGCGTTTTCGGCGCCGTCGCTTTGCGGCGGGGCGAACCTATACCGGCTTGCCGACGGAGAACAGAGGCTCGGCGATTAAATCGTGGACGAAACAGGCCGAATTTCGGCGATGTCTCGATCGGGGCGATTGCGTCTTGGGGTTACCGCGCCTCGATACGGGTCCGCGCATTTTCGTGGACCATGAACTGGGCCTTGGCGAGGTCGGCGAAACGGCCGCCTTTCGCGACCAGTTCATCAAAAGTTCCACTTTCGATCACACGGCCGCCGTCGAACACCAGGATGCGCGTGGCGTTGCGAATGGTCGAAAGCCGGTGCGCGATCACGAACGTGGTGCGCCCCCTCATCACTTCATCCAGAGCGGCGTTGACCTTGGCCTCGGTGACGGCGTCGAGCGCGCTGGTCGCCTCGTCGAGGATCAGGATCGGCGGGTCCTTCAGCAGCGCACGCGTGATCGACAGCCGCTGTCGCTCGCCGCCGGACAGCATGCGTCCGCGTTCGCCGGCATGGGTGTCGAATTTCTTCTCGCTGCGCTCGATGAATTCGAGCGCCTGGGCGCGGGCGGCCGCGGTGCGCATTTCCTCTTCGGTCGCGTCCGGCTTGCCGACGCGCAAATTGTCGGCGATCGAGCGGTCGAACAGCAGCGCCTCCTGGAACACGACGCCGATATTCCGCCGCAGCGCGGTCAGCTTCAGGCCGCGGACATCCATGCCGTCGATCCTGATGATGCCGGACTGCGGGTCGAAGGCGCGATGCAGGAGCGCGATCGCGGTCGATTTGCCGGCGCCGGTCTGGCCGACCAGCGCGATGGTCTGGCCGGGCAGCGCGGTGAAGGAAAGGTCTGCGACCGCGGGCCGCTTGCCATCGTAGGAAAACGAGACGTCGCTGAATTCGACCATGCCCGAGAGCCGCCCGGTATCGATCGCGCCGGGCCGGTCGCGCACCGCCGGCACCGCGTCCAGCACGTCGAAAAATTCCTGCAGCCGCGGCGCTTCCATGAACACGCTGTTGATGAAGCCCACCACCTGTTCGAGCTTCTGGATCAGCATGGTCGCGAAACTGACGAACATCACGATCTCGCCGACCGTGGTCAGGCCCTGCCCGTGCAGCACGATGCCGACCGTGAAGATCGCGAGTACGGTGATAGTGGTCGAGGCGCGGGTGATGACGGTGACCAGTGCCCACCACGACAGCACCGGCATCTGCACGGCGAGCAGCTTGTCGGCGACGAAGCGCAGGCCCTGCACCTCGGCGTCGACGCGCACGAAACTCTGCACCAGCGCGACATTGCCGAGCGCGTCGGAAGCGCGGGCGGAGAGATCGCTGTAATATGCCTCCACCTCGCTCTGCATGCCGTAGGTCTTGCGCACCACCAGCGTGGTCAGCACGGTGAAGACGACGCACAGCACGAACAGCAGGATCGCCAGCCGCCAGTTGATGTAGAGCGCGAGCGGCAGCAGCACCACCAGCGACATGATCGCGGCGAAATGCTCGCGAAAAAATCCGAGCCACAGCCGCCACAGCGAGTCGGTGCCGTTCAGCATCACCTTCATCAGCCGGCCGGAATGGGTGCCGGTGTGGAAGGTGAGCGGCAGCTGCATGATGTGCTCGAAATAATCGGTCAGCACCGCCTGGCGCTGGCGGTGCGCCAGCCGGTCGGCATTGAGGGCGACCGCCGCGCTGCATCCAATCGTGAACAGGCCGAATGCCGCCCAGGCTGCCAGCAGCGGCCAGGCTGACGAGGAGGCGAGCGAGCCGGTGGACGGTTTGCCGGAGAGCACGTCGACGATGCGGCCGAACAGCACCGGCTCGGCGAATTGCGCGCCGGCCAGCAGCAGATTGGCGCCGGCGAGAATCCAGCCGAGCCCAGCTTCGTTGCCGAGCAATTCCAGAACGCGGGTGTAAAGGCGAAGCAGGGGCATATCGGACAAGGACTCAAGGGGCCGGGGGAGGGGCGATCGCTCAGCTGCGCATTCTAATCAGGGATCGCGGCAGAGAACCAGCGTCCGCGGGTCTTTTACTCAATTGATCAGACGGCCGTTGAGCGGGGGCAGGAAGGAATCGTCAAAGATATCAGCCGCGGACGGCCGCTTTTGAAACCTGAAATCCTCCGCGATCTGGTCGATCGCGCGCTCGAACCTGACGGGATCGATGCCGCCGATGCCGTTGTGCCTGACTTCGCCGGTCAGGATGTTGTCGCGGATGATGGCGTGCAGGCGCTCGAGCTCGAGGTCGCGCAGGCCGCCATCCATGCGGCTCACGACTTCGCTGGCGGCGCGGCCGGGGTTCTTGATGGCGAGATGGGTGCCGGCGATCGCCGCCCGCACAAAGCCCTTCACCGCCTCCGGCCGCGTAGCCGCGAGCGACGGGTTGACGATCACGGCAAAACCGTAGGCTTCGCAGCCATAGTCGGCGAATCGCAGCACCGCCAGATCGTCGGCCGGCACGCCCCGGTCTCTCAGATTGACTGCCGACAGATAGGAAAATCCGGTGACGGCATCGACCTGACCCGCCGACAGCATCGGCTCGCGCACGGCGGCGCTGATACTGTACTGCTTCACGCCGGCGAGCTTGATGCCGTTCAGCTTCGCCACCGCCGGCCACAGCCGAACCGACAGGTCACCCTCGGCCACGCCGAGATTCTTGCCCTCGATATCGGACAGCGCCTTGATGCCGCGGCTCTTGCGGGCAATGATCGAGTAGGGCGCCTGGTTGAACAGCACGAACACTGCCTTTACCGGGGCTGCGCCATGCTTGTCGCGAAACCGGACCAGCGCGTTGATGTCGACGAGGGCGAAATCGCTGCTGCCTTCGGCGACGCGCGCGATTGCGTCGGGCGATCCGCTGGCGATATTGGTTGTGACCGCCAGACCTTCGGCGCCGAACAATCCGCCGGCCGCCGCCATCACGAAGGGAGCCGCGGCGGCGTCGATCGGGCGGTCGAGCGAAAACTGGATCGCCAGGGGCTGCCTGGTTGCGGGCTGAGTGGTTTCGTTCGCTGCCAGGCTGTGGTCCGGCCCGGTACATACAACCCCGCCGAGGCCGATCAGCAAGGCCAGGATGCGGCAAATGGCGTTGGTCCGGGTTACACGCATGGAGACTACATCCGAAGGGAGCCGGCCAAAATGCCGCGCGGGCCATGTCGGCTTCCCGACAATTATGTAACGCATATTTTGCCGCAGCCAATCTGAATGATCGATGACTGCCACGATTTCGCCAGAGATCGTTCAGCTCCCGTTGGGGATCGGGAACCCAATATCGTCGCGGTGGTTAGCTGTACCAGGTCCGTCGGGCCCTGCTTCCCATCCCTGCTTCCCATGGAGGATATCGAGATGTTGGCGCGAAAAGGTTTGTTTTCGTCGATCGGGCGCGCCGCCGCGTTGGCGACGGTTGCCGCAGTGGCGCTGACGGCGGTCGAGCCGTCGATGGCCCGCGCCGGCTCTGCAACCCCGGCGAAAGGCGTGAGGGTCGAGACCGGCACCGGCGGCGCCACTGACATCAGTGCCCGCCGCAGGCACTATCGCGGCGGCAACGGCGCGGCGGCGGCGGCATTTGTCGGCATCGTCGGCGCTGGCCTTGCGATCGCCGCGGCCCAGAACCGACGCGACTACTACGAGCCGTACGGTTATTACGGCGGCGGGCCGGTCTACTATGGCGGTGGCCCGTATTATGGTCACGGCGGCGGTTACTATGGCGGCTATGGATCGCGCGGGCCTTATTACGGCGGGTACACCAACCCCAACTGGTAACGTGCCTGGGCATACGCGAAACCACCGGCCCGTCTCGGCCGGTGGGTTTTTTGCAGGTGGCACCAGCCGTTAACACGCTGGCCACGGCTTTGGACTAGGCTCGGGAAATGAGTGATTCGCTCGAGCGGCTTTATCAGGCGGTGATCGCGGCCAAGGATCTCGATCCGGCAATGTCGCGCACGGCAAGGCTGTTTCAGCGCGGCCCGGCCAGGATGGCCAAGAAACTGGCCGAGGAGGCGATCGAAGTCGTGATCGACGCGGTCAACGGCAAGGCCGACGCGGTGGTCCGCGAGAGCGCCGATCTGCTCTATAACCTGACCGTCTTGTGGGCGGCGGCCGGGGTGAAGCCCGAGGACGTCTGGCGCGAGATGGCGCGCCGCGAGCGTCTGCTCGGGATCGCCGAAAAACTCCCGAAATCGCCGGTCAAATTGACCAAACCCGCCGTGGAGCCGGCGGTGCGGCGACGAATTGTCGCGCTCGAACGGGGCCTGCGCAAGCGACCCTGAATCCTCTCAAAATCCAATCCCCGCGGAATCCCTCCTTCGCCGGCATGGACAAATCGGCGCCATGATGGTTCATCGCGCCCATGCTGAGACGGATTTACGACTGGTGTATCGACGCCGCGCACAGGCCCTATGCGCTTTGGACCATGGCCGCGGTGGCATTCGCGGAGAGTTCGTTCTTTCCGGTGCCGCCGGATGTGATGCTGATCCCGATGTCGCTGGCGCGGCCGCAGCGGGCGTGGCTCTATGCGGGGGTGTGCACGGCGGCCTCGGTGCTGGGCGGCGTGCTCGGCTACGCCATCGGCGCGGTGCTGTATGATTCCATCGGGCACTGGCTGATCCAGTTCTACGGCTATGGCGACAAGGTCGAGGCGTTCCGCGCCGGCTATGCCGAATACGGCGCCTGGATCATCCTGCTGAAGGGCCTGACGCCGATCCCCTACAAGCTGGTCACCATCACGTCGGGATTTGCCAATTACAACATCTGGCTGTTCATCGTGTTGTCGATCATCGCGCGCGGCGGGCGGTTTTTCATGGTCGCGATCCTGCTCAACCGCTACGGCGCATGGATCCGGGTCCGGATCGAACGGCATCTCGGCTTTTGGGTGGCGCTCGGCGCCGGCGTGCTCGTCCTCGGCTTCATCATCGCATTTCGGATGGTCTGAAGGTGGGGCGCGAAGCGCTTTGCCGGTGCTCAGGCTTCAGGTTACGCTCGCATCATGCTTGATCGAATTGGCATGCGGCGCAAGCTGCCCGGGACGCATATGGCGACCGTGGGCGTGGCATTGTCGATGCTGACCATCGCCACGAGCGCGGGCTGGCCGCAAGCCGCCGCGCCGCAGCCGTCGCTTGGCGCACAGTCGCCCGCCCCGCAAGCGGTGCCGGGTCAGCTTGCGCCGCCGGGGGTCGAGCCCCCCTCGCCATCGGCCCCGCCGGCGGGCGAGGAGAAACCGGGCCTGATCGACGAAATGGGAAAGCTGTTCGAGAAATCGCTCGCGATCCTGCCGAAGATCAAGAGTCCAGGCGAGACCATCGACGATCTCAATGCGCGCGCCAGGGATGCGGGCGAGACCTTGTCGAACATGGCGAAACCGTCGTCGATGGTGACCGGGCGCGCGGCCTGTCTGGTGGCGGCCAATGGCGCGCCGGATTGCAAGGCGGGCGCCGACAGGCTTTGCCAGAGCAAGGGCTACAAGGAAGGCAGGAGCCTCGACACCGATGCCGCCGAGAAGTGCTCGGCGAAAGTCTACCTGCCGGGCCACAAACGCGAGCCGGGCGATTGCAAGACCGAAAATTACGTCATCCGCGCGCTGTGCCAATAGCGCCAGAACGCCATGCTTGACACTGGAAAGATTGCCTTGCTGATATGATGTCCGGCATCTTCAGGCCAATGCCTCGCGCGTCTGACTAACCCGAAGGAATGTTTCGAATGTCCATGCCTGCCTTGTTCAAGGGCCGTCTGTCGATCCCCGTCATCGGTGCGCCGCTGTTCATCATTTCCGTGCCCGATCTGGTGATCGCGCAGTGCAAGGCCGGCGTGGTCGGATCGTTTCCGGCGCTGAACGCGCGCCCGCCGGCGCTGCTTGACGAATGGATCGCGCGGATCAAGCAGGAGCTCGCCGCCCACGACCGGGCGCATCCCGATCGGCTGTCGGCGCCGTTTGCGGTGAACCAGATCGTGCACAAATCCAACAACCGGCTCGATCACGATGTCGCGGTCTGCGAAAAACACAAGGTGCCGATGATGATCACCTCGCTCGGTGCGCGCGAGGAGCTCAATCAGGCGGCGCATGGCTGGGGCGCCATCGTCTTCCATGACGTGATCAACCAGAAATTCGCGCACAAGGCGGTCGAGAAGGGCGCGGACGGCCTGATCCTGGTTTCCGCCGGCGCCGGCGGTCATGCCGGCGAGATTTCGCCATTCGCCTTCGTGGCGGAGACCCGGCAATGGTTCGACGGCCCGATCGCGCTGTCGGGCGCGATCGCCACCGGCCGCGCCATTCGCGCGGCGCGGACGCTCGGCGCGGACTTCGCCTATATCGGCTCGGCCTTTATCGCCACCGCCGAGGCCAATGCGGTCGCGGGCTACAAGCAGATGATCACCAATTCGGGTGCGGAGGACATCGTTTATTCGAACCTGTTCACCGGCGTGCACGGCAATTATCTGAAACCCTCGATCGTCGCCGCCGGCATGGACCCGGAAAACCTGCCGACATCCGATCCGTCGAAAATGAGCTTTGGCACCGATGCGTCGGGCGAGCGGGCCAAACCGAAGGCCTGGAAGGAAATTTGGGGCAGCGGCCAGGGCGTCGGCAGCATTCCCAGGGTCGTTCCCGCCGCCGAATTGATCGCGCGGTTCAGACGGGAATACGCCGAAGCCATCGATCCCGCGCTGAGCTGATGGACGCCATCTTTCGCGTCGACGGCAGCCGCGTCGTCACCAGCCCCGATGCGGCCGGCCCCTGGGACCCGCGGATGCAGCACGGCTCCGCGCCGGCGGCGCTGGTGGTCTGGGCGGCGGAGGCGATTCCGGCGCCGGTGCCGATGCAGGTTGCGCGAGTGACCATCGACCTGATGCGTCCCGTCCCGGTGGCGCCGCTGACGATCGAGACGGAAGTGCAGCGGGAGGGGCGCAAGATCCAGCTCTGCGCCGTCAGGCTGCTGTCCGGTGGCGTCGTCGTGGTCGGTGCGACCGTGCTGAAGATCAAGGCGCAGGCGCAGGCGCTGCCGCCTCACGTCGCGGATTTGGCGGTGCTACTGCCGGGACCGGACCAGTCGGTCGTGGAGCCGGCCGATGCCGCCGGCAGCCCGTTCGTCAAGTGCATGTCGCTGCGTGCGGCGCGCGGCCGGTTCGGCGTGCCCGGTCCGGGCGCGATCTGGTTTCGAATTGATCGGCCGCTGGTCGAGGGATCGCTGGTGTCGCAAGCGATGCGGGCGGTGGTCGCCGCGGATTTTTCCAACGGCGCCGGCGCGGCGCTGGATTTCCGGCAATGGACCTTCATCAATGCCGACCTCACCGTCAACCTTGCGCGGCAGCCGGTCGGCGCGTGGATCCTGCTCGATGGAGAATCCTGGATCGGTCCCGATGGCGCGGGCCTTGCCATGGCGCGGCTGGCGGACCAGCGCGGCTATTTCGGTCGTGCCATCCAAAGCCTCGTGATCGAGAAGCGCTAATGCGGCGCGCCTTGCAGCCTCAATCCGGGGCGGGCGTGTTTCTCCGCCGCCCGCGACTGATCGCAGGTGCCGCGCACCCGGTCGCGGACGCCGCCATTACTCCAGCTCGATCGGCTGATACGCTCCGGTATCGTCCATCGCCGTCCCCCAGATCTTGTGCGATGCCTGGTGTTCAGCACGGCCAAAACTGAGCGCGGCGCCAAGACCCAAATCCAGATTGCGGGTGTTTTCGAGGGTATCGATCAGCTTCTCGGTGTCGAACTGCGGTCCGGCGCGCTTGATGCCCTGGATCAGCACGTTGGCCGCCACGTAGCCCTCCAGCGAGACGTAGTCCGGCGCCTCGCCGGGGAAATATTTGGCGAGGGCATTCTTGTATTCGAGCACGATCGAGGAATAACCGGAGACCGCCGGGACCACCTGGGTGACGATCACCCCGGAAGCGTAACGCGCGCCGAGCAGCTTCAATTCTTCCGCAAGCGCGGTGCTGCCAACGAACGAAACGTTCGAGTAGATCATCTGCGGAAATACATCCCGCGTCTTCTCGATGAACCTCGCGGCGGCCCGGTAGGTCGAAACCATGACGACCGCCTTGATCGTCTTCAGCGCCTTCAGCTGGTTGACCGCGTCTTCGACGTCCACGGTGTTGCGCGTATAATTGAGCCGGACGATGGCGCTGTCATTGGCTCCGAGCGCGCGGAACGCCTTGGCGACACCCGCGAACCCGGCGTCGCCGAACGAGTCTTGCTGCGCGAAGACGGCGATCTGCCTGGGCTGCAGCCGTCGAATCTTTACCAGATAGCGGACGACCGCGTCGGTTTCCTCCGCATAGCTCGCCCGATAGTTGAAGACATAGCGATCGGGAGGGTCACGGCGGAGAAGACCGGCGCCCGTGAAGGCGCCGAAGAACAGCATTCGCCGTTCCAGCGCGTAGGGGACCGCAACGGCCGCGGTCGGCGTTCCGACATTTCCGACGATGCCGAATACCTGGTCTTTCTCATACAGCTGTTTCATCGCCTCGACGGTCCGGGTCGGCTCATAGCCGTCATCGGCCGCAACCAGCCGAAGCATTCTTCCGTCGATGCCGCCGGCGTCATTGATCCGATTGAAGGCGGTGTCGATCCCGAGCTTCATCTGACGCCCGAGCTCCTTGGCGGCTCCGGAAAACGGTGCGGCGATTCCAAACCGGATTTCCCGATCGGTCATGCCGCGCTGAGGAGGCGCGAGGCTGACGGGCGCCGCCGATGTGGCGGCCACGGCCGCGGACGGTCCGATGATGCCCGACAGGCTGGGCGCGGGCCCTGCGATCGAGCGTTCGAGATCGGCAAGCTGCCGATCCGCCACCTTGCAATCCGATTGGCCCGACGTCACGGCGGCGCGGCCGTCCGCGACGCTGCGGTCGAGCACCTGCGTAAGCTCGGCGCGCTCGGCCTCGCTGGACGCGGTCTCGCGGATCACGGTCACGAACTTGTCGACGATCGCCTGAATGCGCGGCCGTGCGATGTCCCGGCACGCCAATGCCGAACCGATGATCGGTCCGACCCGAACGGCAAGGTCGCGCACGACGTCGGTGTTGCTGCCCGGCGCCGCGGCGGCGGCGCCTGCGATCAGGGTGGCAAGCAAAATCATCGTCCAGCGAGGGCGTTGCGTCATACTCCGCAAGACCTTGGCCCGATCGGATCTGTCGTCAGACATCGTCACTTCTCCCGCGCTTGATCAATTTCAGGGCTAGGGTGCCTGGCTCGCCGCCGGCTTCTGGCGCCATTGCACGAACTGCTGCAGCAGCTGTTCGGACTGCTCGCGCGTCACGGGCTCGGTGTTCGGGGTGGACGCAAGAATGCTTTGCAGCTCCGAAGGCGCGGGTTTGGCGCCGTCGTCTTGCTGTACCGGCTGAGGCAGCGCGGCCTTGATCGACTGGATCAGCGCGGATGAGCTGAGGCCGTCCGGTTGCCGTGAGGCGGGGATCATGACGACGAAGAACAGCGCCACCAGGGCTGAGACGCCAATGGCGGCCGCGAAACGGCCGGCGACGCTCATGACCGCCATCCGCCGTAACTCGCGCGTCAGCCCCACCGGCTCCTCAATCACCTCGGGATCAAGTGGGTGACGCGGCGCTTCGGGCTTCTCAGGTCGCGTATCAAAACCGTCTGGCGAGACGGTCCGCAGGCCGCGGTGCTCGGACGGGCGCCCGGCTTCCGATGGTGGCTGCTGCGGCGGGGCCAGCCGCGTGTCGGGCTTTTCCCGCAACGCGCGCGGCGCATAGGACAACGGGCTGCGGGAATCGGGATGATCTTGTTCACTCAAGCCACTCATACGCTACTCCTCAATGACGTCTGGTTGCTGCGCAGGATTTTTTCGGGATGGACCACCGTTTCAGGAAATTACCGCCGTCCCGGAAAAAATGCCATGGTCGGCCCCAACGCGAAGCAAAGTTTGATCGGAAAGTTTGAATCCAAGTGGGCGCAGAATTCGGTGCGATGCGAAAGTGCCGAATCGGCCAGCGAGATAAATCTCGAGACCGCACCAGCCCACGCCGTCCCCATTGCCCCGTCCCCTTCGGCAAACGTCCGCGCTCATAGCGGAATAATGTCCGGCGCCCAGCCAGGATATCACCGAGATGTGATGAAACACCGAATAGACATTATTAAGCCGAAAACGTGTCGAAACTGAGTTGCGTTGTTGGCCATCGACAACCTCGCTGGAAGCGGCATAAATCCTTGGTGCGCGTGGTTATCCTGCGACGACCGATGCGATGCGCCCACCGCCGGAAGCCACAAACCGAACAAATTCTCCAAGACGTCTGGTTAACGGCACCGTGCAGCACCGGGCTTCTGCGCACCCCGAGGAGTCGATGCTCCGGTCGGCGATGCGGAGAGGAAAATCCCGCATTAATGATCCGTTAACCAACATCGCTGATTCTTAACCATTCAATAAGGAAGGCGAGTGGAAAGTCATGGACGTCAGAGCGGACCCCACGCGGCAATTGGTGCGGCTCCGCGGCCGCTCCTACGTTGCGTTTGTATTCGCCCCCGTCGTGCCGATTATCGGCTGGCTGGAGGAAATCGACGCCACGCTTGCGGGCTCGCCCGGCTTCTTCGTCGGAAAGCCGATCGTGCTCGACCTGTCTGCCGTCGAACTCAGCCGGCCTGCGATCGCCCACCTCGTCAGCAACCTTGAGCAGCGGAATATTCGCATCCTCGGCATCGAGGGCGTGGCAGAGGATCAACTCACGGCGAGCATGCCGCCGCTCTTGACCGGCGGACGGGCCTGCGTGATCACAAGAACCGAGCCGCAGGAGAAGCCTGAGCCCAAGCCGAAAACCGCCTCGCTGCTGCTCGACAGCCCGGTGCGCTCGGGCCAGTCGGTCATTTTCACCGAAGGCGACGTGACCGTGCTGGGTTCGGTCGGCTCGGGCGCGGAGATCGTCGCCGGCGGCTCGATCCACATTTACGGGACGCTGCGCGGCCGGGCGATGGCCGGGGTCAACGGCAACTCCGCTGCGCGAATCTACTGCCAGAAGATCGAGGCGGAACTGCTTGCCATCGACGGCTACTACCAGACCGCAGAACAGATCGACGCGTCACTGCGCAATCGGCCGGCTCAGGCCTGGCTGCAAGGCGAAACCATGAAAATTACCCCGTTGAATTAACCCGGTTAAGGAGATCAAGAATGTCTAAGGTCCTGGTCGTCACGTCCGGCAAGGGTGGCGTTGGAAAGACCACATCCACGGCAGCGCTCGGCGCCGCGCTCGCGCAAAACGGGGAAAGCGTGGTGGTCGTCGACTTCGACGTCGGTCTGCGCAACCTCGATCTGGTGATGGGCGCGGAACGACGCGTGGTGTTCGACCTCATCAATGTGGTGCAGGGCGTCGCAAAGCTTTCCCAGGCGCTGATCCGCGACAAGCGGCTGGAGAATTTGTGGCTGTTGCCGGCGTCCCAGACCAGGGACAAGGAGGCGCTCACCGACGAGGGAATCGGCAAGATTGTCGCGGAACTGCGAACCAAGTTCGACTGGATCCTCTGCGACAGTCCGGCCGGTATCGAGCGTGGCGCGATGCTTGCGATGCGCTATGCGGACGAGGCCGTCATCGTCACCAACCCCGAAGTCTCGTCGGTACGGGACTCCGACCGGATCATCGGAATGCTCGATTCGAAAACCGTCAGGGCCGAGAAGGGCGAACAGGTGACGAAGCACGTGCTGATCGCCCGGTATGACTCGATGCGCGCGGCGAGAGGCGAAATGCTGACCATCGATGACATTCTTGAAATCCTTGCGATCCCGCTGGTCGGCATCATCCCCGAGAGCGAGGACGTGCTTCGCGCCTCCAATGTCGGCTGTCCGGTTACGCTGAACAACGCCGCGAGCCCCGCGGCCCGCGCCTATGCCGACGCGGCGCGTCGATTGATGGGCGAACAGGTCGACATGGTGGTGCCGGGCGAGCGCAGGGGCCTGATGAACCGGTTGCTCGGACGGAGGGCTGCATGAGCATGAGTCTGCTGCGGTTCTTCAGGGCCCGCGAGGCGTCCGCTCCCAGCGAGGCAACCGCTCCCGTTGCGCGGGAACGGCTGCAGATTTTGCTGGCGCATGAGCGCGGCCTGCTCGGCCAGCCTGACCTGCTGGCCACGCTGCGGGAGGAGATTCTCGCGGTGGTGTCGCGGCATATCCAGCTCGATCCCGACAAGGTCAAGGTGAGAATGGACCGGGGCAAAACCGTATCGACGCTCGAGGTCGATATCGAGGTGCCGAACGGATTCGAAATGGTCAATGCCCCTCCCAAGCGGCGAATAGGGGCGGCTTGAGACCGTGACAGACCGCGCCATGGCGACGGTGGCGCGGCCATCGGTTTGCCGATAGGGTGTGACGATCCACGCATCCTCGTCGGGCCCACCATGAACGCGACGCAACCGGCGCTTCCCCTGACCGGCGGCTGCTCCTGCGGCGCGATCCGCTACGAGATCGGCGCTTTTCCGCTGCTGCTCTACACCTGCAATTGCACGGATTGCCAGACCGCCTCCGGCAGCGCGTTCGCGCTGAACATGCCGGTTGCGACCAATTGCTTCCGAATCCTGCGCGGCGAGCCTAAGGGTTGGCATCATAAGTCGCCATCCGGCGCGGACGTCACGTCCTGGTTCTGCGCCGACTGCGGCGCGCGAATTTATGGCGAGCGAACGGGTCGTCCGGATTCGATCAATCTTCGTGCCGGAACGCTCGACGATACCAGTTGGCTGGTTCCGGCCGCGCATATGTTCATGAGAAGCGCCCAGCCATGGGTGTTGCCCGCCGCCATCGCCGAATGCCACGAGATCGTCCCCGACGACTTTCGTCCGCTGGCCGCGAAGTGGCGGGCGATGTGGCCGGAGTTCTTTCCGCAATGACGCCGGGGGTGAAAGCGACCCGCGCGCGTCCCGGATGCGCTACCCCACCATCCGGTCGCGGCCGGCCCAGAAGCCGGCCTTCAGCAGCTTCTTGTCGACCTTGCCGACGCCGGTCATCGGCAGTTCCTTGACGAACCTGACGTGCTTTGGCGCATGCGCCGAACCCTTGCGCGCCTTCACCATGTTGATCAGTTCATCGGCGTCCGGCCGGGCGCCCTCGCGTGCGACAACCACGGCGGTGACGGCCTCGCCCCATTTGTCGTCGGGGACGCCGACCACGGCGACCATGGCGACGTCGGCGTGCTGCGACAGCACGTCCTCGACCTCGCGCGGAAAGATGTTGAAGCCGCCGGAGACGATCATGTCCTTCTTGCGGTCGAGGATGAACAGGTAGCCGCGCTCATCAGTGCGCGCGATGTCGCCGGTGTGCAGCCAGCCGCTCTTCAGGGTTTCCGCGGTCTGCTCGGGCCGCTTCCAGTATTCGGCCATCACATGCGGCGCGCGCACGCAGATCTCGCCGGCTTCGCCGGTCGCGACCTCGTGGTCGCCATCGTCGAGAATTTTGACCTCGCAGGCGGCGATCGGAAAGCCGCAGGACAGGAACAATTCCGGCGTGCCGGGATCGTGGTCCGCCTTGCGCAGCACCGAGACCGGGTAGCATTCGGTCTGGCCGTAGAGCTGCGAGAATACCGGCCCGATCCGCGCGATGCCCTCGACCAGCCGGCTCGGCGACATCGCGGAGGCGCCATAGAGCAGCAATTCCAGCGAGGAGAGATCGGTCCGCTCGAGCGCGGGATGATCCAGCATCACATAGATCATGGTCGGCACGAACAGCGTGAAATTGATGCGCTCGCGCGCGATGGTGTCGAACACCGCTTCGGGATCGAAACCTTTCAGCATATGCACGGTGCCGCCGCGCATCAGCGCCGGCAGCACTTTCGTGCCGGCGACGTGGCTGATCGGCGCCACGGTGAGATAGCGCGGCGTGTCCGGGATTTCGAAATCGGCCAGGATGGCGTTGGCAAAACCGCCATACTCGCGGTGATAGCGCAGCGCGCCCTTGGATTTGCCGGTGGTGCCGCCGGTGTAATTGAGCGTTGCGAGATCGTCGGGGCCGGCGAAACAGCGCGGCGTGGCGTGGCCTGTGGCCTCGATCGCCTTCAGCAGGTCGGCGCCGTAATCGGCCGCGCCGAGCGTAAAGACGGTCTTGAGGCCCGCGGCTTTCGCCGCGAGCTCGCCGCCGCGGTCGCGGAACGTGGCGCCGTCGACGACCAGCATCGCGGCCTCGGAATCCTCGAGCTGGAACAGCTGATCGTCCAGCGAGCCCAGCGGATGCAGCCAGGTGATCGCAAGCTGCGACAATTGCGCGGCGACGCCGGCGCACCAGGCATCGGCGCGGTTGGCGGTCAGGAAGGCGACGCGGGCGCCGGGCGTGAATCCGAGCTGCATGAACACGCGCTGGATGCGCCCGATCAGGTCGGTGGCGCCGGCATAGCTGATCGATCCGCCGGGCCAGCTGAATGCCGTGCGCGACGGGTAGCGCGCCAGCGCCCGCAAGGTCTGTTCGCAGACCGCCGGAAAGGCGTAGAGCGGATCGCTCATCTCTCTTCCTCCCGCTTTGTGATTGGTCCTCGATCGTGCCAATGTTGGGGGCAACGCTAGCACAACAAAGCCGCCGCTATTCAAGCCGGGAAGTAGAAACGCCTTGCCAACCGCCGATCCGCTGTCGCGCTTTCGCGATCGTCTGAGCCTGCCGCTGATCGCGGCGCCGATGTTCCTCGTTTCCGGCGTTGAACTCGTGGTCGCGGCTTGTCGCAACGGGGTGATCGGCGCGTTCCCGATGGTGAATTGCCGCAGCCCCGAGCAACTTGATCACTGGCTCGACGATATCGAGACCCGCTTGCGCGATTATTCCGAGCAGAGCGGAAAACCCGCCGCGCCGATCTGCCCGAACCTGATCGTGCACCGCTCCAATGCGCGGCTGGCGCAGGACCTCGATGTGGTGCTGCGGCACAGGCCGGAGATGGTTATCACCTCGGTCGGGTCGCCGGCGCCGGTGCTGGCGCCGCTGCACGATGCCGGCGCGCTGGTGTTCGCCGATGTCGCCAGCATCCGCCACGCCGGGCGCGCGGTTGAGGCCGGCGCCGACGGGCTGGTGCTGCTGACGGCGGGGGCAGGGGGCCAGACCGGCTGGCTCAATCCCTTCGTGTTCGTCCGCGCGGTGCGGGCGTTCTTCGACGGTCCGGTGGTGCTCGCCGGCGGCATCGGCGACGGCCATGCCCTGCGCGCGGCGCAGGCGCTCGGCTGCGACCTCGCCTATATGGGCACCAAATTCATCGCCACCCGCGAGAGCATGGCGGACGCGCGATACAAGCAGATGCTGGTCGAGAGCAGCGCCGACGATATTCTGCTGACCACGGCGTTTACGGGATTGCAGACCAACATGCTGCGGCCGTCGATCGAAGCCGCCGGTCTCGACCCCGACGATCTGCCGCGGCGGGGCGCGATCGATATCGGCAACGATATCGATATCGGCGCGCGCGAGAACCGCTCCGAACGCTGGCGCGATATCTGGAGCGCGGGGCACGCGACGTCGGGCGTGACGGCGGTGCTTTCGGTGGATGAACTCGTGACGCGAACGGTCGCGGAATATCGCGCCGCGGCTGCGCGGGTAGAACTCGCCTAGTTGGCAATGCCAAGACTTCAGCGCCAGGACTTCAGCGCCAAGAACTCAGCGCCAGAACTCAGCGCCGGGACTTCGCCGCCGTTGTTGTCAGCGCCGTCGATCCCGCCGCCTGTTCCCATGCCGCCGTCCGCGCCCATCGATGATGTTTGGCCTTAACGCACCGTTAACCAGGTCCGCGCCAACAATGGTCATGGAGATAGTCCGCCGCCTCGGCAGGGCTGACCCATCGGGGAGGGGGATGCGAGATGGATTTCGAGGCGTTTTTTGTGAAAACCCCGGCAACGCTTGACGAGATTAGAAGCCGCGTTGGCTATGCGCTGAAGCGGCATCCGCTGTGCCGCAACATCGAATTCGACATTGTCAGGATGCCGCGCACCGGCAAGGGCAACTGGACCATCAGCCTGCGCTCGGTCACTGCGGATGCGATCTGGGAGGCGTCCGCCATCGTCGCCGATATCCAGCAAGCCTACGATCTGGCCGTGGCGGCCTGATTGTAGGTTGTTTCGGCGCGATTTTCGCCCTTTCCGGCCCGTCGCAACCTCGTCGGCGGCATGCTAAAGCCTTAATTGGCATCCAGTTTTCGGGACCTTGGCCCAGGCGGTCGAATGGAGACGTTTTTGACCAGAGCCATTACCCTCGTCGCGCTGGCCTGTTTGCTGGTGGTCGGCGCCGCCATTGCTGCCATCCTCGGCCGCGACAGCGTGCCGGCGGCGCGTTATGAAGCGGCTGCTGAGCGCGCTTTGGAGAACGCGGTTTCGAACAAGGAGGGCAAGAGGGATCGGCTCGCCGTCGTCACCATGGCGCTGGCGTCCTTCGAGCCGCCGCAGGCCCAACTCCAGGCTGAGGTCCAGGCTCCGATTGCGGCCCCGGAGCTGACCGAGCCGCTGCGCCAGGCCTTTGCGTCCATCGCGCCCGCCGACATCCCGACGCCGAAAATGGCCGAGGCGGCGCCGAAGCCGAAGGCCGTGAGCAAGCCGCAGCCGCAGAAATACGCGCTGCTGAGCGACACCCAGATCGCCGGCATCAAGGATCGCCTGAAACTGTCTTCCGCGCAGCAATCCCATTGGCCGGCGGTGGAAACCGCGCTGCGCGCCGTCGCCCGCAAGATCCATGCGACGCGCCAGGACGATCCGAACGCAGCCGGCGCGCCGATCGATCCCGATTCCGAGGAAGTCCAGCAGCTGAAATCGGCGGCGATGCCGCTGCTGATGCAGCTGCGCGAAGACCAGAAGCGCGAAGTGCGCTCGCTCGCCCGCATCATCGGGCTGGAAAAAGTCGCATCGATGATTTGAGCGGCGGCCGCGGGATCGCGAGGTCGCGTCTGGATCGAACCAGCGTCATTGCGAGCAATCCATTCTTTCTTTGCGGCACGATGGATTGCTTCCGCCTTCGCTCGCCGAGCTACGGCGGACAAGTCGCTGCGCTATGACGGTCCTCCATACCGAACGTCCCAAGCACGCGCATGTTTGCAGCTTTTCCCGTTCGGAAGGCTGTGGCATGATCGCACAAGAGCCGGAACGGCCTCGCCCGCGGGAGGTAACAAAATGGATCAGCGTATTTCGCTGTCGCGTCGCAAGCTGCTGCACACCCTCGCGGGCACCGGCGTCATCGCCGCGGCCGATCTGGCCTGGTGGGATGCGCCGTTCATCGGCCCGCGCAAGGCCTGGGGCGCCGAGCCGGTGCGCTTTCAGTGGAGCGTTCCCGAGCCGACCCGCATCGCGCTGATGAATTCGCTGGTCGAGCGCTTCAATCAGTCGCAAAAGGATTTCGCGGTGCAGATCGAATACGTGCCGCAGGCGCAGGCGCGTCAGAAGCTGATCAGCGCGATCACCGGCGGCAGTCCGCCCGATCTCTGCCAGGTCTGGGACAACTGGGTCGGCCAGTTCAACGGCATGGGCGCGGTCGAGGACATCAGCGCGCGCGCGAAATCCTGGAAGCACTACGCCGATGTGGCGCCGACGGCCTGGCAGACCGTGACCATCAACAACCAGATCATCTCGCTTCCGCTCGCCGTGACGCTCGACGGGATCTACTACCGCACCGACCGTCTGAAAGAGCTCGGCCTCAAGGAGCCGACCCCGGACTGGACCTGGGACGAGTTCCTTGGCCTCGCCAAAGCTTTCACCAAGGCGGACAAGAACCAGTACGGCTACGGGATGCGCGGCGGCGGCACCTGGGCGCTGCTCTATCCGAGCGAATTCGCCTACGCCAACGGCGCCGAAGTGCTGAAGGACGGCAAGGTGGTGATCAATTCGAAGGAAGCCGTCGACGCGCTTTCCTGGTATCTCGAGCTTGCGCTCAAGCACAAGGTCACGCCGCCGAGTGCTGCGACCGACGGCTTTGTCGAAATCGTCGAAACCTTCGGGCGCGGCGTCACCAGCATGTACCAGCACAATTCCGGCTCGAGCGGCCAGCAGAAGAAGAACCTCGGCGCCGACAAGTTCGCCACGCTGCCGCTGCCGATCGGCCCGGCGAACAAGCGCGCCTCGTTCTGGTTCTCCGAGACGCTCACCATGTTCAAGGGCGCGAAGAACAAGGACGGCGCCTGGCAATTCATGAGTTTCATGCTCGAGGACGAGCCGAGCCTGAAATACTGCACGACGCTCGGCCTGCTGCCGGCGCGCCAGTCGATCCTCAAGCAGCCGGAATTTGCCAACGACCCGGCGCTGGCCGGCTTCGTGAACTCGTTCGGAATCGGGATCGTCAGCCCGTATCTCGCCTATCCCGGCTGGGGCGGCAGGATCGACTCCGATGGCGTGCCGCTGATCCAGCAGGCGATCCTTGGAAAAATCTCCGCGAAAGAGTGCCTCGACCGCTTCGCCGAAGTCCTGAAGAAGGAAATGTCGTAAGCGTCGGGAACGATCATGACCGCGCTCACCCTCGCAAGGCCCCGCACCCGGCCGCTGATCGGCTGGCGGATGCGCAAGCTCCTGATCGGCTATTGCTACCTCGTCCCGGCCGCGCTGTGCATGCTTGCGACCGTCGTGGTGCCGATCATGCTGGCGATCAAGATGAGCCTCTATGCCGATGTCCTGTACAAGCCGCAGGACTACCGCTTCATCGGGCTCGGCAACTACCTCCGCCTGGTTCAGGATCCGGTGTTCTGGCTGACATTGTGGAATTCCGTGGTCTGGGTGTTCGGCTCGGTCATCC
>NZ_JBAVNZ010000259.1:0-17598 GCF_049691595.1 Bradyrhizobium sp.
CTGCTGCGGCTGACCGTATCCCGGCTGGACCTGCGGTTGCCGATCGGCCGGATTGGGCTGCGCCGGAGGCGGCATCGCAGCAGCGCTCGGGGGCGCGACGGGGGCCTGGCCGCCGGGCGCAGCCGGAGCCGCGCCGCCGAGCTGCCGCAGCCGCTCTTCGAGTTGCCGGTTGCGATATTGCAGTTCCTCGTTCTGGCCGGTGAGCTGGCGCAGCTGATTTTCCAGCCGCTGAATCCGCATTTCCGCGTCGGCATCGTCGGACTGCGCCAGCGCCTTCTCGACAAAGGCCGGTGCGGAAAAAGCCAGCATCGCGGCGATCGCCGCGGCGCCTGTAGTCGTAAGAAACCTGGATGACATTTTGCCCTGACGACGAAATCGGCGTGACATCGAAAGCGGAAACACATTGAGATAGCGAGTACGCCAGAATTGTGACTGGCGTGGCAAATCCGGCGCTGGATCGCGCGGTATGGTTTAGCCGCCGCCGCGAAACAAGCAAGCGGCCAGGCCCCGCGAATCGGTCACACCGCAAAGGGAAACCAGGCCATGCACGTAACCGTGAACGGCGTGAAGTTGTTCTTCGATATCGAGGGCGCGAAGTACGTCCCGGACGGGGCGGTGATGCGGGAAAAGCCGACCCTGCTGATGCTTCATGGCGGCCCCGGCTCCGACCATTCGATCTACCGGCCCGCCTATTCCGCGTTGGCCGATATCGCCCAGATCGTCTATCTCGACCATCGTGGCAATGGCCGCAGCGAGGACGGCCTGCGACAAGGCTGGAATCTGGCGCAGTGGGGCGACGACGTGCGCACGTTCTGCGATGTCCTCGGCATCGCCGATCCGATCGTCCTGGGCGCATCGTTCGGCGGCATGGTGGCGCTGGCCTACGCCACGCGCCATCCGGCACACCCCTCCAAGCTCGTGCTGATCAGCACCGAGGCCGCGGGCGGCCCATACCGGGATCGCCGTGTGGAGTTGTTCGAACGCTTTGGCGGCCCGGAAGTTGGTGCCCTCGCCCGGCGCCGCTTCCTCGAAGTCCAAGGCCATCCGGATCAGGCCTCACTTGACGCCTGGCGACGGCTGGCGATCCCGCTCTACACCCGTATTCCGCGCGATCCGGACATGGCGCGCCGCGCCGTCAATCGGTCAGAGGTGCTGCATTGGTTCACCAAGCCCGGCGGCGAGAGCCACAGCTTCAACATGTTCCCCGATCTTCATCGCATCCGATGTCCGACGCTGGTGCTCGGCGGCGAAGATGATCCGATTCATCCGATCGAGAGTCAGGCCGACATAGCGGCCGCGCTGCCGGCGCATCTCGTGCGGTTCGAACGATTCGCAAATTGCAGGCACGCAGTCGTCACGGACGCGCCGGAACGCACCATAGCCGTGATCCGCGACTTCATCGCGCGGCCAAAATAAAACCGGCGCCCGAAGGCGCCGGCATTGAACTCTGGAACGAGCGAACGCCTCAGGAGCTGGCGTTGAGCACCGTGACGGCGCGGCGGTTCTGCGACCAGCAGGAGATGTCGTTGCAGACCGCGACCGGGCGTTCCTTGCCGTAGGAGATCGTGCGCATCCGGCCCGGATCGATGCCGCGGGAGCTGAGATAGGTCCGCACCGATTGGGCGCGGCGGGCGCCGAGCGCGATGTTGTATTCGCGGGTGCCGCGCTCGTCGGCGTGGCCCTCGATGGTGAAGGAATAGCGGTTGTAGGTCTGCAACCACTGCGCCTGCTTCTCCAGGGTCGCGATCGCCTGCGGGGTCAGATCCGTCTGGTCGCTCTCGAAGAACACGCGGTCGCCGACATTGACCACGAAATCCTGCTGGCTGCCGGGGGTCGCGGCGCTGGCCATCGCGCCATCGGCGCCGACGTTCTTGTTGGCGCAGGCGCCCATCGACAGCGCCACCGCGAGCACCGCGGCCAGCTTTAATCCCTGGAGGATACGCATCTGACTGTTCATTCCGGAGCCTCCACGCTCGCGTTTTTCGACTGCTATCCGGTCTACAGGGCGATGGTTAAGCGAACGTTCCGTCAACCTTGATGGGCTGTTGCCAGACCCGATCAAATGCCGGCCAACGGGCAAAAGCGACCGCGATAGTTAATGGGTTGTAAATGTGGCGCGACGGTGAAGGCAAGCGTGGCCGGGCCACAATCACCAGTTTACGGGGCTTTGCGCCCGGCCTGGACCCGGAGACCGGCAGACAAGCCCCTGCGGGCAGCAAGCCAGGCGGGGCGGCCGCGGCGCCAAATCCGGCCGGCTTCAGGACTGCGGAACGATCGAGGCGCGCTCGAACGGGGAGATGATCGCAGCCGACGACGGACGCCACTCGCCGGCGCGCTGGAACAACATCCGCCGCTCGAACGCGCTCGAGCGCATGAACGGGAAACGCTGGAACACCCGGTCGCGAATCTCCGGATATCGGGCAGCCATCAACCCGACCGGCTTGATCAGGCCGGGGAACAATTTCGGCTCGCCAAGCGGCTCCTGCAGGAACACCTTGCGGTAGAACGCCCGGTGTTCCGGGCGCACATTGGCAAGACCGATATCGGCGTTGAAATGGCCGCAGGCGACATAGCCGAGCCGGACCGTGACATAGGGCAGCTCGGGAAAAATCCTGGCCTTGTCGGGATCGGCCACGAAGCGCGTGGGGTCGATGATGGTTTTGCCCCGTTCCAGCTCGGGGTGCAGAATTTCGCTGAACATTTCCGACGACGGCGAGCCGCGCCACCGATCGGTCAGGACGCTGACGCGGATCGAGCTGTGGAGTTCGCCGCGATAATAGACGCCGAAGGTAAAGTTATTCGGTTCATCGTCGTAGCGGTCGGTGACGCGCTGGGATTCCGAGGGCAGGATCGCGCCCTCGCGCAGATAGGCCCGGTAACGCAGACGGTAAATCTCTTCCTTTTCGTCGGGCGTTTCGACCAGGCGGTAATCGACATATTCGAGAGTATCCGCGCTTCGTTGGTGTATCAAGCCGGCTGCTTCAGCGGCAGACCTCATTCATTACTCCTTACGCCACAACAACTTATGCGAGCTGGCAAAAAGATTAACAGCTTCTTAAAACGTGTGCAAAGGGATCGCGGCGATAGGGTTAACCTGAGGTGGCGGAGGAACGGCGGTTCGCCCTGGGGGTGGCAGATTCCAGCCCTTGATCAAGGCGTATACCGCGGGAATGACGATCAGCGTCAGTACCGTCGAGGACACCATTCCCCCGATCATCGGGACCGCAATCCGCTGCATCAGTTCCGATCCGGTACCGGCGCTCCACATGATCGGAAGCAGCCCGGCCATGATGGCCACTACGGTCATCATTTTGGGGCGTACGCGCTCGACCGCCCCGAGCATGATTGCCTCGTGCAAGTCCGCGCGGGTAAACCGGGTGCCGTCGGCCAGCCGCCTCGCCTGCAGCTCGTTCATCGCATGATCGAGATAGATCAGCATGATGACGCCGGTTTCCGCGGCGACCCCGGCCAGCGCGATAAAGCCGACGGCGACGGCGACGGAGAAATTGAATCCGAGCCACCACATCAGCCACAGACCTCCGACCAACGAGAACGGCAATGAGAGCATGACGATCAGCGTTTCGGTCAGGCGCCGGAAATTGAGATAGAGCAGCAGAAAGATAATCAGCAACGTGACGGGAATGACGATTTTCAGCTTTGCCTCCGCCCGCTCGAGATATTCGAACTGCCCGCTCCACACCACATAAGAGCCGGGCGAGAACTGCACGTTGGCGGCCACCGCCGCCCTGGCATCGGCGACATATCCGCCAAGGTCGCGATCCCTGATATCGACAAAGATATAGACCGCGAGCTTTCCGTTTTCGGTGCGGATCGTGGTCGGACCACGTGTCAGCTTGATCGAGGCGACCTCGCCCAACGGCACCGTGCCACCCGCGGGCATTGCGACCAGAACCTCACGCGCGATCGATTGCGGATCGCTGCGCAGATCGCGCGGATAGCGCAGATTGACGCCGTAGCGTTCGCGCCCCTCGACCGTCGTGGTAATCGTCTCGCCGCCGAGCGCGGAGGAGACCGTATCCTGCACGTCGCTCACCATCAGGCCATAGCGGGCCAGCGCATCGCGGTCCGGGACGATATCCAGATAGTAGCCGCCAATGACCCGCTCGGCATAAGCGGAGGAAGTGCCCGGCACGGCCCTGACCACCGCCTCGATCTGGCGGGCCAGCCGGTCGAGTTCGCTGAGATCGGTCCCCAGCACCTTGATGCCGACGGGCGTGCGTATGCCCGTCGCCAGCATGTCGGTCCGCGCCTTGATCGGCATGGTCCAGGCATTGGAGACGCCGGGAAACTGCAAGGCTTTGTCCAGTTCGGCGATCAGGCCATCGACCGTCAGACCCGCGCGCCATTGCGCCCTGGGTTTTAGATTGACGATGGTCTCGAACATCTCGGTCGGGGCCGGATCGGTCGCGGTCTCGGCCCGTCCGGCCTTGCCATAGACCGATGCGACCTCCGGGAAGGTCTTGATGATCTTGTTCTGGGTCTGCAGAAGTTCGGCCGTCTTGGTCACGGAAATGCCGGGCAAGGTCGTCGGCATGTACATCAGCGTGCCTTCGTTGAGGCTCGGCATGAATTCCGTGCCAAGCTGCCGCGCCGGCCAGATACTGACGGCGAGCACGGCAAGTGCCAGCAGGACCGTCAGTGTCTTGGCCTTGAGAACGATCCGGATCAGGGGTCGGTAGGCCCAGATCAGAAAGCGGTTGATGGGGTTTCTGTGCTCGGGAACGATCCGGCCGCGAACGAACAGAACCATCAGGGCCGGAACCAGCGTCACCGACAGGATGGCCGCCGCCGCCATCGCGAAGGTCTTGGTGAATGCGAGCGGGCTGAACAGCCGCCCTTCCTGGGCTTCCATGGTGAAGATCGGCAGGAACGAGACCGTGATGATCAGAAGGCTGAAGAACAAGGCCGGCCCGACCTCGCTCGCCGCCTCGATCAGCACGTCGATGCGCGGTTTGCCGGGCGGCGCGCGCTCCAGATGCTTGTGTGCATTCTCGATCATGACGATGGCGGCGTCGATCATCGCGCCGACGGCGATCGCGATGCCGCCAAGGCTCATGATGTTGGAGCCGAGGCCGAGCGCCCTCATGGCAGCGAACGCCATCAGAATGCCAACGGGGAGCATCAGGATTGCGACGAACGCGCTGCGCACGTGCAGCAGAAAGACGACGCAAACGAGAGCGACGATAATGCTCTCTTCCAGCAGGGTCCTTTTCAGGGTCTCGATCGCATCATGGATGAGATTTGAGCGGTCGTAGACCGGGACAACCTCGACACCGCTGGGAAGACCTGACGCCATCTCCGACAGCCGCGATTTCACGTTGTCGATCACGTCAAGCGCGTTCTGACCAAAGCGCTGCAGCGCTATGCCGCTGGCGACCTCGCCCTCGCCATTGAGTTCGGTGATGCCTCGCCGTTCGTCCGGTCCGAGTTCGATCCGCGCTACGTCCTTCAGCAGCACGGGCGTCCCGTTTTCAACCCTGAGAACGACGTTCGAGAGATCATTTATGCCCTTGATGTAGCCGCGCCCGCGGACGATGAACTCGAACTCCGAGAGTTCGACGGTGCGGCCGCCGACATCCATGTTGCTGCCCCTGATGACATCGCGCAGCTTGGACAGCGGGATGTTCAGCGAGCGGAGCCGGCCGGGATCGACCACGACGTTATATTGTTTGACGAAGCCACCAACGCTCGCGACCTCGGCGACGCCCTCCGCCTTGGCGATGCCATACCGGATGTTCCAGTCCTGCAGCGAGCGCAGCTCAGCCAGCGACATGTTGCTGGACTGAAGCGCATACTGATAGACCCATCCAACGCCGGTTGCATCCGGCCCCAACGTTGGCGTTACGCCGTTTGGCAGCTTCCGTGCCGCCGCGTTGAGATATTCGAGCACGCGCGACCGCGCCCAATAGATATCGGTTCCGTCCTCGAAAATAATGTAGACGAACGACACGCCAAAGAAGGAGAAGCCGCGCACCACTCTCGATTTGGGGACCGTCAGCATCGCCGTCGTCAGCGGATAGGTGACCTGATCCTCGATGACCTGCGGAGCCTGACCCTTGTATTCGGTGTAGACGATCACCTGGGTATCCGAGAGATCGGGGATGGCATCCAGCGGAAGGTGCTTGAGCGCATAGAGCCCGGCGGCGACCGCAAACGCCGTGCCGATGAGAATCAGCATCAAATTTCGGGCCGACCAGCCAATGAGGCGCGCGATCATTGGGGCTTGTCTCCGCCCGCAAGGCCTTGAAGCGCCGCCTTGAGATTGCTTTCGGCGTCGATCAGGAAATTCGCGGAAACAACGACTTTATCGTCCTCCGCAAGTCCCTCCATAATTTCAACGCGACCATCCCCGCGACGCCCGGGCTTCACCGCGCGCGGTTCAAAGCGCCCGTCGCCCTTGTCCAGCAGTACGAGCTGTCGTTGTCCGCTGTCGATGATCGCGCTGGCGGAAACGGTCAGCACCGGCCGCTCCAACCCGGTCGCGATCTCGATGTCGGCATACATGTCCGGCCGCAACAGGCCATCGGGATTAGGCAACTCGATGCGGATGCGCGCGGTGCGCGTCGGCGCATTGATGTGCGGGTAGATCAACGCGACCTCGCCGCTGAAACTGCGATCCGGATAGGCGCGAGGCCGTACGGATACTTTCTGTCCGAGCGCTATCAGGCCCAGATCACGCTCGGCAACATCGGCGACCGCCCAGACGATCTGATGGTCGGCGATGCGAAACAACAGCGCGCCGGGCGCGGCCCTCATGCCGTTGACGGCTGCGCGCTCCAAAATCTCTCCGTCCTGCGGGGAGAGCCACGGCACGGACAGCACGGGCTCGCGGGTGCGTTCGATGTCGGCGATGGCCTGTTCCGACATTCCAAGATTTTCCAATCGTTGTTTCGCACCCCGTATCGCCTGGCTCGTGATCCCGCTGCCGGCTTTTGATCCCAGTACGGAAACATATTCCGCCGCGGCGCTCGACAAGGCCGGGCTGTAGACCCGCAACAAGGGCTGGCCCTTGCGGACGTGCTGGCCGGTCGTGACGTCCTCGACGGATTCGATAAAACCTTCGAAGCGAAACGAAACGATCGATACCCGGCGTTCATCGAGTTCGATGGTTCCGGGCGCGCGCACCGGAACATTGAGCACGCGCCGCTCGACCGGTTCGGAACGCACACCGGTTTTTTGCAGCTTGCCAGGGCTGATCTTGACCGAGCCGTCCTCCGCTTCCTCGTCATCATAGACGGCGATGTAATCCATCCCCATCGAATCCTTCTTCGGCACCGGAGAGGTATCGGGAAGCCCCATGGGGTTGCGGTAGTATTTGAGTTTGCGCGCCTTCGGCGCGTCGACATCTTGCGCGAGCGCGGACATGGCTTCGAGCTGTCCGAATGGCGAAAGGCCCGGCCTCAGGACTATCGATCCGCCAATTGTCGCAGCGGAGAAGGCGGCGGCGGCGAGCGCGGCCCGAACGGCGCGCGAACAAATCGTCTTCATGGCGTCAATCCTCGGTTCTTGATCTGCCGCTGGCACGGCACGCACCAGCCGCGCTCCAGCCGCGCGGCCGCGGACGGCGTCGAAACGCCGGTCAGTTCAAGTTGCGAGGGGGATGGTCGGGGGGTGGACGATCGAGCCCATGGCGAGGCTCATCGTCGCGAAACGAATGAGCGGTCTTGACCAACAGCCGCATCGGGATGGCTTCCGCAAAGCAGGGAACGGCCGGCGCGATCTTGACGACACACAAGGCCGCCATCGGACAATCCGGGCAATTGCCGCTCTTCTGTCCGTCGGGACAGCAGGGCATTTCCTCGGACATCAACGCCATGTGCGCCATGTCAGCCATAGACGACACCTGCGCGGCCGCCGGCGCCGCCAACGGCGCGACGGCGAGCGCCGCGATGACGAGGATCCCAAGCAGACGGGTAGTGAGTCGGCGCAAAGACATGTGGTATCTTGACACGGCAGGACTATACCCGAAAGTAGATACTCATTCACATGTTCACCGGCAAGGCCGTCAATGCGCCTTTCCGGCCCGCTGCCGGGACGATCGGCCGGTGTCGTTTTCCTGAAAGCGCGTCACGCGATGGATCGCGCCGGAACCCGCAGCGGCTCCTCGTCCATGCGGCGCCCGTGCGAGGCGTTCAGCAGCTGGCGAACCCGCACGGCCGGCACCGGACGGCTGAACAGATAGCCCTGCGCCTCGGTCACCGCGCCGTCGGCGCTGATCAGTTCCAGCTGCTCGTTGGTCTCGACGCCCTCGACCACGACCGACATGCCGAGGTCGGCCGAGAGCCGCGCCACGCCGCGCAGCAGCGTCAGCGGGCGGTCATTATCGATGCCTTCCAGGAAGGAGCGATCGATCTTCACCTTCTGCAAGGGGAAGTTGTGCAGATAGCTCAGGCTCGAATAGCCGGTGCCGAAATCGTCCAGCGAGATCCGCACACCGAGCGAATGCAGTTGCGACAACACGTCATGGGTCAATTGCGTATTGCGCAACAGCGAGGATTCCGTGATTTCGATTTCGAGCCGGCGCGCCGGCAGGCCGGAAACCTCGAGCGCATAGCGGACCTCGCTCAGGACGTCGCGCTGATGGAACTGCTGCGGCGAGAAGTTGACCGCGACGCTGACGGCATCGGGCCACTTCATGCATTCCATGCAGGCCTTGCGCAGGATCCAGCGGCCGAGATCGACGATCAGGCCCATGTCCTCGGCGACCGGAATGATGTCGATCGGCGAAACCGGGCCCCGCACCGGATGGTTCCAGCGCAGCAGCGCTTCGCAGGTCGCGATCTTTCCGGACTTGAGATTGACCAGCGGCTGGTAGAACAGCTCGAATTCCTCGTTCGCCAGCGCCTTGCGCAGGTCCAGCTCCAGGATGCGACGCGCCTCGACGGTTTGCGCCATCTCGTCGCGGAAGAAGCAGAAGGTTCCGCGGCCGCCGGCCTTGGCGCGATACAGCGCCATGTCCGCGTTCTTCATCAGCGTATCCGCGCTGAAGCCGGGAGAGGTCATGGCGATGCCGATGCTGGCGCCGATCTCGACCAGATGGTTGTCGATCTGGTAGCGCTCGCTCAGGCGATCGACGACGCGCCGGGCGAGGCCGGCGGCGTCATCCTCGGAATGGATGTTCTGCTGGAACACCACGAATTCGTCACCGCCGAACCGGGCCACGAAATCCTCCGGGCGCAGCATCTCGCGCAAGCGGTTGGCGACCGCGCACAGCAACTGGTCGCCACAGGGATGACCCAGCGTATCGTTGACCTGCTTGAACTGGTCGAGGTCGACGAACAGCAGCGCCGACAGCTGATCGGCCCCCTGTTGAATGGCCAAGAGGCGCCCGATCTCGTCGCGGAAATTGACCCGGTTGGGAAGCTCGGTCAATTCGTCGTAACGCGCGAGATGGCTGATCCTGGCCTCCGCGTCCTTGCGTTCGGTGATGTCTTCCACCAGCACGACCGTGCCGCCGCCGGCCATCGGCTGGAAGGTCCAGGACAGTGACCGGTTCTTGGTGAAATCGGGGTCGGTGGTGATGATGTCGCCGGCCTGCGAATTCTCGATTTCGCGCAGGATCAGCCCGGCGCTCGTGGCCGAGATCGAGCCGGCGACGACGCAGGCGGAACAGATGTCCGATACGTCCGCGCCACGCTGCACGAAATCGTCGGACAGGTTCATCATCTGGCTGAAGCGATGATTCATCACCGCGAGGCGGCTGTCGGCGCGGAACATGCACAATCCGTGCGGCATGTTGTTCAGCGCGGTGTCGAACTGACTAGCCAGCGCCGCCTCTCGTTCGCGGGCAATCAGCGCCCGCACGAAAATCTTCTGAAGGCTGGTCGAAATGTGCCTGAGTGCGAGGAAGAACAGCACATTCAGAAATGCCATCCCGATGTAATAGGGGCTGCCGTGGACAGCGAGCGCCGCCGTCAGCGGGCCGCAAGCCAGCAGCATCTGCACATGGAAGATCCACGGGCGGCCGTAGGTGCGGCCGCCACCGGCCGCCACGTAGCAAAGCGTGACCGAGGTGGCGATCATATGCGCGACGGCATCGTCGCTGCCCGTCAAGACGACGAGGCACCAGAGCCCGAGCGCGCCCGCATAGGCCATCGCGCCGATCTGGTAGCGAACTTCCCAGCGCGCCACGCCGTCCGGCGTCAGGCTCGCACTCAGCCGCTGATACCGACGCGTGTCGAGCGCGCGCAAGGCGCCGGTGGCGACGAGCAGCGCGACGCAAGGCCACAGCCAGGCATCGCCGGTCTTCAGCGCCGTCATGACCGCGGCGACCGCGGCGCAGAGCGCGCCCACGAACATCGGCCCCGGGTCGGTGAACAGCGAATCGATCAGCGCCGCGTAGATCGACGGCGACGCTTTTTGATCGGGCTCTCCGCTCTGATGGGCAAGCTGCATGTTGGGCGTACGCGTCCTCTTCAGGTGCGTAGTTCTACCCCTCGCAGGTGAAGTCTTTCTGAGGGAACATCGTTACCGAGGCGTTGTTTTTTCGCCAGCGGTTGGGAAAATCCGTCCTGATAATCAACACGCTGGGCATGGCTTGCCGACCGGTCCGGCACCGCGGCGCCGATGTCACGACAACAGCGGTGACCAGGCCGGGTCGGAGGCAAATCCGGGGGTCGGAACCCGCAACTCGTTGCGTCCGGAGATATCGACGGTAAACAACGAAGGTCCCCCGCTGCCGCCGGGATCGCGGAAGAACATCAGCACCCGGCCGTTCGGCGCGAAGGTCGGTCCCTCGTTGTGGAACCCGGCGGTGAGAATCCGTTCGCCCGAGCCGTCGGTCTTCATGATGCCGATGGCGAATTGACCGCCGCCCTGCTTGGTGAAGGCGATGTAATCGCCGCGCGGCGACCACACCGGCGTCGAGTAGCTGCCGTCACCAAAGGAGATGCGCTGCGCCGCGCCGCCGCTCGCCGGCATCACATAGATCTGCGGCTTGCCGCCGCGATCGGACTCGAAACAGATCCGGCTGCCGTCGGGCGCGTAGGACGGCGAGGTATCGATCGCCGGCGTATCGGTGAGACGCGTGGTCGATTTCGAGCGCAGGTCCATCACGAAAAGGTTGGAGTTGCCGCCCTGCTGCAGGCTCATGATGATGCGCTGGCCGTCCGGCGAGAAGCGCGGCGAGAACGACATGCCCGGGAAATTGCCGACGATCTCGCGCTGCCCGGTCTCGATATTGTAGAGGTAGACGCGCGGGTCACCCTGGCCGAACTCCATATAGGTGATTTCCTGGGTCGACGGCGAGAACCGCGGCGTCAGCACGATGTCCGCGCCCTTGGTCAAATAGCGCACATTGGCGCCGTCCTGATCCATCAGCGCCAGCCGCTTGACGCGGCGTTCTTTCGATCCGGATTCATCGACAAACACGACACGGGTGTCGAAATAGCCCTTCTCCCCGGTCAGGCGCTCGTAGATCTGATCGGAAATGATATGGGCGATCCGCCGCCAGTATTCAGGCGAGGTGAAATATTGCTGGCCAGCGAGCTGCTGGCCGGTATTGACGTCCCAGAGACGGAATTCCGCCTTGAGGCGTCCGTCGCCCTGCCGGGTCATGCGGCCGGTCACCAGCGCCTGCGCGCTGATGGTTTTCCAGTTCTGGAACTGCGGCGCAACATCGATGTTGGAAATTCGCTCGATGAAGGCGGCCGGATCGATCGGCGCGAATAGTCCGCTGCGCTTCAGATTGTTGGTGATGACCTGGGACACGCCGACGCCGACCTCGCCGTCCGACGGCGTGCCGGCGACGAAATTCGAAATCGCGATCGGCAGCGGCGTGAAGTCGCCCTCGGGAATGGTCACGCGCTTCGGCGCCTGCGCCAGGGCGTCGCGCCCGGTGGCGACCGCGCCGAGCGCGGCCATGCCGGAAATGATCTGCCGCCGGCTCAGGCGAAAATTCGTCTCGCGCAATTTGTCTTGGTCGGTCATGGTTTGCGGACTTTGCTTTACAATCGGCGAGGCGCTGGCGTCGCCCTCAGGTTTTCCGTTCGGTGAAGACCGGCGCAAAATATTTCCATTCTTCGAAATAGGCTGCGGGCAGATTATACGGCTGACATTCGATGATCGCGCGCAACGCGCTCTCCTGATAGACGCGAAGATACGGCGTCGCCGGGGTGCCTTCCGGAACCGGCATGCCTTCCAGCGTGCCGTCGCGCTTCAGACGGATCGCAAAAGCGGCTTCCGACTTTTGCGCCTCGATGCCGCCATAGGGCTTCTTCCAGCAGCGCTCGACCTGCGAGCGGAACATCGCGCCCCAGGTCGCGGAATTGTCCGCGGCGGTGCCCTTGGCGGTCCCCAGCGCCGCATTGGAATTCAGGGTGTCGCCGGTCACCGCCTGGCGCGTCGGATCGCGCTTGTCGAGGAGGGCTGCGATCTTCGATTGATCGAAGGTGCGTTCGGTCTTCGGCTTCGCCGGCTCCGGCGGCTTGGCGGCCTGGGCTGCCGGCTTCGGCGGCGGCTTCTTCTCTTCCTTTTTCAAGGCTTCCGCGATCGGATCGATCTTGGGCGGATCCGGCTTCTTCTCGATCGGCTTCGGCTCTTCCTTGGGCTTGCTCTCGGCGACCGGCTTCGGCGGATCGGGCTTTTTCTCGACCGGCTTTTCCTCCACCTTCGGCTGCGGCGGCGGCGCCACGTCGGTCACGACCGGCGCCTTCTCGGTGATCTTGCCGACAACGTCGTCGACCGGCCTGGCTTCGGCGACCTTCTCCACCAGCGGCTTCGGATTTTCCTTCTTGCCGGTCTTGATGCCGGCAGTGACCTTGGCGAGCTGGTCGGCGGAGATGATATCGATCGGCAGCGATTCTTCCGGCATCGACTCGAACGCCCTGGTCGAGAACGACACCAGCCCCCACCCGATCACGAGGACGTGCAGGGCAACCGACGCAACGAGTGTCTTGTCGACCTTGACCTTCACCCTGCTAGGACCCCTGCTCCACTTCGGTGACCAGCGCCAGCCGCTTGAAGCCCGCGCCCGACAATTGTCCCATCACCCTCGCCACGGTTCCGTAATCGGCCTTCTTGTCCGCCCGCATGTAGATACGCTCGTCCATGCCGCCGCGGGCATCGGTAATCGCCTTCAGTTTGGGGATCAGCTCGTTCATCGCGACTTCGGTATCGTTGATGAACACCTTGCCCCTGGTATCGACCGAGAGCTGCAACGGCGTCTTGTCCTGCTCCAGGCTCTTGGCCTGGGTCTGCGGCAGATCGAGCGGCACGCCGACGGTGAGCAGCGGCGCCGACACCATGAAGATGATCAAAAGCACCAGCATCACATCGACCATCGGCGTGACGTTGATCTCCGCCATCACCGCCTTGCGCCGGCCGCGGCGTCCGCCGCCCGGCGAACCTGCCATGTTCATCGCCATGATACGGTGCTCACCAATATGGCCACAATATACCGCGCATCACGCCCGCTCGTCGATCTGGCGCGACAGGATTGCTGAAAATTCATCGGCGAACCCTTCGAGGCGCTGGGCCTGCCGGTTAACCTCGGAAATGAACTTATTGTAGAAGATAGTCGCCGGAATGGCGGCGATAAGGCCGATCGCGGTGGCAAACAGCGCCTCCGCGATGCCGGGCGCCACCACCGCCAGCGAGGTATTCTTCGAGGCCGCGATCGACTGGAAGCTCGACATGATGCCCCAGACCGTGCCGAACAGGCCGACGAAGGGGCCGGCCGAGCCGACCGTCGCCAATACCAGGAGCCGCCGTTCCAGCCGCTCGATTTCGCGGGCGATCGAGACGTTCATGACTTTTTCGATCCGCATTTGCAGCCCGGCAAAGGACCGCGACTGGCTCTCGAACGACCGCTTCCACTCGCGCATCGCAGCGACGAAACACGCCGCCATCGATTGCGTCGGCTTGGCCGAGAGCGTGCGATAGAGTTCCTCGATCGATTGCCCCGACCAGAACGCCTGTTCAAACCGATCCATGGCGCGCCGGGTGCGCGCATACAGGAAAATCTTGTCGATCGCGATCGCCCAGACCCAGACCGAGCAGGACAACAGCCCCAGCATGACCGCTTTCACGACCCAATGGGCCTGCAGGAACAGCGCGATCAGCGAGACATCGCTCGATGCCATCGGCAACGCTGACTGCGCCACGTCGGCGGGATTCATAGGCCGTATCCTCTCAACGCAAATGTCCCATATTCTCCGGGAGCAGATGGCTGCCGGTTCCACAGCCGCGCACCGGGCGCGGCGAATAAGCGCCAGCGCGAGAGCCTCATCTGTGTCGCATGGGGGGCCCGCCGAAAGCCGGGCCCTGCATCCGCTGCCAACATGTCAAAACAAGGGCTGTCCGCGCGTCATTACGTCCTTCACCAGACGCCAATCGTGGTTAATGCCGGGTTACCAAAGGGGAATTTCGGGGCCGGAATCGGCGCGAAACGGCCATTTACGGCCCTCCGGGCCTGGTTCCAGGCGACCTCCCCCGTCCCCCCGGTTCAGCCAGGCATGGGGCCGCGTTCTCACGGCGCGATGCGCCCGAGCTGTGCCGGAAATCTGTCCCTCGAAACAGGAGGGCGCAGGGAAGGCCGGGTGCTGGCTGGCACCCGCGGTCTCGTGTGCAAGATTGTGCATAGAATGCGCACACGAGCATACAGGTATCAGCCGGGGCCTCCGGCCTTCCCTGCGCAATGGTTTTACGGCTTATGCCTTGCTCTCCCCGGCGACGAATTCGTCTTGTCACCGTCGCCGGTATTACGGGTATTACGGTGACAGTGCACTAAATTGTATTATAATTGAATGCACTGTCACCGTAATCTGAAACAGTCGGGCGTGAGATCGCCGCGCTTCCGACCAAAGCCGCAAGGCGTCTCGCCGGCGCATAGGCAAGCCGCCCGTCTGCGCTTCGCGAACAGCCGGTGGTCATCGACCCGCGACGGCCGGTCGCGGCGCTGCGAATACCGTAAAATTACGTGCGCTTTCGGGAAATAACGGACATGGCCGACCTTGCCGTTGGCACGACCCGGTTGCGATTGACCCAATTCTGAAGTCGGGGCTCACCATACGGTGTTCAGTGCAATGGCGCGACGCAACCTTGGGCGTGACCGGTTGATCGCAACACGACTCAAGCCAGCTTGGGCGAGGCGTTGTTGCAATAATGTTGATGTGCGCTGCAAAACTGATCCGTCGTACTGCCCTTGGCGATGTTGTTCCTTCACTTTCAGCCGGGGGCTCGTATATTCCCGGCGCGTTCGAACGGGGGTTCGACAGAAAGGGGGGTGTCATGAGCGGAATTGATTCGAAGCAGGCTCACTATGATGCGAAAGCGCTGATCACGGCGGCGTATAAAGGGGACGTCAGGACGGCAATAGCCCAGCTTGTCGAGGGAGCCGATGTGAATGCGCGCGACTGCGACGGCGACACGGCACTTATACTTGCCGCCGAACGAGGCCACATCGAGATGGTGAAGGTGCTTCTCAGGAACGGAGCTGATGTCGACGCCGAGAACCTCAACGGCGAGACCGCGCTGATGCGAGCGGCAGAGAATGACAGAGCGGCAACGGTCAAAATTCTGCTTGCCCATCACGCTGACGGCGACGCTGGCGACATCGCCCGCTGTACGCCTCTGATGCGGGCCGCGCATCGTGGTCACGTTGATGTTGTGAAAGAGCTGCTTGCCTGCGGAGCCGACGCGAACGCTCGCAATGCATTTGGTAACACGGCCAAGACTCTCGCAGCGCACAATGGTCACAGCAGGGTCGAAAGCATGCTGCGGGAGGCAGACGAGATCGGTTTTGTTGACCCGGTCCAACCCGAACTCAGCGCGGCGCGCCGCTAGACCCTCACCGAGGCGCCTCGCAGATGCGATGCGTCTCCGGGGATGAGGGTCCAATCGCGGCTTCTTGATTCTCTCGGCGAAGCGACGTTTGCCCGGCACAAGATCGGGCGAGGCGATGCCGCCGTGGCGTGCATTGCGCGCCAGAAGACCGGCGCCGCCGGCGATTCTCGCCCACATATGCGACGTAATCGGATAGAGCCGGCAATTTCCGCTCGGCACCAACCGGGCCGGTCTGACGATGTTCGTTGATCGGCGCGTAGCGGATATCAATCGCGCCGATCGATCGCGATAGACGATCACGCGAGCCCGATCCGATTCGATCAGGAGCGAACGGCAAGCTCGGCTACGAACGCCCGGTCCACAAAACCAAACCGCCCGTCTGCGGATCGCAAACGGGCGGCTCGTCGGTTGTCAGGCGCTATGGGGGCACATCGCCTGAGGGCTGGCTCTTCCATTCAGCCTCAGTTCTGCGGCTGATCGTTCGGCGGGGTCGGACGCTGCTTGTGCTGCGCCATGAACGCGTCGAACTCTTCCTTGTCCTTGGCGTGACGCAGGCGGTCGAGGAAATTCTTGAATTCGACCTGCTCCTCCTCGAGGCGCTGCAAGGTTTCCGTGCGGTACTCGTCGAAGGCGCGGTTGCCGCTCGAGGGCGGGCCGAAACCGCCGAACGGAAAGCCGCGGCGCTCCATGCGGCCACGCATCCGCTCCATCTTGTCCTGCATCCGCTCCATCTTGTTCGACCAGCGATCCTGATGACTCCAGCAACCCATTTTTCTGCTCCCTAGGGTGAAAAAGAGAAGGGCAAGCCCGATCGGCCACCAGATGATGAAGCCGAGCACGGTCACGGCGATCCAGCCAGGGTGCCAGGGCGATTCAAGCATATGCGGGCGGTAGGTCTCGTTGTCGGGGCCGCGCCATCGATTGACATCTGCGGTGTAGGCCATTTCCCTCTCCGTGACGGCATCACGCCGTTGTGAATGTAAATAACATTTACATACCTAACCCATCCCGGGTTTTTGTCAAGCCGGGCGATGGCGGCCGCCGCGAAATTATTTTGGCTTGCCCCAAGGTCCTGATGGCTGGCCCGATGGCCTGTCTTCGGCCGGTTCCGGCTGACCTGACGGCCGGCGGTCGGTCAGGAAACCGAGACCGCGCAGATAAATCAGCACTTCGGCTTCCAGCAGTTCTTCCGGCGACATCGGCAGCTTGCGGCGGGCGGCGTCGCCGCGTCCGAACAGCGACGCCACGCCATGCGACATCGACCAGATGTGCAGCGCCATCATCATCGCCGGCGGGCGCGGCACGCCAGGCGGCGCCAGCGCGGCCAGGCGCTCGGCGGCGGCCCGGATAATGGCAAAGGCGCGCTCGCTGGCCGCCATCAGCGTCGGATTGAGGTCGACCGGAAGCCCGGATTCGAACATCGCCGAATAAAACGCCGGCTCCTCGCGGGCGAACGCCAGATAGGCTTTTCCAACCCGCTCGAAGGCGGTAACGGTGTCCGGACGGCCATCGTCCCAGGCCTGCGTCAGCAGCGCCTCGAACTGCTCGAAGCCGCGCTGGGCGATGCTGGAAAGCAGCTCATCGCGATCGCGAAAATGCCGGTAGGGCGCCGCCGGGCTGACGCCGGCCATCCGTGCCGCGTCGGCAAAGGTGAAGCCGGCGGCGCCCTTTTGTGCAATCAGGTTGAGCGCCGCCTGCAGCAGCGCCTCCTTCAGATTGCCGTGATGGTAGCCGCGCTCGGCGCGGCGCTCTTCCTTGCGCCAGCTCATGTGAAAGGCTTTTACATGAGCCGGC
>NZ_JBAVNZ010000260.1:0-4616 GCF_049691595.1 Bradyrhizobium sp.
ACTATTTCGCCAGGCCGATGCCGGTAGCCGAATTTCAGCATTTCGTTGACGTACAGCGGCAAAGCAGGAAAATGACGGCAGCCTGACGTCCGACGCCGCGCTATTTGGCGTCAACACACATTTTGAATGCAAGCCCCAATCGCACGCACCGGATTGTCCGGCGCCACGTAATCCTCGATCCGCTGCGGAAGAAAACGTCGTTGCTCAAGCGAAGGCGGACGTGTGCCCATCGAAAGGATCGTCCAGTGCCGACATCAACAACGCGTGTGGCCCGGCCACGGGGCGGCACTGTTTCTTGACAGATCGGAGGCCAGTGGGTTGCCTCTGACGGCGAGATGGAAAGCTCAAGCGCGGCCAGTGCATATGCCAAGCGAACCCATCATGAGGCGGCGTGATCTGCTCGCGCTGGTCGGCGCGATGGCCGGCAGCGCGGCGATGTATCACGCCATGACCAGTCTCGGCTTGGCGTCGGAATCCACCTACAAGGGGCCGCTCAGGCTGGAAGGCGATCCGAACGGCGCCTCCGTCCTGATCCTGGGCGCCGGGCTTGCCGGCATGACGGCCGCGCTCGAGCTGCGCAAGGCCGGCTACAAGGTTCGGGTCCTCGAATTCAACAGCCGCCCCGGCGGCCGCAACTGGACATTGCGCGGCGGCGACAGTTTTACCGAACTCGGCGGTTTCAAACAGACCTGCGAATTCGAGCGCGATCTCTACATCAACCCCGGACCGTGGCGGATTCCCTATCACCATCGCGCGCTGCTCGACTATTGCCGACGGCTTGGCGTCACGCTGGAGCCGTTCATCCAGCTCAATCACAATGCATATCTCCACGCGTCCAGCGCGTTCGGCGGGGCGCCGCAGCGGATCCGCGCCATCAAGGCGGACTTTCAGGGCCAGGTGTCGGAACTGCTCGCCAAGGTAACGCAGCAAGGCCAGCTCGATGAAGCCGTCTCGAAGGAAGATCAGGCGATTCTGCTGCAGGCGCTGAGATCGTGGGGCGCGCTGGACCGCGACTACAAATACAACGCCAATCTTTTCTCGGCCGAATTTCGCGGCTATGCGCGCGATCCCGGCGGCGGGCTTGATGCGGATCCGCTGCCGAGCGCGCCCGTCGCCTTGTCGGACATTCTCAAGTCCCGGCTGTGGCGCTATCTGCAGAGTTTCGCGCGCTATAATTTCCAGACCACGATGTTTCAGCCCGTCGGCGGCATGGACATGATCGGCAAGGCGTTCGCCCGCGAAGTCGGCGACCTGATCCGCTACAATGCCAGGGTGACGCGCATTGCGCAAAGCGACCGCGGCGTCACCGTCAGCTATGTCGACACCGCCGACCCTTCCGATCCGCGAGAGGCGAAAGCGGATTGGTGCGTTTGCACGATCCCGCTGTCGATCCTCGGCCAGATACCGACCGACGTCGGTAGCGCGATGCAGGCCGCCATCGACGCGGTGCCTTACGCCGGTTCGGTCAAGATCGGCCTGCAGTTCAAGCGCCGCTTCTGGGAGGAGGACGAGGCCATTTATGGCGGCATTACTTTTACCGACCTGCCGATCCGCCAGATCGCCTATCCCAACACCGGCTTCAATCGCGCCGGACGCGGCGTCTTGCTCGGCGCCTATCTGTTCGAGGGGGCGAATTCCTACGAGTTCACGGCGATGCCGCCGGCCGAACGCATTGCCAGCGCCGTCGAATTCGGCGCGCTCATTCATCCGCAATACAAGGCGGAATTCGAGACCGGCATTTCCGTCGCCTGGCACCGCGTTCCCTTCACGCTGGGCTGCAGCGGCGAGTGGACCGAACAGGCGCGGGCGCAGCACTACCGCAATCTGTGCCAGATCGACGGCCGGATCGTCCTGGCCGGCGAGCATGCCTCCGATCTGCCGGCCTGGCAGGAGGGCGCGATCCTGTCCGCGCTCGATGCCATTGCGCGGCTGCACCAGCGCGTCATGAGGACTTAAACCCGATGGCGCCGGTCAACCCAAAAGCGCGGAAGGTCGGCTGTGCGGCGTTGCTGGCGCTGGTGTTGCCGGCGGCGTCGGCGATCGGTCAAGACTCGCCTCTCGCCGGCGGCCGGACCTTCAGCTCGGGTTTCAAATTCGTCGAAATGGCCGGCGAGGAAATCTTCGCCAATGTCTGTCAGGGCTGCCACATGACCGACGGGGCGGGGGCAACCGGCGCCGGATCGTACCCATCGCTTGTCGGCAACAAGAACCTCGAAACAAAGGGATACCCGGTCTATCTCGTGGTCCGTGGCAGGCGGGGCATGCCGCCATTCGGCGACATGATGACCGATGGTCAGGTCGCCGCCGTCGTGAACTTTGTCCGGACCCATTTCGGCAACAGTTTTACGGATGTGGTAACCGCCAGGGATGTGGAAGACGCACGCCGCTGAAACGCAATCGACCAGCCAGGAGGAAACACGTGAAACCAGCAACCATGCTGCTGATCGCCGCGGTGACGGCCGCCGGTCATACCGCCGGTTTCACGCCGGCGCGCGCCGATGTCGTCCGGCATCCCATTCCGAACTCGACCTTCCCGATCGCCCAGGTGGTGCAGGTCACCGGCAATGCCACGACCTATTATGTCAGCGGTCAGGTGCCGCCCGTCGCCAACAAGGATGCCGATCCGGCCAGCCCGCAGGCCTATGGTGACGTCAAGACCCAGACCGTTGGCGTTCTCAACCGGATCAAGGGCATTCTGGAAGGGCTCGGCCTCGGGATGGCCGACGTGGTCAAGATGCAGGTATTTTTGGTGCACAGCGCGGCGGCGCCGATGGATTTCAAAGCCTTCATGGAAGGCTACACCCAGTTTTTCGGAGGCCCCCAGCCCAATCTGCCGGCGCGCTCCGTCGTTGGAATCGCCGCGCTCGCCAATCCCGGTTTCCTGGTCGAAATCGAGGTGGTGGCGGTCAAGGATGCCAAATAGAAGAAGGTGAGGCGCGGAAATCGAGGGGCTCGCATGCTTGCCAAAGCGCCGGCCGCCTGTCTCAATCCGCCGTCAGCGGCGAACGGGTGGGAGCGCAAGATGGTTCGAAAAGTCCAATGGCAATTTTCTTCAATCCTGCTCGCGGCCGCGCTTGCCGCGGCGCTTTTTTCGGCCGGGGCAGCCGCGGCTGACGGACTGAGCCCGCAACAGCAGCTCGCCTACGACATCTACAAGGAGCTGGTCGAAATCAACACCGTGACCGCGACCGGCGATACCGCGAAGGCCGCCGAGGCGATGGCGGCGCGGCTGCGCGCCGCCGGTTTTGCCGATGCCGATGTTCAAGTCTTCTCGCCCGCGCCGCGCAAGGGCAATCTGGTGGCGCGGCTGCGCGGCAGCGGCGCGCGCAAGCCGATGCTGCTGCTGGCGCATCTCGACGTCGTGGCGGCCAACCGCGAGGACTGGTCGGTCGATCCGTTCAAGCTGATCGAGCAGGATGGCTATTTCTATGCCCGCGGCAGCGGCGACGACAAGTTCATGGCGGCAGCCTTCGTCACCAACCTCGTTCGCTACAAGAAGGAAGGCTACAAGCCGGATCGGGATATTATCCTGGCGCTGGAGACCGATGAGGAAACTCTCGATCGCGACAGCGTTGGCATCCAGTGGCTGCTCAAGAATCATCGCGACCTGATCGACGCCGAATTCGCCCTGAACGAGGGCGGCAGCGTCGGGCTGAAGGACGGCAAGGCGATCCGCAACAGCGTCCAGACCAGCGAAAAGGTGTCGCTGAACTATCTGCTGCAGGTGAAAAACCGCGGCGGCCACAGCTCGGTGCCGGCAAAAGACAACGCAATCTATCATCTGGCGGAAGGACTGGTCCGCCTCTCCAAATTCAGCTTCCCGCTGCGCCTCAACGAGACGACGCGCGCCTATTTCGAAAAGACCGCGCAGTTCGAAGGCGATCAGATCGCCTCGGAAATGCGCGCGCTGCTGTCGGACAAACCGGACCCCTCCGCGATGTCGTTCACCCGGCTCGCCGCCAACCCGGTCTACAATGCCCAGCTTCGCACCACCTGCGTCGCCACCATGCTCGAGGGCGGTCATGCGGTGAACGCGCTGCCGCAACTGGCGAGCGCGAAGGTCAATTGCCGCATCATGCCCGGCGAACCCGTCGACGAGGTCAAAGCGACTTTGGAGCGCGTGCTCGCCGACGATCAGATCACGGTGACGCAACTGGACCGGCCGGTGCTGAGCGCGCCGTCGGCGCTCCATGAGGAGATCATGGGCGCGATCGAAAAACTGTCGCGCGAGTTCTGGCCGACCGCCGTGGTGTTGCCGACCATGAGCGCCGGCGCCACCGACGGCAGCTATCTGCGCAATGCGGGGATACCGACCTACGGTCACTCCGGCCTCGCAGGCGACGTCAACGACATCCGGGCCCACGGCAAGGACGAACGAATTCTGGTAAAATCGTTTCATGAAGGCCAGGAATATCTCTATCGGCTGGTCAAGACGCTGTCGGGCAGCGGGTCTTGACCGGCGAATTGGCGGCGTGGTCTTGAATCCCCGTCACGACAGGTCAGTCCGGCAAATCGTGTCGGACAACCCGACCAGGCGGGAGCTCGTCACAGGCGCCGGCGCCGCGGCGCTGGGCGCGGCGGCCACGGCCGCAACCGCGCAGACGTCGTCTGAACAG
>NZ_JBAVNZ010000261.1:0-3326 GCF_049691595.1 Bradyrhizobium sp.
GTGCTGCGGCTCAACCACTTCGAATTCTTCGTCAAGGTCATGATCCCGTCGGCCGCGCCCTACATCTTCACGGGCTTAAGGATCGGCATCGGGCTGTCCTGGCTCGCCATCGTTGCCGCCGAAATGCTCACCGGCGGCGTCGGCATCGGCTTCTTCATCTGGGACGCCTGGAACTCCTCGCACATCAGCGAAATCATCCTGGCCCTGTTCTATGTCGGCATCATCGGCTTCGTGCTCGACCGCCTGATCGCGGGCCTGGCGAGGATCGTGACCCGCGGCACCGCGCCGAACTGAAGGAGCCCGCCATGCACGCCTATCTGAAGCTCGACCACATCGACAAGACCTTCACCCGCGGCAATGCCACCACCGAGGTTTTGAAGGAAATCAACCTGACGATCGACAAGGGCGAATACGTCTCGATCATCGGCCATTCCGGCTGCGGCAAGTCGACCTTGCTCAACATCGTCGCCGGCCTCACCAACACCACCAGGGGCTGCGTGCTGCTGGAAAACCGCGAGGTCAATTCGCCGGGGCCGGATCGCGCCGTGGTGTTCCAGAACCACAGCCTGCTGCCGTGGCTGACGGTCTACGAGAACGTCAGGCTCGGCGTCGACAAGGTGTTCGCTTCGAGCAAGACCCGCGCCGAGCGCGACGCCTGGACCGTGCACAACCTCAACCTCGTGCAAATGGCCCACGCCAGGGACAAGCGGCCGGCGGAGATCTCCGGCGGCATGAAGCAGCGCGTCGGCATCGCGCGGGCGCTGGCGATGGAGCCGAAAGTGCTGCTGCTCGACGAGCCGTTCGGCGCGCTCGACGCGCTGACCCGCGCCCATTTGCAGGACTCGGTGATGGCGCTGCACCAGAAGCTCGGCAACACCATCCTGATGATCACGCACGATGTCGACGAGGCGGTGCTGCTGTCCGACCGCATCGTGATGATGACCAACGGCCCGAGCGCGCGGATCGGCGAGGTGCTGGAGGTGCCGCTGGCGCGGCCGCGCAAGCGGCTCGAACTCGCCGCCCACCCCGGCTATCTCAAATGCCGGCAGCGGGTGCTTGAATTCCTCTACGAGCGGCATCGCTTCGTCGAGGCGGCGTAGGGACGGCAGAGGTTTGATGGTGGCGCTCAGGCCGCCGGGTGAGGACACGCCGTGAGCGAACCGCTGGTGATCGTCGGCAACGGAATGGCGGCTGCGCGCCTGGTCGACGAGCTGTCGAAGGTGGCGCTCGGCCGCTATGCCATTGCGGTGATCGGCGACGAACCCCGGCTCGCCTATAACCGCGTGCTGTTGTCGTCGGTTCTGGCGGGCGAAACCACCTCGCAGGATATCGAGCTGCGTCCGGCGTCGTGGTGGCGCGATCGCGGCGTTACCCTGAAATATGGCTGCGTCGCCACCGAGATCGACGTCGGCCGCCGCGAACTCAGGATCGCCAACGAAGAAAGCATTACATTCTCCAGGCTGGTGTTGACCACGGGTTCGTCGGCGTTGCGGCTGAACGTTCCCGGCGCCGATCTCGCCGGCGTGCATACGTTTAGGGACAGCCGGGACGCCGATCTGCTGCTGGCGCTCGCCGCGCAGAAGAGGCGCGTCGTGGTGGTCGGCGGCGGGCTATTAGGACTGGAAGCGGCCTATGGCCTCGCCAGGGCAGGGGCGCCGGTGACGCTGGTTCATTTGATGGACCGGCTGATGGAACGTCAGCTCGATGCACCGGCCGCGGCGTTGCTGAAATCTCTCGTCGAACGCAAGGGCATCGACATTTTGCTCAGCGCCAACACCGCGCGAATCCACGGCGAGACCGGCGTCGAGGGCGTCGAACTCACCGACGGGCGCCGGATCGATGCCGATGCCGTGATTTTCGCGGCCGGCATCCGGCCAAATATCGCGCTGGCCGGGAACGCCGGCATTGCCGTCAATCGCGGCATCGTCGTCGACGACCATCTGCGGACCGGCGCGCCGGATGTCTTTGCGATCGGCGAATGCGCCGAGCATCGCGGCGTCTGCTATGGCCTGGTGGAGCCGGCCTATGAGCAGGCGCGGGTGCTGGCGCAGCATCTTTCGGGCGCGCCCGTTTGCTATGGCGGCAGTGTGGTCGCGACCAACCTGAAGGTTTCCGGCGTCAGCGTATTCTCGGCCGGCGACTTCATCGGCGCCGACGGCAGCGAGGCAATCGTGCTCAGCGATATCAATCAGGCCACCTACAAGAAGCTCGTGATCGCGGAGGGGCGATTGACCGGCGCGGTTCTGATCGGCGATGTCGGCGACGCGCTGTGGTATCTGGAACTGATCCGCAGCCGAAAGCCCGTTGCCGGAATTCGCGCCGACATGATGTTCGGCCGCGCGCTCGCGATCCGTTCAGAGGCGGCATGACCGGTTTGTCCAGATGACCTCGCTCGATCCCCATTTGCGCGCCACGCGCACCACCTGCGCCTATTGCGGCGTCGGCTGCGGCGTGCTGGCGACGCCCGATGGCAGGGGCGGGGCGGCAATCGCGGGTGATCCAGCGCATCCCGCCAATTTCGGCCGGCTGTGCTCGAAGGGCTCCGCACTCGGCGAGACGCTGGGCCTGCAGAACCGGCTGCTCCATCCCATGATCCGCTGCGGCAAGGGCGCCCTGGAGCGGGTGGCCTGGAACGACGCGCTCGATCATGTCGCGCACCGCTTTCAGCACATTGTCGCGCGCGATGGTCCTGGCGCGGTGGCGTTCTATTTGTCCGGCCAGTTGCTGACCGAAGACTATTACGTTGCCAACAAGCTGATGAAGGGATTTGTCGGCAGCGCCAATGTCGATACCAATTCGCGGCTGTGCATGGCCTCGTCGGTCGCGGGCCATCGCCGCGCGTTCGGCGCCGACACCGTGCCCGGCTGCTATGAGGATCTCGACGCGGCCGATTTGCTGGTGCTGGTCGGCTCCAACGCGGCGTGGTGCCATCCGGTGCTGTTCCAGCGCATGCTCGCCACCAAGCAGATGCGCGGCGCGCGCCTCGTGGTGATCGATCCGCGCCGCACCGACACCGCTGGCGATGCCGACCTGTTTCTGGGGTTGAAACCCGGCACCGACAGCGCGCTGTTCGGCGGATTGCTGGTGCATCTCGCCGACAACGGCGCGCTCGATGCCGGCTATATCGAACGCTGCACCTCGGGTTTTGCGGAAACGCTGGCGCGTGCGCGGAACCTGGCCGGCAACGCGGCCGCCACCGCGCTGGCGACGGGCCTCTCCGAGCCTGATGTCGCAGCGTTCTTCCAGATGTTCGCGACCACGCCGCGCGCGGTCACGCTGTATTCGCAAGGCGTCAACCAGTCGGCGCAGGGCACCGACAAGGTCAA
>NZ_JBAVNZ010000262.1:0-3180 GCF_049691595.1 Bradyrhizobium sp.
AGCACGATCGAGGCGTTGACCGCGACCTTGAGATCGTCGGTGGCGACATAGTCCTTGGTGCCGGTGAATTTCATTTATCCTGTTGCCTCGTTGTTCGTTGTCGGGCCGCTGTGGCCCGAACGGTAAACGACCGCCGGTCCGGCGGTCGTCGCGGGTTTGAAGATGCTGGTCAGGCGCGTTTGATCAGCGAGAGGACGACGAGGATGACCACCGCACCGATGGTGGCGTTGACGATATCGCGAAAGGCGCTGCCGCCGAGGCTGACGCCCAGTTGCGGCAACAGCCAGCTTGCGACCAGCGCGCCGATGATGCCGATCACGATATTGCCGATCAGCCCGAAACCGGCGCCGCGCACGATCAACCCGGCGAGCCAGCCGGCGATCGCGCCGATCACAAGTGCCGCTATGATACCCATGGGAAAAGCCCCTGCTGAAAAACCCTTGATAGCTCAATTCTAGTAGAAAAACCCCTCCGGTCTAGGCCCGTCAGCCATGCGCTGGCCCTTGACCTTCACCGCCCGGCGGGCAATCTGTATCCCATGTTTCTGCAATTCTTCACATCGCTGCGCGATGCCCAGGTCCCGGTGACGCTGCGCGAATACCTGACGCTGATGGAGGCGCTCGACGCCGACCTCGCCGAGCAGACCGTGGAGAATTTTTATTACCTTTCCCGCACCGCCCTGGTGAAGGACGAGCGCAACCTCGACAAGTTCGATCGGGTGTTCGGCACCGTGTTCAAGGGGCTGGAGAGCCTGCTCGACGCCATGGAGAAGGCGGAGATTCCCGCCGAATGGCTGAAGAAGCTCGCGGAAAAATACCTCACCGAGGAGGAGAAGAAGCAGATCGAGGCGATGGGCTGGGACAAGCTGATGGAGACGCTGCGCCAGCGCCTGAAGGAACAGCAGGGCCGTCATCAGGGCGGCAACAAATGGATCGGCACCGCCGGCACCTCGCCGTTCGGCGCCCACGGCTACAATCCCGAGGGGGTCCGGATCGGGCAGGAAAAGAACCGCAACTACCGCGCCGTCAAGGTGTGGGACAAGCGCGAGTTCAGGGATCTCGACGGCAATGTCGAGCTCGGCATCCGCAACATCAAGATCGCGCTGCGCCGCCTGCGCAAGTTCGCCCGCACCGGCGCGCCGGACGAACTCGATCTCGACACCACGATCAGGGAGACCGCCAATCACGGCTATCTCGACGTGCACATGCGCCCCGAACGCCGCAACGCGGTCAAGGTGCTGGTGTTCTTCGACATCGGCGGCTCGATGGATTCGCATATCGAGCAGGTCGAGGAATTGTTCTCGGCGGCCAAGACCGAATTCAAGCACATGGAATATTTCTACTTCCACAACTGCCTCTATGAAGGCGTGTGGAAGCAGAACAAGCGCCGCTTCACCGACCGCACGCCGACCTGGGACGTGCTGCACAAATACCCGCACGACTACAAGGTGGTGTTCGTTGGCGACGCCTCGATGTCGCCCTACGAGATCATGGTGCCGGGCGGCTCGGTCGAGCATGTCAACGAGGAGGCCGGCGCGGTCTGGCTCGAACGCATCACGCGCACCTATCCGCACGCAGTGTGGCTCAATCCGGTGGCGCAGAAGCACTGGGACTATTCGGAATCAACCACCCTCATCCGCCGGCTGTTCTCCGAGCGCATGTACCCGATCACCATCGAGGGACTCGAGGGCGCGATGAAGGAACTGGTGCGGTAATTGTCGTCATTCCGGGGCATGCGAAGCACGAACTACGATGTGCAATTGCACATCGGAGAATCTCGAGATTCCGGGCCTGGTCCTTCGGACCATCCCGGAAATGACGGGATCACGAGGTAAGTTCAGATGCCCCAGACCATTCACCGCGGGATCAAATCGCTGATCGACGAAGCCAATGCCGAGATCGAGACGGTCAGCGCGGCCGATGCGATCAAGGTTGCGCATAGCGCCGACGTCGTCATCGTCGACATCCGCGACCCCCGCGAGATCGAGCGTGACGGCCGGATTCCCGGCGCGTTCTCCTGCACCCGCGGCATGCTGGAGTTCTGGATCGATCCGGCGAGCCCCTATGCCAAACCGATTTTTCAGCAGGACAAGAAATTCATCTTCCACTGCGCCGGCGGCCTGCGCTCGGCCCTGGCAGCGAAGACCGCGCAGGACATGGGGCTGAAGCCGGTCGCGCATATGGGCGGCGGCTTTGCCGCCTGGCGCGACGCCGGCGGCCCGGTCGAGAAGTTCGAGCCGAAAAAGAAGGGTTGAGGCATGACTTGCTCCTTCGTCATTCCGGGGCGCGCGTAAGCGCGAACCCGGAATCTCCTGGACGACTTCCGGATTCCGGGTCTGCGCCTGCCGGCGCATCCCGGAATGACTACGAGGACTTTCTCACCATGAACGCCACCGCCGATCCGCTGGTCTCGACCGACTGGCTCGCCGCCCACCTCGACGATCCCAAAGTCAAGGTGATCGATGCATCGTTCAAGTTGCCGGGCGTGCTGCCGCTGCCTGTCGACGATTATCTGGGCGCACATATTCCGGGCGCGCCATTTTTCGATGTCGACGCGATCGCCGCTCAAGACGATCCGCGTCCGCACATGTATCCGGACGCCGAACGATTCGCGCGCGAAGTGGCGGCGCTCGGCATCTCCTGCGGCGATATGGTGGTTGCCTATGATGCCGGCGGCTGGGTGGCCGCGCCACGGGCGTGGTGGATGTTCCTGTCGTTCGGTCATTCCAATGTGAGGGTGCTGGACGGTGGTTTGAAGAAGTGGAGGGCCGAAGGCCGCCCTACGCAATCCGGCAAGGTCACGCCGGCGCCAGGAAAATTCCAGGCCAAACTCGATCCGAGCTACATCCGGAGCCAGCAGCAGGTGATCGCCAACCTCGAAACGCGCACGGAACAACTGGTCGATGCGCGTCCGGGTGGGCGTTTCGAAGGTACTGTTGCCGAGCCACGGCCGAACTCCCGTTCGGGTCATATCCCCGGCAGCCGCAGCGTGCCTTACGCTGGATTGTTCGACGCCGAAACCGGCACGATGAAGCCCCTGGATGAGTTGCGGCAGGCCTTCAGGAGCGCCGGCGTCGACCTTGCGAGGCCGATCGTGACCAGCTGCGGCTCCGGCGTCTCCGCGCTGGTGCTGACGTTGGCGCTGTATCGCCTCGGCGTGCGCGGCACCGCGCTCTATGAC
>NZ_JBAVNZ010000263.1:0-4583 GCF_049691595.1 Bradyrhizobium sp.
TTGAGTGACATTGCGGCGTGCGGCATCGGGCCACATCGCGGCGACGCAGTTTGGAAAGTTCGCTGCCGCCTGCCGGATCGCGGATGCTGTCATCAGGGGGTGACCGGAGGCGCCGTCCTCGCCGCTCCAGGGCGGCGGCCCGCCGTCAGGGCCAGGCGCGGCCTGCGGTGGCGCCGATGTTTCCGGTTTCGAGCCGGAGAAAATATTGCCGAACAGGTTCGACAGCCCGTCACTGGTCGACTGCGCACTGGCCTCGCCGCAAGAAATTAGCGCCGCCGCGACGATGATCGCGCCGGTCCGATGGGTCACCGATGTTGCCGTGCGCCGCATGTCCTGTCCGCCTGCCTCAAACGACCGTTCCAGAAGCCCTTCTCACGCTTTCCAATAGCTTAACAAAGGCGAGATTTTGTTGCCTTGGCCTTCCCGGGTCGCGGGGGCGGAAACGGCCATCACACATCCGCCTTTGTTAGCGGATGCAAACCGGCTGCCAACGTGCGATTGATCGCGCCGTCCCACCCTTTTGAGGCCCCCGACATTCCCATGAAAATCCGCAAAGCCGTCTTTCCGGTCGCCGGCCTCGGCACCCGCGTCCTGCCCGCCACCAAGGCGATGCCGAAGGAAATGCTGACCATCGTCGACAAGCCGCTGATCCAGTATGTGGTCGATGAGGCGCGGGAAGCCGGCATCGAGCATTTCATCTTCGTTACCGGCCGCAACAAGGGCGTGATCGAGGACCATTTCGACCGGATGTACGAGCTCGACGCCACGCTGGCAGCGCGCGGCAAGAAGGCCGAGCAGGACATTCTGGCGCGCGACCAGCCCGCGGCCGGCGCCATGAGCTTTACGCGGCAGCAGGCGCCGCTCGGCCTCGGCCACGCGGTATGGTGCGCCCGCGACATCGTCGGTGACGAGCCGTTCGCGGTCGTGCTGCCGGACGAACTGGTGCTGAACACGCCGGGCTGTCTGGCGCAGATGATCGAGGCCGCAGGCGGGCTCGGCGACAAGTCCAATTTGATCGCGGTCGAGGCGGTGCCCGACCATCTCACCCATCAATACGGCATCTGCGGCGTCGGCAAGCGCCACGCCCACGGCAACATGTTCGAGGTCGACGGCATGGTGGAGAAGCCGCCGAAAGGCACCGCGCCGTCCAATCTTTCGATCACCGGGCGCTACATCCTGCAGCCGGAGATCTTCAGGATTCTGCAAACCCAGGCGCGCGGCGCCGGCGGCGAGATCCAGCTCACCGATGCGATGATCGGGCTTGCCAGGACGCAGCGCTTTTACGGCGTCGAATTCAAGGGCGAGCGGCACGATTGCGGATCGAAGCCCGGCTTCCTGCGCGCCAACATCGCCTTCGGCATGGCGCGCGCCGATCTGCGCGACGGCCTGCGCGCCGAGATGAGGAAGTATCTGGAGCAGTAGGGGCAAGGGACAGGTCGCGGAGCTCGCCATCGGGCGCGCATTCGCGCGACCCGTTCGCTCGCAATGACGAGTTGACCGCCTAAGCCACCAGCGAAAGCTTCGGCAAGCTCGCGACCACGCACTGGTTACGGCCGCTTTCCTTTGCGGCATAGAGCGCCTTGTCGGCGGCTTCCACGAGGGCGGGCCAGTCCATGCCGGCGACCGGCGTCACGCTGGCTATGCCGATGCTGACGGTCGTGATCGCCGGGCCGTCGGACCATTGTCGCACCTTGTGCCGGATGTTCTCGGCCACCCGCATCGCATCGGTGGCCGAGCAGGTCGGCAGCAGCACCGCGAATTCCTCGCCGCCATAACGCGCGGCGCAGTCGCCGGCGCGCTTCACCGAGTCCGAGATGCAGATCGCGATACCGACCAGCACCTGGTCGCCGGCCTGATGACCGTAGGTGTCATTGTAGGATTTGAAGTGGTCGGCATCGATCATCAGCAGCGCGAGCGGCATTTTCTGGCGCGTCGCGCGGCGCCACTCCGCGTCGATCTCGGTATCGAACTTGCGCCGGTTCTTCAGCCCGGTGAGCGCGTCGGTGGTCGCAAGCTCCTCGAGCTTGTCCTCGGCCTGCGCGCGGCGGCCGATTTCGCGCCCGAGGAACAACGTGACGCCGAGCACGAAGGAGATCAGCGCTATCATGACCGCGCCGATCCGGGTCGCCTCGGTGCGCCAGAGGCTGAGAATGTCCCTCCAGGGCTTGCCAACCACAACAACAAGCGGCCGGGTGCCGTCGCGCCAGATAAACAGCCGCGGCACGCCATCAAACGCGCCCGGCCCCGAATACGATCCGCTCGGCTCGGACAGCACCCGGATAACACCGGGCAGGTGGCCGAGATTCTTGCCGATCACGTCGAGGTCGAATGGCGTCCGCATGATCACGGTGCCGTCGCGGCGCAACACGGTGATGATATCGTCCGGGCCGAGATTGAGGCGGCCGACCAGGTCGTGAAAATAGCTGAAGCGGATTGAGCCCACGGCGATACCGAGGAAGCGGCCGTCGTCGCCGGTGATGCGGCGGCTCAGCACGATCGAGTACGCGCCGCGGTGCAGCATCGGGCGGCTGATGAACAGGCCGGTGTCGGGCTGGTCGCGATGAATCTGGAAAAATTCCTCGTCGGCGCGATTGTCAGGCGCCGGATCGAGGCTCGAAGCATCGATCGTCAGATTACCTCGCGGGTCGAACACCTGGATCGCGCCGAAATGCTTGGCGCTCGCGGCACGATCGAACAGGATCAGGTGCCGGATCTCCGGTTTGACGTTGTTGATCTCCGGCAACAGCATGTTGCTGGCGACGGCGCGCAGCGACAGGTCGTACAGTTCGACGTTGCGGCTGATGTCGGAATCGATGCTCGATGCCAGGTTCTCCAGCGTCTGCTGCGCCAGTTTCTCTTCGCCATGGCGCATGTCGAGCATGACGATGGCGCAGATCGCGGTGAAGCCGATGACCGTCACCACGGACGAGGCGATCAGCAACTTGGCCGATAGCCGCCAGGGCCGGGTGGCCACGTCCTTGCGCCGTCTGAACAGCATTGCCAGCTCCCAGCTTGTGTAGATGCACGGGAAACCTTGTCGTAGCCTTAAGCGGAGACAACGATGCGGTCTTGCGTTAACGATTCGTTGCCCCGAATCGCGCCAATGCCGCCTCAACCGGCGCCAAGGCCGACCAAATGCACAACCGAGACCGATCGTGAACGACTACGACCCGCTGCGGGATTACCTGAAGAAGCAGAAGCTTCCCGAATTCGTGCTGAGCTTCGAAGCGATCGAGGACATCATCGGCGCAGCCTTGCCGCGCGCGGCGCATCGCGCGTCGTGGTGGGAGACCCTGCGCAGCCCGCAGGAGAAGATGCCGCAGCGCGAAGCCTGCCTCGACGGCGGCTACATCGCGACGCGGCTGGCGGATGGCAGGAGCGTGCGGTTCAAAAGGATAAAGGCAGGGAAATAGAGCTGCGTAGGCGGGTTCTCTTTAACCTGCCGCTCGATACGAGATGGCGGATTAAAGAGAATCCGCCTGCGCAGGCTGCGGAATCCTTGGCGCGACAGATCGACCCGCCGGGCAAATCAGTAAAATCCTGTCAATCCCCTCCAGAGAAAATATTCCTATTTCCAGGCGACCCCAAATCAGTTCAGAACATTTGCCATCCCGTCCCGAGAAGGGGCGTATCATGATCGTCACGAACGTGGGGCGGGATGCGGTGGACGCGGCAGCGTCAGGCGTGCAACGGGATCGCAGGGCGGGCTTTGCCTGTGAGCGATCAACGGCACGCAGACGACGGCGCTAAAGCGTACGGCAAAACCGTGTGGTCCTGACACCCGTTGCTGGTGCCAAGTTGCGCGGAGGCGAAGTCAACTCAACCGAGCTTGGCCAGCCTTGATCCGCCAACGACGGTGACAAGACGAATTCGTCGCCGGGGAGAGTACGGCATAAGCTGTAAAGCCATTGCGCAGGGAATGCCGGATTGCCTCCGCTGAACCTGTATGCTCGTGTGCGCATTCTTTGCACAATCTTGCACACGAGACCGCGGGTGCAGCGCGCACCCGGCATTCCCTGCACCCTCCAGTTTCGAGGGTACGGAAGGAATCAACCGCAAACCTCGGTCGCTTCGCGACGCGAGATCGCGAATTCATATCCAGTCGTCATCACCCGCGCATGCCGGTGATCCGGTATCCCAGAGGCGTCGGTGACAGACTCGCAAGGCCGCGGCGTACGCGGGTATGACGGCATTGTGCGGGGCCGCGCCATCCTCGTCATTGCGAGCCAACGGGTCGCGCGAATGCGCGCCCGATGACAGGCTCCGCGACTTGTCCGCCGTAGCTCAACGAGCGAAGGCGGAAGCAATCCATCTCGCAGCGCAATGGAAGAATGGATTGCTTCGTCGTTTTGCTCCTAGCAATGACGGACAGGCTCACAACGACGGCAGAGCTAACTCGCCGCCTCCAGCCGCTCTTCCGTCAACAGCCGCATCGCGGCGTCCGCATCCATCGGCTCGCCGAAGGCAAAGCCCTGGGCGTATTCGCAGCCCAATTGATAGAGCTCGACCGCGTCGGAATCGGTCTCGGCGCCTTCGGCCACCACGTCCATGCCGAGGTCGTGCGCCAGCGCGATGATCGATTT
>NZ_JBAVNZ010000264.1:0-7081 GCF_049691595.1 Bradyrhizobium sp.
CCCCAAGCGCGGCCAGGACCTGCGCTATGACTTGCCCACGGTCGGGCCGCGAACGATCGAAGGCGCGGCCAAGGCGGAACTCGCCGGCATCGCCATCATCGCCGGCAGCACGCTGGTGGCGGATTCCCAGGCCATGATCGAAGCCGCCGACAGGGCCGGACTTTTCGTTCAGGGCGTCGGCGAATGATGGCGGCGCGCCCAATCGCCACGGTGGGGCGAAAGATCTTTCTGGTCGCGACCGAGGAATCGGGCGACCGGCTCGGCGCCAGTCTGATGAAGGTGTTGCGCCAGCGGCTCGGCGACGCCGTGCATTTCGAAGGCGTCGGCGGCCGGGCGATGGCGCGCGAAGGCCTGGAGTCGCGGTTTCCGATCGAGGAGCTGTCGATCATCGGGTTGGCGGCGGTCGTGAAGCAGCTGCCAAAAATCTGGCGGCTGATCCGGGAGACCGCGGCCGCGGTGACGGAGGCCGCGCCCGACGTTCTCGTCATCATCGACAGTCCCGATTTCACCCATCGCGTGGCCCGCCGCGTCCGTGCCAGCGATCCCCGCATCCCGATCGTCGACTACGTCTCTCCTTCGGTCTGGGCCTGGCGCCCGGGGCGGGCGCGCGCGATGGTCAGCTACGTCGATCACGTGCTGGCCTTGCTGCCGTTCGAGCCGGAAGCCTATCGAAGGCTGCGCGGCCCGCCCTGCAGCTATGTCGGCCATCCCCTGACCGAGCAGCTCGCCTCGCTGCGGCCCGGCGCCGATGAAGCGAAGCGGCGGGATACGCCGCCGCCGCTGCTGCTGGTGCTGCCCGGCAGCCGCCGCGGCGAAATCCGCCACCACATGGCGGTGTTCGGCCAGGCGCTGGGCCGGCTGCGCGACGCGGGCACGGCGTTCGAGCTGATCCTGCCGACGATGCCGCATCTTGAGGCCACGATCGCGGAAGCGCTGGAACAGTGGCCGCTGCAACCCAAAATCGTGGTCGGCGAGCAGGACAAGCGGGCGGCGTTTCGGATCGCGCGCGCAGCACTGGCGAAATCCGGCACCGTGACGCTGGAACTCGCGCTGGCCGGCGTGCCGATGGTCGCGGCCTACCGGACCGGCGCGGCGGAAGCCTGGATCCTGCGCCGGGCCATCAAGGTGAGTTCGGTGATCCTCGCCAACCTCGTGATCGGCGAGAACGTCGTGCCGGAATTTTTGCAGGAGGATTGCACGCCGGAAAAACTGGCGCATGCGCTGCGCGAGGTGCTCGGCGATTCCGTCTCGCGGCGGAAGCAGGTCGAGGCGTTCGCGAAGATCGACCGGATCATGTCGACCGGCAAGCAGCCGCCCAGCGTGCGGGCAGCCGACATCGTGCTGGCGACAATGCAGAAGGCGCGGCGGTCGGGTTAGACCGTCGGGGGATTGTCGGGCGCAACGCGCCGCGGGATCGCGAACGCATATTCGAACAGAGCCCCGTCATTGCGAGCGCAGCGAAGCAATCCATTCTTTCTTTTTGCGGCCGCAGTGGATTGCTTCGCTGCGCTCGCAATTGCGAAAAGCCGGACGCGGCAATCGCATCCGGCTTTCGACTGAAACCATAACCTGGGGCGACCTACTTCCGACTGGCGATGTCGAGATAATCGCGGCGGGGAGCGCCGGTATAGAGCTGGCGCGGGCGGCCGATCTTCTGGTGCGGATCCTCGATCATCTCGCTCCACTGGCTGATCCAGCCGACAATGCGGGCGACCGCGAACAGCACGGTGAACATCGAGGTCGGGAACCCCATCGCCTTCAGCGTGATGCCCGAATAGAAGTCGACATTCGGATAGAGCTTGCGATCGATGAAATACTGGTCGTGCAGCGCGATCTTTTCCAGTTCCAGCGCCACCTTCAGCATCGGATCGTCGTCATGGCCGGTCTCCGCCAGGACCGCGTGACACATCTTCTGCATGATCTTGGCGCGCGGGTCGTAGTTCTTGTAGACGCGATGCCCAAAACCCATCAGGCGAACTTCGCTGTTCTTGTCCTTCACCTTCTTGATGAAGTCGGGAATCTTGTCGACGGTGCCGATCTCGGCCAGCATCGCCAGCGCCGCCTCGTTGGCGCCGCCATGCGCCGGGCCCCACAGGCAGGCGATGCCGGCGGCGATGCAGGCGAACGGGTTGGCGCGGGAAGAGCCGGCGATGCGCACCGTCGAGGTCGAGGCGTTCTGCTCATGGTCGGCGTGCAGGATGAATATCTTGTCGAGCGCGTTGGCGAATACCGGATTGGCCTTGTAGTCCTCGCAGGGCACCGCGAAGCACATGTGCAGGAAGTTCTCGGCGAAGGAGAGCGAGTTCTTCGGATACATGAAGGGCTGGCCGATGGTGTATTTATAGGCCATCGCCGCCAGCGTCGGAATTTTCGCGATCATGCGCATCGAGGCGATCATGCGCTGCTGCGGATCGTTGATGTCGGTGGAGTCGTGATAGAACGCGGCCAGGGCGCCGACGGCCGCCACCATGATCGCCATCGGATGGGCGTCGCGGCGAAAACCCTGGAAGAAGCGCGCCATCTGCTCGTGAACCATGGTGTGATGGATCACGCGGTTGTCGAAATCGTCTTTTTGGGCCTTGGTCGGAAGCTCGCCGTAGAGCAGGAGGTAGCAGGTCTCGAGGAAATCGCCCTTTTCGGCGAGCTGCTCGATCGGATACCCCCGATACTCCAGAACGCCGGCGTCGCCGTCAATGTAGGTGATCCTGGACTGGCAGCTGCCGGTCGAGGTGAAGCCGGGGTCGTAGGTAAACATCCCGGTCTGGCTGTAGAGCTTGCCGATGTCGATGACATCGGGCCCAACGGTGCCGCTGAGAATCGGGAAATCGTAGGTCTTGTTGCCTACCGTGAGCGTTGCCGTCTTGCTGCTGGATTTTGCGTCCATCGTGTCGTCCCAAATGAAATTATTGCGAAAAACCGGGCCGCCCGGGGATGCCGTTCTCTGGCAGATAGCAACGCAGGCCGGATTGTCTAGAAGGCGGCTTCAAATGCCTAGCTAGCTTATTGCCCTGTGCACTGCAAGATAGACCCTTGGCGGTTGCATGGTATGTCTCATGCAACCTGATCGCCGAGCCGGGCCAGGCATTCCTGCTGTCCCAGCACCGCCAGAACGTCGAAGATGCCGGGCGAGGTGGTCCGCCCGGTCAGCGCCACCCGGAGCGGCTGGGCGACGGCGCCAAGCTTGAGGTTGTGCGCGTCGGCGAAATTTCGCATGGCGGCTTCGGTCGCCTCCGCGCTCCATTCGGTGACCGCCCCGAGCGCGGTGCGAAGCCTTCCGATCAGCTCGCGGGTTTCCGGGGTCAGCAACGCGGCCGCCTTCGACTCGAGCTGCAGCGGGCGGTCGGCAAAGATGAAATAGGAACCCGCGATCAGCTCGATCAACGTCTTGGCGCGCTCCTTCAGGCTCGGCATCGCCTTGAGCAATTGCGCGCGCGTGGTGTCGTTGAGTTTCGCCTTCAGATCAGCGCCATCAGAGACGTAGTCCAGCACGCGCTCGAACTGGGTCACGAGGAATTGATCGTCGGCATGACGGATATAGTGGCCGTTGAGATTTTCCAGTTTGGCAAAATCGAACCGCGCCGCCGAGCGGCCGATCGCAGGCAGGTCGAAGGCGTCGATCATTTCCTGCGTCGAAAAGATCTCCTGGTCGCCATGGCTCCATCCGAGCCGTACCAGATAGTTGCGCAGCGCCGCCGGCAGATATCCCATGGCGCGGTAGGCATCGACACCGAGCGCGCCATGGCGCTTCGAGAGTTTCGAGCCGTCGGGTCCGTGGATCAGGGGAATGTGGGACATGTTCGGAATGTCCCAACCCAGCGCATCGTAAATCTGTTTCTGGCGCGCGGCATTGATCAGGTGGTCGTCGCCCCGGATGACGTGGGTGACGCCCATGTCGTGATCGTCGACCACGACCGCCAGCATGTAGGTCGGATTGCCGTCGCCGCGCAGCAGCACGAGATCGTCGAGGTTCTCGTTCTGCCAGACCACGCGGCCCTGGACCTGATCCTCGATCACGGTCTCGCCGGTCTGCTGTGCCTTGAGGCGGATGGTGGGCTTCATGCCCGCCGGGGCTTCCGAAGGATCGCGGTCGCGCCACATTCCGTCATAGAGGCGGGTGAGGCCCGCAGCGCGCGCCTTCTCGCGCATCGCGGTCAGTTGTTCCGGCGTGGCGTAGCAGCGATAGGCCTTGCCGCTGGCGAGCAATTGCTCGGCCGCCTCGCGGTGGCGGGCGGCGCGGCTGAACTGGTAGATCACCTCGCCATCCCAATCGAGCTCGAGCCATTTCAGGCCATCGAGAATCGCCGCGATCGCGGCCTCCGTCGATCGCTCGCGATCGGTATCCTCGATCCGCAGCAGCATCCTGCCGCCGCGCTTCCTGGCATAGAGCCAGTTGAACAAAGCGGTGCGGGCGCCCCCGATATGAAGGAAGCCGGTCGGCGAAGGGGCGAAGCGGGTGACGATGGAATCGGTCATGACAAGGGTGGGGCATATGCGGGAACGGCGGTGGTGTATAGCAGGAACCGGGCATAACGAAACCCTCGCCTTGCCAATGCGGGCTTGGCTCAACCGGGCGAATTTGGCACAAGGTCCGCTTCGATCCGAACAGGAATTTGGAATGACGACAGAACCGGTGGCGGCAGAGACGGGGCGCGATTTCATTCGCGACATCATTCAGGCCGATCTCGATTCGGGCAGGCATAAAGGGATCGTGACGCGATTCCCGCCGGAGCCGAACGGCTATCTGCACATCGGCCACGCCAAGTCGATCGCGCTCAATTTCGGCATCGCGCAGGAGTTTTCCGGGCGCTGCCACCTTCGCTTCGACGACACCAATCCGACCAGGGAAGAGCAGGAATATATCGATTCGATCCAGGCCGACGTGCACTGGCTCGGCTATGACTGGGGAACCGATCTCTACTACGCTTCCGACTATTTCGAGCGCCTGTACGACTGGGCGGAGGGCCTGATCAGGGACGGGCACGCCTATGTCGACGACCAGTCGCCGGAGGAAATCCGCCTCACGCGCGGCACGCTGACCGAGCCCGGCAGGAACAGCCCGTTTCGCGATCGCTCGGCCGAGGAGAACCTCGATCTGTTCCGCCGCATGAAAGCGGGCGAATTTCAAAACGGCGCCCGCGTGCTGCGCGCCAAAATCGACATGGCCTCGGGCAACATCAATCTGCGCGACCCCGTGCTCTATCGCATTTTGCACGCCACCCATCCGCGCACCGGCGACAGATGGTCGATCTATCCGAGCTACGACTATGCCCACGGCCAGTCGGATGCGATCGAGGGCATCACCCATTCGATCTGCACGCTGGAGTTCGAGGACCACCGGCCGCTCTATGAATGGCTGCTGGAAAAACTGCCGGTGCCATCGAAACCGCGGCAGTATGAGTTTGCACGACTGAATCTCACCTACACGCTGCTATCCAAGCGCGTGCTGACCCAGCTTGTGCGCGACGGGCATGTGTCCGGCTGGGACGATCCCAGAATGCCGACGATTGCCGGATTGAAGCGGCGCGGCGTGCCGCCGGCGGCGATCAGGGAATTCGTCAAGCGCATCGGGGTCGCGAAAGCCAACAGCGTGGTCGATGTCGGCATGCTGGAGTTCTGTATCCGCGAGCACCTCAACAAGACCGCGCTGCGGCGCATGGCGGTGCTGCGGCCATTGAAGGTCGTGATCGAGAACTATCCCGAAGGCCAGGTCGAGGAACTCGAGGCCGTCAATCACCCCGACGATCCCGCGGCCGGCACCCGCCGGATCGCGTTCGGCCGCGAACTCTATATCGAGCGCGACGATTTCATGGAGAACCCGCCGAAGAAATTCTTCCGCCTTTCGCCGGGCAGCGAGGTGCGGCTGCGCTACGCCTATTTCATCAAGTGCCGGGAAGCGATCAAGGACGCGGCCGGCGAGGTCGTGGAGCTGCGCTGCACCTACGATCCCCTGACCAAGGGCGGCAACGCCCCGGACGGACGCAAGGTCAAGGCGACCATGCACTGGCTGTCCGCGGCGCAGTCTGTGCCCGCGGAAATCCGCATCTACCATCAGCTGTTCGCAAAGCCCAATCCGGACGCCGCCAATTTCGCCGCCGACCTCAATCCGCGGTCGCTGGAGATTCTGAAGGACGCGCGGATCGAGCCGGCGATCGCGGCGACGAATTCGAGCGAGGTGATGCAGTTCGAGCGCCAGGGCTATTTTGTGCGCGACAGGGATTCGACGCCGGATCGGCCGGTGTTCAACCGTACCATCGGCCTGCGCGACAGCTTTGCGAAAGGGTGAGGCGGAGGCGGCAAGGGGTGAGGCTATCCGATGCGAAGTGTGGCCGCATGCCCTTAGTTAGTAGTGGTACCTGCACTGGACAATTTCGAGCTTGTGGTCTTCGCCCTTGCCAGACACGCGATAAACGAGCCGATGCTCGCCGGTAATTCGACGAGACCACCATCCCTGAAGCGCATGCTTGAGAGGCTCCGGTTTTCCAGGTCCTTTGAACGGATCGCGTTTGATGTCCTTGATCAGGTCATTGATGGCGGAAAGCGTTTTCTGATCTTCAGTCTGCCATTGCAGATATTCTTGCCATGCATGCTCGGTCCACACGACCTTCATGGCTTGGCAGAATTCGGTTTCGCCGGATCAACCAGATCGCGCTCGGTCGCTTTTCCCGCATCGGCGTCACTGATGGAGCGCAACAGCCGAGCTGCGTTTGCGGGACTCTTGAGCAGGTGAACTGTCTCTATCAGACCTTCATAGTCTTCCTCGGACAGCATCACGACGCTTCTGGCGTTTTGACGGGTGACAAACAGCGGCGCGCGGCCGTCGCATACTTCATCCATGTAGGATGAGAGATTATTGCGTAGCTCGGTGTAGGAAACGTGGGCCATCGTCGGATCCTTTCGTTGTACATATATCTGTACAAGTACGAATAATGTCAATGTTCGCTTCAGATTGATGAGACCGTTGAAGGTTGCTTTTCACCACCCACACGTTTCGGTAGCATAGCCATCTCCCGGGTATCGCGGGGCGAGAGATGGCGGAGCAGGCGACACCAGGGCAGCGGCGAGGCTATGCCGGGACCTGGCC
>NZ_JBAVNZ010000265.1:0-13228 GCF_049691595.1 Bradyrhizobium sp.
TAGCGGCGGGCGAAGCGCGGCTCCAGCCCGACCAGCCGCAGCAGCTCTTCGACCCGCTCGCGACGGCGTGCAGCCGGCACCAGATCGTGCAGCGCCAGCGGCTCGGTCAGGATCTGGCTCACCGTCATGCGCGGATTGAGCGAGGCGTAGGGATCCTGAAAAATGATCTGGGCGTCGCGGCGGAAGGCGCGCAATGCGTCCGCCTTCAACGCGCCGAGTTCGCGGCCCTCGAAGCGGACGTGGCCTGAATCGGGCTCGATCAGCCGCAGCACCAGCCGGCTCACGGTCGATTTGCCGCAGCCGGATTCGCCGACCAGCGCCAGCGTCTTGCCGGCCTCGACGGTGAAGCTGACGCCATCTACCGCCTTGATAAAGGCGGTCGGCCGGCCGAACACCGAACGCGCGGCGACGAAGTGCTTGACGAGATCTTCGACTTCGAGGAGGGCGGTCACTTTTGCCCCTCGCGCAAACGGGTACCGTGTCCCGGGCGCGGCGCAGCGCGAAGCGTTGCGCCGCAGAACCGGGACCCATTCCGCGCGGCATCAACTATGGGCCCCGGTTCAGCGGTGCACCACTGCGCTCTGCTTGTGCTGCACCGCGCCCGGGGAACGGACCTCGCTGCCATCACGACACCAGCCTCTCCAGCGGCGCCTTGATGCAGCGCGAGGCGTGGCCGGGGCTCACCAGCGCCAGCGGTGGCGCGGCGACGCAGACTTCGCTGACAAAGGGACAGCGCGCGGCGAAACGGCAGCCGGACGGCGGGTTCGCCATGTTCGGCACCATGCCCTCGATGGTCGCCAGATGGGACGCGCGGCGATCGAGCCGCGGAATCGAACCGAGCAGGCCGACCGTGTAGGGATGCTGGGGATTGGCGAACAGCTCATCGACCGGCGCGCGCTCGACGATCTCGCCGGCATACATCACCGCGACTTCGTCGCAGACCTCGGCGACCACGCCGAGATCATGGGTGATCAGGATGATCGCAGCGCCACTGGCGGCCTTCAATTCGCGCATCAAATCGAGAATCTGTGCCTGCAGGGTGACGTCGAGCGCGGTGGTCGGCTCGTCGGCGATCAAGAGCTGGGGATCGCAGGCCAGCGCCATCGCGATCATGACGCGCTGGCGCATGCCACCCGACAGCCGGTGCGGATATTCGTCGATGCGCTTTTCGGGCGAGGGGATGTGGACGCGGCGCAGCAGCTCGACCGCGCGGTCCCGCGCCGTGCGCCGCGCGCCGCCGCGATGACGTAAAATGGTCTCGATGATCTGGTTGCCGATCGTAAAGCTCGGATTGAGCGAGGTCATCGGCTCCTGAAAGATCATCGCCAGCCGGTTGCCGCGAAGGTCGCGCAGCGTTTCATCGGGCACTTCGAGCAGATCAAAACCGTCGAAGCGGATCGAGCCGGTGACCTCGGCGGCGTGTTTTGACAACAGCCCCATGATGGCGAGCGAGGTCACGCTCTTGCCGCAACCGGATTCGCCGACCAGCCCGAGCGTTGCGCCATTGGCGACGCTGAGATCGACGCGGTCGACCGCATGCGTCGCGCGGCCATCGTCGCCGTGGAAGACGACGCGCAAACCCTCGATCTCGATCAGCGGGCTTGCCGTCATCGCCGGCTCGCAATCGCGGCGTCGATCGCAGCGTCGATGGCTTCGCGGTCAGTGACGCCGGCGGGGTTCTTGCGCGTCGGGAGAAACTTTCGGAAATGCACCCAGCGCTCGCGGCTGACCTGTTCCAGCCGTTCCAGCTCGGCAAGCGGATCGGCGTGGTCGTCGACCCGAAGGTCAAGATCGGACCATTCTTCCTCGCCATGGATCAGGAGCGCGGCCGATTGCCTGCCGCGCTTGTCGCCGCCCGCGGTCTCGCCGGCCTGCATCGCCAGGATCAGCCGACGCGCGAACGGCAGGTTTTCGTTGGCGACATAGGCTTTCGCGGTGTCGTCGAGCACATCGGCGCCGGCGAGCATGTTGCCGGCGATCGAGAAATCATCGCCCTCGAGATGCCCGCACCAGTCGACGCAGTCGCGTCCGGTGTGGGAAGCGATACGGCCGCTGGTGTCCATGACGTGCAGCTGCCGGCTCTCGCGGCCGCTGTCGGCGGCAATCAGGGTCGTGACGATGTCGCGGGGCGCGCGGCCCTCGCGCAGCAACTTCAGACCGTCGATGCCGTAATAGGGATTGACCAGCGCCTGGGTCGCGACGCCGCCGATGCCGGCGGCGATATGGGGCACACGGGCGCCGACGGCGAAAAATCTCGTCGCGACCGCGATGCCGAACTGGCCGGTCGCGGGATCGCGGGCGATGATCGACCAGGTCATCTACGCTCTTTCAAGTCGTCTCATCTTTTTTTGGAGCATGATCTCTTCGGAAAACCGGTTCCCGCTTTTCCGGATCATGCTCCAGCCTCTACCGTCCGGCCGCGTAGCCCTGCATGCCCCTCGGATTGGCGGCGGCGCGACGGCGGCGGCCGACTTTCGAGGCGGCAGTCAGGCGGCCTTCGGACCAGTCGGGGCCGGTCTCGACGATATGGCCGCGGCTCGTCAGCGTATCCACGGTCGCCTTCGGCACGCGGTTTTCAACCACCAGCACGCCGGGGCGCGCGGTGCGCGGCCAGAACGAGATCGGGAAATGCTCGGAGTGCCAGGCCGGCGCGTCGATCGCCTCCTGCAGGTTCATTTTCGCATGGACGTGCCGCAGGAAGAACTGCGTGGTCCATTGATCCTGCTGGTCGCCGCCGGGCGAACCCCAGGCCAGATAAGGCTCGCCGTCGCGCAGCGCCATGGTCGGACTGAGCGTGGTGCGCGGGCGCTTGCCCGGCGCCAGCGCCGCGGGGTGGTCCTCTTCGAGCCAGAACATCTGGGCGCGGCTGCCGAGGCAGAAGCCGAGCTCGGGAATGACCGGCGAGGATTGCAGCCAGCCGCCGGACGGCGTCGCCGAGATCATGTTGCCGGCCTGATCGATGATGTCGAAATGCACGGTGTCGCCGCGCACCTCGCCGAAGCGGCCGACGGTCGGCTCACCGGCGCCCATGGCGCCGACCGCCTCGCGATGGCCTTCGGCGCGGCGCAGTTTGACCATCGCGCCGAAACCCTCGACCGAGCCGGGGACGAAATCGAGCGATGCCTTGTCCTTCGAGATCAGCTTGCGGCGTTCATCGTTATAGGCGTCCGACAGCAAGGTCGTGATCGGAATATCGGTGAATTTCGGATCGCCGTAGAACTTTTCGCGGTCGGCAAAGGCGAGCTTGGCGCATTCGATCTGCAGATGAATGAATTCGGGACCGGCGGGATCGAGCCCGTCGAGCTCAAATCCCTTCAGCAGCGCAAGCTGCTGCAGCATCACCGGGCCCTGGCTCCAGACTCCCGGTTTGCAGACGGTGTAGCGGCCGTAATCATAGGTCAGGGGTGCCTCGACGGTCGGCTGCCAGCGCGCCATGTCGTCGGCGCTCAGCACGCCGCGATGCGGCGCGCCGCTGACATCCATCACTTCCTGGGTGCGGCAGAATCGGTCGATCGCCTCCGCCACAAAACCGTGCGACCAGGCTTGGCGCGCGCGCTCGATCTGCGCGAGGCGGTCGCCGCCTGTGCTTTCCGCTTCTTTCAGGATACGGGCATAGGTTTCCGAGAGCTGCTTGTTGGTGAAGAGCGTGCCAGGTTTCGGGACCGCATTGTTCGGCAGGTACACCGCGGCCGACGTCGCCCAGTGCTTGCGGAACAATTGCTCCACGGTCTGGATCGTGGCGGACGCGCGCTCGACCAGCGGATAGCCGTCGCGGGCATAGGCGATGGCGGGCTCCAGCACGTCGCGCAGCCGCATGGTGCCGTAGTCGCGCAACAGCAGCATCCAGGATTCAAACGTGCCGGGAACGCAGGCGGCGAGCAGCCCGGTGCCCGGCACCATCTCCAGCCCTTCGCGGCGATAATGCGCGATGGTCGCTTTGGCGGGCGCCGGGCCCTGGCCGCAGATCACCTCGGTGCGGGCGCGCCTGACGTCGTGCACGATAACAGGGACGTCGCCGCCGGGGCCGTTCAGATGCGGCTCGACCACCTGCAGCGTGAAGGCGGTGGCGACACCGGCGTCGAACGCGTTGCCGCCTTTCTCCAGCATCGACATCCCGACCGCGGTAGCGATCCAGTGGGTCGAGGTGACGACTCCGAACGTGCCATCGATTTCCGGCCTGGTCGTGAACGGATCGGGATTGATGTTGCTCATGGAAATCCATGGTTTCGCAGGTTGCGTGCGGCGGGCGCACTTGACCACAGCGGTGGCGTCCTGCCAACCGGCCGGGCCGCATGCCTTGCCCCCAATCCTGCAATCAAGCGGGGGCAGCGGTATCCACCAGAGGGTTGACGGCGTGGCAGGCGACGCCGCCGATCAGCGCTGGCGCCTGCCTGCGGCAGAGGTCGAACGCCAGCGGGCAGCGCGGGTTGAAGGCGCAGCCGGGCGGCGGATCGATCGGGTTGGGGATCTCGCCGCTGACCGGAATCCGCTGCCGGCCGGACATCGCCAGATCGGGAACCGCGCCCAGCAGCATTTTTGTGTAGGGCATGCGCGGATTATCGAACAGTTCGCGCCCCTCGGCGATCTCGACGATGCGGCCGAGATACATCACGCCGATGCGGGTCGCCATGTGACGGACCACCGCAAGGTTGTGACTGATAAAGAGGTAGGTGAGGCCGAACTTGTCCTGCAGGTCGCGCATCAGGTTGAGGATCTGCGCCTGCACCGAGACGTCGAGCGCCGAGGTCGGCTCGTCGCAGACGATGAACTCGGCTTCAGAGGCGAGCGCGCGGGCGATCGCGATGCGCTGGCGCTGGCCGCCGGAAAATTCGTGCGGGTATTTCAGGCCGTCATCGGCATGCAGGCCGACCAGATTCAGGAGTTCGCCGACGCGGGCGCGGATGTCGCGCTCGCCCTGGATCAGGTCGAAGGCGCGGATCGGCTCGGCGACGATGGCGTCGACCCGAAAGCGCGGGTTGAGACTCGCGTAAGGGTCCTGGAAGATCATCTGGATACGGCGACGCAGGCGCTGCCGTGCCTGCGACTGCCTGCGATCGGTCATCGAAATGCCGTCGATAACGACTTCGCCCGAACTCGGCGGCAACAGTCCGACGACCATTCGCGCCACCGTGGTCTTTCCCGAACCGGATTCCCCGACCAGCGCAAAAGTCTCGCCCCGCCTGATGTCGAAGGTGACGCCATCGACCGCTTTCAAAAATTCCAGATCGCCGCCTTCGAGCACGCGATTGAGCCACGGTTTTGAAACGTCGAACTCGCGGCGCAAATTCCTGATGTCGACAAAGGGCGATGGTGGTGAGGGCGTCGGCGTCATGCCGCGGATTCCCGGGCGGCCTCATAGAGGTGACAGGCCACGGCCTGCGCGCCGCGCCCGATCGGCTCCGGCCGTTCGACACGGCAGCGATCGAAGGCAAAGGCGCAGCGCGGATTGAACGAGCAGCCGGGCGGAATCGCCGACAGCCGCGGCATGGAGCCTGGAATCTGCACCAGCCGCTTGTCCTCTCCCGCAAGCGTCGGGATCGCGCCCATCAGGCCTTTCGCATAGGGGTGCAGCGGGTTTTGCACGACATCCTGCACCGGGCCGATTTCGGCGATCCGGCCCGAATACATCACCGCGACCCGGTCGGAGGTCTCGGCGATCACGCCCATGTCGTGGGTCACCAGCATCACGGCGGTGCCGTGATCGCGCCCCAGCCGCTTGATCAGCGCGATGATCTGCGCCTGCACCGAGACGTCGAGCGCGGTGGTCGGCTCGTCGGCGATGATCAGCTCCGGCTCGGCGCAGATCGCCAGCGCGATCACGACGCGCTGGCGCATGCCGCCGGAGAATTCGTGCGGATAGGCGTCGATGCGTTTCTCCGGCGCGGGGATGCCGACCTCGGCCAAAAGCTCGATGGCGCGCCTGCGCGCCGCGGTTTCCGAGAGACTGGCGTGGGTCCTGATGGTCTCGACGATCTGGTCGCCGATCCGGTAGAGCGGATTGAGGCTGGTGAGCGGATCCTGAAAGATCATGCCGATGCGCTTGCCGCGGATCCGGCGGATCTCTTCCGGCGGCAGATGATCGATCCGCATGCCCGACAAATAGATTTCGCCGCCGGCGATGCGGCCGGGCGGATCGATCAGCCCGATCACCGCAAGACCGGTGACCGATTTGCCGGCGCCGGATTCGCCGACCACGCCAAGCACTTCGCCCTTGGCGATGTCGAAGGAGATGCCGTCGATCGCGCGCAGCGTCTGGCGGCGGGTGACGAACTCGACCTCGAGATTACGCACGGAGAGAACGGGAGCGGTCATCGGAGCTTTGGATTGAGCGCGTCGCGCAGCCAGTCGCCGAGCAGGTTGATGGAGAGGATCAGTCCGGCAAGCGCGATGCCCGGGAAAGCCACGATCCACCATTCGCCGGCGAACAGATAATTGTTGCCGATCCGGATCAGGGTGCCGAGCGAGGGCATGGTGTCGGGCATGCCGGAACCCAAAAACGACAAGGTCGCCTCGGTGATGATCGCGAGCGCGAGGTTGATGGTGGCGATCACGAGAATCGGTCCCATGGTGTTCGGTAGCACATGACGGAGCATGATCACCGGCGCGGGCAGGCCGATCAGCTGCGCCGCCGCCACATAATCCTTGCTCTTTTCCACCATCACCGAGCCGCGCACGGTGCGGGCATACTGCACCCAGAAACTCAGGCCGATCGCAACCACCAGCACCGCCAGCGTGCTCATGGCGTCCAGGCGATTGCCGAATACCGACTTGGCGACGCCGTTGACGAGCAGCGCGATCAGAATTGCCGGAAAGGTCAGTTGTACGTCGGCGATGCGCATGATCAGGCCATCGACGGCGCCGCCGACATAGCCGGCGATCAGGCCAAGCGTGATGCCGAGCGTGCCGGCAAGCACGACGCCGAGCACGCCGACGGTCAGCGAAATGCGCAGGCCATAGAGAATGGCGGAACAGACGTCGCGGCCCTGTTCGTCGGTGCCGAGCAGGAACGGGCTTTGGCCGTCGGCGGTCCACAGCGGCGAGATGCGCGAGTTCATCAATTGAAGCTGCGCGGGATCGAACGGGTTCTGGACGGCGAGGGCGGAGGCGAAGATCGCGAGCAGAAAAAACAGCATCGTGACGGTCGCGGCCACCATGGTCAGCCTGGAGCGGCGGAACGAATAGAACAGGTCGCTCTCGACCGCGCGGGCGAGCCAGCCGCTGCCGGCCCCCGTGCGCGGCGTGCTGGCTTCGGCTGGATGCGGGACGACGGCTTCGGACATCGGTGATCTCGGTCTATGCCGGGCGGCTGATGGTCGAGCGCAGGCGCGGATCGACGATGGTGTAGAGAATGTCGACCACGAGATTGATGGTGACGAAGATCAACGACACCATCAGCAAATATGCCGCCATGATCGGAATATCGACGTTTTGCACCGCCTGAACGAACAACAGTCCCATTCCCGGCCATTGGAACACAGTCTCGGTGATGATGGCGAATGCAATAACCGAGCCAAACTGCAGGCCGGCGACGGTGATGACGGGAACCAGCGTGTTCTTGAGCGCATGACCGAAATGAACGGCGCGTGTCGTCAGGCCGCGAGCCCGCGCGAAGCGGATATAATCGGTTCGCAGCACTTCGAGCATTTCGGCGCGCACCAGCCGCATGATCAAGGTCATCTGGAACAGGCCGAGCGTGATCGACGGCATGATCAGCGCCTTGAGGCCGGAGAGGGTGAGCAGGCCCGTGGTCCACCAGCCGAGCCGCACTACCTCGCCGCGGCCGAATGAGGGCAGCCAGCCCAGCGTCACCGCGAACAGATAGATCAGGAGAATGCCGATCAGGAAGGTGGGCAGCGAGATTCCGATCAGCGATACCGCCTGGAACACCTTGGCGAGCAATGAGTCGCGCCGCAGCGCCGAATAGACGCCCATCAGGATGCCGAACACCATCGCGATGATGGTGGCGCAGGTGGCGAGTTCCAGCGTCGCCGGCATCCGCTCCATCAACAGGCTCGAAACCGGCTGGCGGAATTGATACGACACGCCGAACTTGAACTGCACGGCGTTGCCGAAATAGCGCACGAACTGCAGCGGCACGGGGTCGTCGAGGCCAAGCGATTTGCGGACCGCCTCGCGTTCCGCGGCCGGCGTATCCAGCGAGACGATCTGGTTGACCGGATCGCCGGCGAACCGGAACATCGAAAACGAAATGATCCCGACCGCGATCATGACGCCGATCGCCTGGATGGCCCGGCGAAGCGTGAAAGCGAGCATGTGATCCTTTCACTTCTCTTTTGAGGTGGCGGACGCCGCCGCCTGGAAACGAAAAGTCCCGGAAGCGCGACGCCACCGGGACCGTGAGTGTCGAGGCTGCCTACTCCTGTTTGGTTGCCCAATAGAACAGGACCTGGTTATCCGCGCGCTGCGTCAAAGTGACCTTCTTCGATACGCCCCACGCCAGGGCCTGCTGATGCAACGGGATATAGCCGAATTCCTTCGCCGCGATTTCGAACGCCTCCTTGATCATCAAATCGCGTTTGGTCGTATCCGGCTCAACCAGTACCTTGGCGGCAATTTCATCGACCTTCTTGTTGCAGTAACCGCTGAGATTGGCCTCGCCGCGGTTGATTTTCGGATCGTCGCGGCAGCCCATGATGTTGTTGAGAACGTCATGCGCGTCGGACGTGCCGGGCGTCCAGCCGAGCAGGTAGAACGAGGTCTGGTAGCCGCCGGGCTTCAGCACCTTGGCGAAATACTGCGCCTTGGGTTGCGCCAGGAGATTGATCTTGACGCCGATCCGCGCCAGCATGCCGACCACCGCCTGGCAGATCGCGGCATCATTGACGTAGCGGTCGTTGGGGCAATCCATCGTGACTTCGAACCCGTCGGGATAGCCGGCCTCGGTCAGCAGCTTCTTGGCGCCGTCGGGATCGAATTTCGGACGGGTAAAATCCCTGGAAAGCGCGAACAGCTGTGGCGCGATCATCAGCGCCGACGGCGTCGAAAGGCCGCGCATCACCCGGGTCTTGATCAACTCTACATCGATCGCCCTGAAGAAGGCTTCGCGGACCCGGACGTCCTTGAACGGATTCTTGCCCTTGATGTTCGAGTACAGCAATTCGTCGCGGACCTGGTCCATACCGAGGAAGATGGTGCGGATTTCCGGTCCCTTGAGCACTTGCGCGTTGGGGCTTGAATCCACCCGCGAAATATCCTGAGTCGGAACCGGTTCGATGACATCCACCTCGCCCGACAGCAATGCCGCGACGCGTGTGGCGTCCGAGCCGATCGGTGTGAAGATGATTTCCTTGATGTTGTGCCGAGGTTTTTGCCACCAGTTCGGGTTGGCCTTGAACACAGTTTTCACGCCGGGCTGATGGCTCTCGATCGTGAAGGCGCCGGTGCCGTTGGTATGGAGCGAGGCGAAACTCGGCGAGGTCGCCGCGACCGGCGTCGGCTCCGCCGCGTTGTTCGCTTCCGCCCATTTTTTGTCCATGATGTACCAGGTACTCCACAGCGCATGCAGAATGGGATTTGGCGAAGTCAGGATGAAATCCACGGTGTGGTCGTCGATCTTGACGACGTTGGTGTCGGCAGCAATGTAGGCCTGCAGGTTCGAACCTTTGGCGCGAACGCGGTTGGCGGAAAAAACGACGTCGTCGGCGGTGAAGGGGTCGCCGTTGTGGAACTTGACGTTCTTGCGCAGATGGAAGCGCCAGCGGGTCGGCTCCGGCGTTTCCCAGCTTTCGGCCAGTGCGGGAATGATCTTCAGATCCTTGTCGCGCGCGATCAGGCCTTCATAAACGTGTCCGAGATGCCCGTGGGTGGTGCTCTCGTTGAGCGTATAGGGATCCAGCGATTTCAGCTCGCCCTGGTTGGCGTAGCGCAGGGTCTGGGCCGACGCGGGCACCCAGGTAAAGGCAACGATCGAAAGGGTCGCTGCAAACAAACTCTGACGTACCGACATTTGACCTCGTTCCCCGCTCTGTTCAGCCGTTCTTAACAATACTGGCAGATATTGCCGCGGCATGTTGCCAGACTTTACCGGCCGCGCAAGCGCGATTTCCCCGATCGTCACCCGGTTTGCGCGGCAGCGCCGCAACGACTAGTTTCGCCACAAGTTGCGAATGCGAGTGCGTCGCAGTCAACTTTCGGAGAGCCGGATGGCGGAATTGAGGGCCGATGTTCTTGTCCTGGGGGCGGGCATGGTCGGCGTCGGCGCCGCCTTGCACCTGCAGAAGCGGGGCCGGGACGTGACCCTGATCGACCGGCACGATACCGCCGGCGAAGGCACGAGCTTCGGAAATGCCGGACTGATCGAATCCGCGTCGGTCTTTCCCTACATGTTCCCGCGGGATTTCGGCCAGATCCTTCGCTATGCGCTGAATCGTTCGCCGCAGGTGCGCTATTCCATCTCCGATCTTCCGGCATTCCTGCCGTGGCTGGTGCGATATTTCCTCGCGTCTTCGCCGGAGCGGGCGATGCGCAGCGCGATGGCCGAATTGCCGTTGATCCGGCGCAGCCTGATCGAGCATGAGGCGCTGATCGCCGAAGCCAATGTGCCGGAACTGTTGCGGCGGACCGGCTGGATCAAGCTGTTTCGCTCCGACGCAACGCTCGCCAATGCCGCGCACGAGCTCGAACGCGCCCGGCAATATGGCGTCGCGGGCGAGGTTCTCGATGCCAAGGCGATCGCGGCGCGCGAGCCCAATCTGACCGGCGACTTCGCAGGCGCCGTCTATTTTCCGGCGCCCGGCTTCGTTCCCGATCCCGGCGGCCTCGCCAAGGCCTATGCGGCGCTGTTCGGCCGCAAGGGCGGCCGCTTTTTTGTCGGCGACGCGCGCACCCTCGAACAGACCGGCGGGCGATGGCGGGTGGCGACGCCCGAAGGCGCGGTGACGGCGCGCGAGGTCGTGGTGGCGATGGGGCCGTGGTCCGACCAGGTATTTGGCCCGCTCGGCTATTCGATCCCGCTCAGCGTCAAGCGCGGCTATCATCTGCACCTTGAGCCGCGCGGCAACGCCGTGCTGCACCATCCGGTGCTGGACACCGATCTCGGCTATCTGCTGGCGCCGATGAACAGCGGCATTCGCCTGACCACCGGCGTCGAGTTTGCACGCCGCGATGCGCCGCCGTCACCCGTCCAGATCGAGCGGGCATTGCCCCGGGCGCATGCGCTGTTCCCCCTGGGAGCGCCCGTCGACGCGCAACCGTGGATGGGTGCGCGCCCCTGTCTGCCGGACATGCTGCCGGTGATCGGGAAGGCGCCGCGCCACGCCGGGCTCTGGTTCGACTTCGGCCATCAGCACCACGGCCTGACGCTCGGACCTGCGACCGGCCGCCTGCTGGCGGAGATGATGACCGGCGAGACGCCGTTCGCCGATCCCGGGCCGTTTGCCGCCGAGCGGTTTGGTTGACCATAACCCGCGAACGAGGGTCCGGTTCCCGGCTCGTTCCTTAAGGTTGCTGTTCCTTAAGGTTGCTTGCGCGACCCGGCCTGTCGAGGCGATACTGTGACAGTCCATCAAAGGCGGTCAGGAGCGGACATGAAGGTCAACGTCGAAGTAGATTGCACGCCGCTTGAAGCCCGGCAGTTTTTCGGACTTCCCGATGTCACGCCGATGCAGATGGCGGTGATGGACCAGCTCCAGCAGCAGATGACGGCCAATATCGGGAAAATCTCGCCGGAAGCGCTGATGCAGAGCTGGTTCACTTTCGATCCCAAGCTCGCCGAGCGCTTTCAGGACATGTTCGTGGCGATGGCCGGCCTTGGCGGCACCGGCAAGACCAAGAAGTAGTGGCGGCCATGGACCAGCACGCGGAGGGGGAAGCGCGCCGGCTGCGTCCGCCGAGCCTGTTCCTGATGCTGGCCGAGGCGCGGGGCGTGTTCGAACTCAATTCGAGCTTGCTGCTGTTGCCGCTGCTGATGCGCGCGCCGAAGGGCGACGGGCACCCGGTGCTGACGCTGCCGGGATTTCTCGCCAGCGACCTGTCGATGGCGCCGATGCGGCGCTATCTGAAGGAACTCGGATATGACGCCCATGCGTGGAGCATGGGTCGTAATCTCGGGGGCGTCGCCAGCAAGCGCGGCGCCCTGCGCGATCTGGTCAGGCGGATTCACGACGCCACCGGGCGCAAGGTCAGCATCGTCGGCTGGAGTCTCGGCGGCGTCTATGCGCGCGATCTGGCATTGCAGCTGCCCGAACTGGTGCGCTCCGTCATCACGCTGGGCAGCCCCTTTGCGAACGACGTCCGGGCGACCAACGCGACGCGGCTGTACGAAGTGCTGTCGGGCGAAAGCGCTGACGACAATCCCGAACTCCGGAACGCCATCGCCGGCGATATCCCGGTCCCCGCGACGTCGATCTATTCCCGCACCGACGGCATCGTGAATTGGCGGACCTGCCTGCTGCGCCCCTCCGAAACGGCCGAAAATATCGAGGTGCATCTCGCCAGCCATGTCGGCCTCGGGGTCAACCCCGCCGCGCTATGGGCCGTGGCTGACCGCCTGGCCCAGCCGGAGGGTGAATTCAGGCAATTTGACCGATCGGGCCCGTTTGCCATTGCCTATGCGCCCCCGGAAAATGCACTATCCTGACCAACCAGGTTCCAGAAACGCCGCCAAGGCCGCCGCGTGATTGTTGCTCGGGAGGGGAATCATGAGTGACGCCAGGAAGCTGTCTTCCATGGACGCGTCGTTTCTGTACCTGGAAACGCCGGAGATGCCGATGCATGTCGGGAGCATGGCGATCTTCCGCCTGCCCGAAGACTACAAGGGCAACTTCTTCGAAGACTTCAAGGCGATGATCGCCTCGCGGCTGCACATCGCGCCGATCCTCAAAGCCCGCCTGGAAAAGGCGCCGCTCGACATCGACCACCCGTCCTGGGTCGAGGACGAGCAGTTCGACATCGACCGCCACATCATTCGCGGCAGTCTTCCCGCACCCTGCGACCGCGCGACGCTGGAGCGTATCGTCGGCTGGATGCATGCCAAGCTGCTCAATCGTGCCCGCCCGCTGTGGGAATTCTACGTCTTCGAGGGCATGAAGGACAACGAGATCGGGCTCTACTCGAAGATGCATCACGCCTGCATCGATGGCGGCGCCGGTGCGGCGCTGACCAACATGATCTACGACGTCACGCCGGTGCCGCGGACGGTCGAGCCGCCCGCGGCGCGGGCCAAGGTCGGGCAGGAGCCGCGTGACATCGCCGCCAACCTGATCGATTC
>NZ_JBAVNZ010000266.1:0-21681 GCF_049691595.1 Bradyrhizobium sp.
CGGCCTGGCAGCGGCTCCCGCCCCGCCTTCATTGATCTCGCCGAGCAGCGCGCCGACCGCGACGGTCTGGCCGTCCATGGCGATGATCTCGCCGAGCGTGCCGGCCGACGGCGCCGGAACCTCGATCGTGACCTTGTCGGTCTCGAGCTCGACCAGGGGCTCGTCCACCGCGACGGCGTCGCCGGCCTTCTTGAACCAGCGGCCGATAGTGGCCTCGGTCACGGATTCGCCGAGCGTTGGAACGCGAATTTCAGTCATGGTCTGTTTCCTCAATCGCTTCTGCTGTCATCGTCCGCGAAGGCGGACGATCCAGTACCCCGTGACGGTCATGATCGGGTCGAACGGCGCCGGGTACTGGATGCCCGTCTGCGCGGGGCATGACAAATGAAAATCTATTCAGTTCAGCGCTTCATCCAGCAGAGCCTTGAGCTGCGCCAGATGCTTCGACATCAGACCGGTGGCGGTTGCCGCCGACGCCGCGCGGCCGGCGTAACGCGGACGCCTGTTCGGCGCGTTGAGCTGGTTCAGCACCCATTCGAGATAGGGCTCGATGAAATGCCACGATCCCATGTTGCGCGGCTCTTCCTGGCACCAGACCAGTTCGGCGCCCTTGAAACGTCCGAGCTCGTGCACCAGCGCCTTCAGCGGCACCGGGTAAAGCTGCTCGACGCGCATCAGATAGATGTCGTCGATGCCGCGCTTCTCGCGCTCCTCGTAAAGATCGTAATAGACCTTGCCCGAGCACAGCACGACGCGGCGGATCTTGTCGTCCGGCACCAGCTTGATCGCCTCGCCCGGCAGCATCTGCGCGTCATCGTAGAGGATGCGGTGGAATGTGGTGCCCTTGCCCAGCTCGTCGAGCCGCGACACCGCGCGCTTGTGACGCAGCAGCGACTTCGGCGTCATCACGATCAGGGGCTTGCGGATTTCGCGATGCAGCTGGCGCCGCAGCGCATGGAAATAATTGGCGGGCGTGGTGGGGTAGACCACCTGCATGTTGTCCTCGGCGCACATTTGCAGAAAACGCTCGAGCCGCGCCGAGGAATGCTCCGGTCCCTGCCCTTCATAGCCGTGCGGCAGCAGGCAAACGAGACCGGACATCCGCAGCCATTTGCGTTCGCCCGAGGAGATGAACTGGTCGAACAGCACCTGGGCGCCGTTGGCGAAATCGCCGAACTGCGCTTCCCACATCGCCAGCGCATTCGGCTCCGCCAGCGAATAGCCGTACTCGAAGCCGAGCACCGCTTCTTCCGACAGCAGCGAGTTGATGACCTCGTAATGGCCCTGGTCACCGCCCAGATGATTGAACGGCGTGTAACGACTCTCGTCCTCCTGATCGATCAGTACCGAATGGCGCTGCGAGAAGGTGCCGCGCTCGCTGTCCTGGCCGGACAGCCGCACGTGATGGCCTTCCTGCAGCAGCGTACAGAATGCCAGCGCTTCGCCGGTGGCCCAGTCGATGCCAACGCCGCCGTCGATCGCTTTCGCCCGGTTATCGAGAAACCGCTGGATGGTGCGGTGAACCCGGAAACCGTCCGGCACCCTGGTGATCTTGCGGCCGATTTCCCTGAGCATCGCGACATCGACGCCGGTAACGCCGCGGCGCGCATCCTCTTCCTGATCGGCCGACTTGAAGCCGGCCCATTTGCCGTCGAGCCAATCGGCCTTGTTCGGCTTGTAGCCTGTGCCGGCCTCGAACTCGGCATCGAGCCGCGCGCGCCAGTCGGCCTTGGCCTTGTCGACCTCGCCTTCGGTCATCACGCCTTCGGCAATCAGCCGCCTGGCATAGATCTCCAGCGTGGTCGAATGCGAGGCGATCTTCTTGTACATCACCGGCTGGGTGAACGCCGGCTCGTCGCCCTCGTTGTGGCCGTGGCGGCGATAGCAGAACATGTCGATGACGACCGGCTTGTGGAATTTCTGCCGGAACTCGATCGCGACCTTGGCCGCGAACACCACCGCCTCGGGGTCGTCGCCGTTGACGTGAAAAATCGGCGCGTCGATCATCTTCGCCACGTCGGAGGGATAGGGCGAGGAGCGCGAATAGCGCGGATAGGTGGTGAAGCCGATCTGGTTGTTGACGATGAAGTGCAGCGAGCCGCCGGTGCGATAGCCCTTCAGGTCGGACAGGCTGAAGCATTCAGCCACCACGCCCTGGCCTGCGAACGCCGCGTCGCCATGCATCAGGAGCGGCAGCACGGAAATGCGCATGTCGGGAGGATCGCCATGCTGGTCCTGCTTGGCGCGCACCTTGCCGAGCACGACGGGATCGACGATTTCGAGATGCGAGGGGTTGGCGGTCAGCGACAGATGGATCCTGTTGTTGTCGAACTCGCGATCCGACGAGGCGCCGAGATGATATTTGACGTCGCCGGAGCCTTCGACCGCGTCGGGATTGGCCGAGCCGCCTTTGAATTCGTGGAACAGCGCCCGGTGCGCCTTGCCCATCACCTGCGTCAGCACGTTGAGGCGGCCGCGATGCGGCATGCCGACGACGACCTCCTTGACGCCGAGATTGCCGCCGCGCTTGATGATCTGCTCAAGCGCCGGGATCAGCGACTCGCCGCCATCGAGGCCGAACCGCTTGGTGCCGGTGAATTTGAGGTCGCAGAATTTCTCGAATCCTTCGGCTTCGACCAGCTTGTTCAGGATAGCGCGCCGGCCCTCGCGGGTGAAACTGATTTCCTTGTCCGGACCCTCGATGCGTTCCTGGATCCAGGCCTTATGCGCGGCGTTGGTGATGTGCATGAACTCGACGCCGAGCGTCTGGCAGTAGGTGCGCTCGCAGATCGCCACGATTTCGCGAAGCGTTCCGTATTCGAGGCCGAGCACATGATCGAGGAATATCTTGCGGTCGAAGTCGCCGTCGACAAAGCCATAGGAGCGCGGGTCGAGTTCCTCGCGGTCGCGCGGTGCCTCGATGCCGAGCGGATCGAGATTGGCGTGGAAATGACCGCGCATCCGATAGGCGCGGATCAGCATCAGGGCGCGCACCGAATCGCGCGTCGCCTGGTGCACATCGGCCGCCGACGGTTCGAGGCCCCTGGCCAGCGCCTTGGCCGCGATCTTGCCGCCAACCGCCTTCTCGACCGTCGCCCAGTTGCCATCGAGCGCATTGGTCAGATCGTCGCGCGGCGTGACCGGCCAGTTGTCGCGGCCCCACGAGGCGCCCTCGGCGTTCTTGCGGACGTCGGCCGGCGTGTCCTTCAGGCTCTTGAAGAATTCCCGCCATTCGGTGTCGACCGAAGCCGGGTCTTGCTCGAAGCGGGCGTAGAGATCATCGATATAGGCGGCGTTGGTGCCCTGCAAAAATGAAGAGAGAGCAAAAGCGGCATTGGCGTCCTGGCGAGACATGAGGCGTCCTGGTGATGTTCGGTTTGCGCATGGCAGATGGCGCAGCGCCGATCCGAAAACCGGATCAGCAGGATAAAGCAGCCTTACCCTATTTGGGGCGAAGTTTCGCGCCGAAAAGAACGAAGGATTGAATTATGCTTTCAATTTTTCGACAAGCGTCTTTCCGAGCCGCGCCGGCGACGGCGAGACCGTGATTCCGGCCGATTCCATCGCCGCGGTCTTGGATCCGGCGTCACCCTTGCCGCCGGAAATGATCGCGCCGGCATGGCCCATGCGGCGGCCGGGAGGGGCGGTGACGCCGGCGATGAAGCCGACCATCGGCTTCTTGCGGCCACGCCTGGCCTCGTCCCTGATGAACTGGGCGGCGTCCTCTTCGGCCGAACCGCCGATCTCGCCAATCATGACGATCGAGGTGGTCTTGGGATCGGCCAGAAACAGCTCCAGCACATCGATGAATTCGGTGCCCTTGACCGGATCGCCGCCGATACCGACCGCGGTGGTCTGGCCAAGGCCTTCCTGGCTGGTCTGGAACACCGCCTCATAGGTCAGCGTGCCCGACCGCGACACAATGCCGACATTGCCTGATTTGAAGATGTTGGCCGGCATGATGCCGATCTTGCATTCGCCGGCCGTCAGCACGCCCGGGCAGTTTGGCCCGATCAGCCGCGACTTCGATCCCGACAGCGAACGCTTCACCTTCACCATGTCGAGCACCGGAATCCCTTCCGTGATGCAGACGATCAGCGGGATCTCCGCATCGATCGCCTCGCAGATCGCATCCGCCGCCCCAGGCGGCGGGACATAGATCACGGACGCATCGGCCCCGGTCTTTTCGCGCGCTTCGGCCACGGTGTCGAACACCGGCAGCCCGAGATGCGTCGAGCCGCCTTTGCCGGGCGAGATGCCGCCGACCATTTTTGTCCCGTAGGCGATCGCGGCCTCCGAGTGAAACGTTCCGTTCTTGCCGGTAAAACCCTGGCAGATCACTTTTGTGTTCTTGTCGATCAGAACGGACATCAAACTTTCCTCTGCTTCAATTCGGCGGAAATTTCTTCGAGAAGATCGACCATACGCTGATTTTTGGCGAGCAATTCCTTGTGCACCGCCATGACATCAGCGTATTGCCTGCGCGACCTTCGCATCACAAGCAAAAACAGGCCGAGAAGAATCAGCAGAGGTAGCCACAAGACTACAAGTTCAATGACTGTCTGCCCCACCTCGTCGCCTCCGTCACTTGCTTCGCCGATACATGCCGGTGAGCACGTCGGCCCATCCTTCCGCGTCGGGCGAGAACTGGATTTTCAGGGCGTAGCTGTTGTCGTCGATCACTTCGTAGACATGGCGGGCATTGCCGCGCAGCGAGCCGCGCACCAGCGTCAGCACCTTGCCGGTCCAGCCGCCCGAGGCAGGGGCCGGCGCGTAGTAGCCGAGCGAATCGTGCCAGAACAATTTGTAATGCCGGTCCTCGCGGTCGTAGGTGAACACGCCATGGGTGGCAAAGCTCTCCTTGCCGTCGCGCATCTGCACGGTGTCCTGGATCAGATAGAAGCCGTTGAGCGCGACGCGCGCGGTGACGCGCGAGGTCGCGGGCCCGCCGGCGTTCCAGCGCGATGGATAGACCACCTCCTCGCCGGTCCATTCGCCCGCGAAGACAGCTAGCCTGCGATGCTCGTCCAGCGGAGTCGGTGCGGCAAGACGGTCCGCCATGAGCCTAGCCTCCCTTGACGGCCTTCACGATTTTCTGTGCGCAATCGTCGAGGTTGTCGCCGGTCAGCACATTGAGGCCGGAATCCTGGAGGATCTTCTTGCCCTGCTCGACGTTGGTGCCTTCGAGCCGCACCACCAGCGGCACCTTGAGGCCGACCTCCTTCACCGCGGCGACCACGCCCTCGGCGATGATGTCGCACTTCATGATGCCGCCGAAAATGTTGATCAGGATGCCCTTCACGTTGGGGTCGGCGGTGATGATCTTGAATGCCGCGGTGACCTTTTCCTTATTGGCGCCGCCGCCGACATCGAGGAAGTTCGCCGGCGCCATGCCATAGAGCTTGATGATGTCCATGGTCGCCATCGCCAGCCCCGCGCCGTTGACCATGCAGCCGATGGTGCCGTCGAGCGTGATGTAATGGAGGTCGTATTTCGACGCCTCGATTTCCTTGGCGTCTTCCTCGGTCTCGTCGCGCAGCGCCACCACTTCGGGATGACGATACAGGGCATTGTCGTCGAACGACACCTTGGCGTCGAGCACGCGCAGATCACCATGCTTGGTGACAACCAGCGGATTGATCTCCAGCATTGCCATGTCCTTGGCAACAAAGGCCGCATAGAGCTGGCTCACCAGTTTTCCCGCCTGCTTGGCGAGATCGCCGGTCAGATTCAACGCCTTCGCCACCTTGCGGCCGTGATGGCCCATGATGCCGGTCGCCGGGTCGACCGAGAAGGTGACGATCTTCTCCGGCGTGTGGTGCGCGACGTCCTCGATATTGACGCCGCCTTCGGTGGAAACCACGAACGACACTTCGGAGGTTTCGCGGTTGACCAGGATCGAGAGGTAAAACTCCTTGTCGATGTCGGAGCCTTCCTCGATGTAAAGCCGGTTGACCTGCTTGCCGCTCGGCCCGGTCTGCACGGTGACCAGGGTGGCGCCAAGCATTTGCTTGACGAAGGTATTGACCTCGGCCGCCGATTTGGCGACGCGGACGCCGCCCTTGTCGCCGGCGGAAGCCTCCTTGAATTTGCCCTTGCCACGGCCGCCGGCATGGATCTGGCTCTTCACCACCCAGACCGGACCGCCGAGCTCGTCCGCGGCAAGGTCGGCGTCTGACGCCTTGAAGATTGCGACCCCGCGCGATACCGGGACGCCGAACTCGCGCAGCAGCGCCTTGGCCTGGTATTCATGGATATTCATCGCTCGCTCCCCAAGCCTTCGTGATCGATTGGCTCGACTTGTCGGCTCATTGCTTACGCGATCAGCGGCCGAGCAGATCGGGCGCGACTTTCTTGCAGGCGTCGACCAGGCCCTGCACCGCGCCGACCGACTTGTCGAACGCTTCGCGATCCTTGCCGGCCAGTTCGATCTCGACGATACGCTCGACGCCCTTCGATCCGATCACGACGGGCACGCCGACATACATGTCCTTCACGCCGTATTCGCCGTTGAGATAGGCCGCGCAGGGCAGCACGCGCTTCTTGTCGCGCAGATAGCTCTCCGCCATCGCGACCGCGGCGGCGGCCGGGGCGTAGAAGGCCGAACCGGTCTTCAGGAGGTTGACGATCTCGGCGCCGCCGTTGCGGGTACGGTCGACGATCTCGTCGATGCGCGCCTGCGAGGTCCAGCCCATCTTGACCAGATCGGGCAGCGGAATGCCGGCGACGGTGGAATAGCGCGTCAGCGGCACCATGGTGTCGCCATGGCCGCCCAGCACGAAGGCGGTGACGTCTTCCACGGAGACGTTGAACTCGTCGGACAGGAAGTAGCGGAAGCGCGCCGAATCGAGCACGCCCGCCATCCCCACCACCTTCTTGTGCGGGATGCCGCAGGCCTTCTGCAGCGCCCACACCATGGCGTCGAGCGGGTTGGTGATGCAGATGACGAAGGCGTCGGGGGCGTATTTCTTGATGCCGGCGCCGACCTGCTCCATCACCTTGAGATTGATGCTGAGCAGATCGTCGCGGCTCATGCCGGGCTTGCGCGGCACGCCGGCGGTGACGATGCAGACCCTGGCATTATCGAGCGCGTCATAGGAATTGGCGCCGACCAGATGGGCGTCGAAGCCGTCGACCGGGGACGACTGCGCGATATCGAGCGCCTTGCCCTGCGGCACGCCCTCGGCGATATCGAACATCACGACGTCGCCGAGTTCCTTCAGGCCGATGAGGTGGGCCAGCGTTCCGCCGATCTGACCGGAGCCAATCAAGGCAATCTTGTCGCGCGCCATGGGAAATCTGTCCTTTTGAGACGAAGAGGAGGGTGGAAAGTAAAGCCGGCTGGCTGGTTATCCCTTTCGCCTGATACGTTCAAGCCGGGGTCTGCTCAATTGTCGGTCTTACCAACCGCCGTCATTCCGGGATGCGCCGCCTGGCGCAGGCCCGGAATGACGAACTTAAGTCTCCACCAATCCCGTGCTCGACCCGCTCGCCGCGGAATCCTTTCTTCCGTGCGGGAGCGCCAGATAGGATTCCGAGCTCATTTCGATCAGGCGCGACGAGGTGCGCCTGAACTCGTTCGCCTCATTGCCCTCGGCCGCCAGATACAGCAACGCCGGATCGGCGGCGGCGGAGGCCATCAGTTTCACGGCGTTGTCATAGAGCGTGTCGATCAGCGCGATGAACCGCCTGGCGGCGTTGCGCGCGGCATGGTCCATCACCGGGATGCGATCGACGAGGATGGTGTGGTAGTCATGCGCGAGCCGCAGATAGTCCGACGCGGCGAGCGGCTTTTCGCAAATCTCCGCGAACGTAAACCGCGCGACGCCGTGTGACGAACAGGGCACGTGCAAGATGCGGCCCTTGATCGCAATATCGCGCGGCCTGCGGGGCGCGTTGCCGGTCATCTTGCCCCAGGCCTCCTCCAGCGCGACATCGGCATCGCGATTCGCCGGCACCAGCCACATTTTCACGCCGGCGAGTTTTTCCAGGCGGAAATCCGTGCGCGCGTCCAGCCGCAGCACGTCCATATGATCGGATATCTGCGCAATGAACGGCAGGAACAGCGCGCGGTTGAGGCCGCCCTTGTAGAGATCCTCCGGCGCCACGTTGGAGGTCGCCACCACCACGGTGCCGAGTTCGAACAATTTGGAGAACAGCCGCCCCAGGATCATCGCATCGGCAATGTCGGTGACGTGGAATTCGTCGAAGCACAACAGCCACGCCTCGTCGAAAATCGCCTGCGCGGTGAGTGCGATCACGTCGCCACCGGCGATCTCGCCGCGCGCGATGTTCTGGCGATAGCCGTAAATCCGCTCATGCACCTCGGCCATGAATTCGTGGAAATGCGCCCGGCGCCTGTGCTCGACTTCGCTGTGCTGGAAGAACAGATCCATCAGCATGGTCTTGCCGCGGCCGACCTCGCCGTGAACATAAAGGCCGCGCGGCGGCGGCTCATCCTTGTCAGCGAACAGCCGGCCGATCAGACTTTGTTTGCGCAGAGGCATGTATTGCGCGAGCCGCGCTGCCAGCGCCGCGAAGGCCTCGGCGGCCTCGGCCTGCGCGGGATCGGCCTCGATCGCGCCGGATGAGACCAGGGCCTGATAATGGGCGCGGAAGGAGTGGGGCGGGGTGGACAGCATGGGCCTCTTTACGGCCCTAGCGGGACGAAAATTGCAAGCCGTGAATTGGTGCGGGCGGTATGCGCTTTCTTCTGCCTCTTCCCGTTTCTTTACGGGGAGACGGCTGGGGTGAGGGGCTACCGCTGCGAATTCGGCCGGGCGTGAAGCCATGCGGAGGCTCCCCTCACCCGGATCATCGCAAAGCGAGGCGAGGTGAAACGTCACGCGCTCAGCGCGTAGGAATCCTCGACCACATAGGGCCCGCCGCCGGTGGAGGCGCGCGCGGAGAACAGTACAAACCGTGACGCGGTGAAGACGCGGCTTGGGAAATAGCCGCGCACCGACAGGTAATCCGCCACGTCCTGGCTCGAGGCATCGTGCAGCCGCGCCAGCGTCACATGGGGCGTGAATTTACGGCCTTCGGGATCGAGCCCGATGCGCTGCATCAGCCGCTCGAGTTCGGCCTGCAGCTCGACCAGCGGCCGGCTCGGCTCGACGGAAGCGACCACCGCGCGCGGCTTGCGCCCGCCGAAACTCGACAGGCCCTGCACCTTGACCTCGAACGGCTTGCGGTTGACCCGGAACAACATCGAGGCGATTTCATTCGCCGAGACGCCGTCGATATCGCCGATGAAGCGCAGGGTGACGTGATAATTTTCGGGATCGATCCAGCGTGCGCCCGGCAGGCCGCCACGCAAATTGGAAAGGGTCTGGCCGATCTCGGCCGGAACCTCCAGTCCGGTGAACAAACGCGGCATCGCAAAAATCCTCGATGCGAAGGCGCAAGTTTGGGCTCGCGCCTGAAACAAAACCCGGCGACGAATCGCCGATGACCCATTTCTACCCGACTAATGTGACTCTGCGAAGCATGCGGCGCCAGCAGGTCGTAAACCTACGGGAAAAACCCCGGGTAAGGTTATCCGCTGCCCATTTTTCAACTGCGTTGCGCGGATAATTTGCCGAGAAATGCCTCCACCGTGGGCAGAATATTCTTCACGACCATGTCCACGCCCGCCGCGGTCGGATGCATGCCGTCCGCCTGGTTCAGCCCGGTGTCGGCGGCCACGCCGTCGAGAAAGAACGGGTAGAGCGGCACGCCGAATGATTTCGAAAGCTCCGGATAAATCGCATTGAAGCGGGCCGCATAGTCGCTGCCATAATTCGGCGGCGCGACCATGCCGCACAGCAGCACGGCGATCTTGCGCGCCTTAAGCCGTGCCAGGATATCCGACAACGCGCCGCGGGTGACACTGGGATCGGTGCCGCGCAAGGCGTCGTTGGCGCCAAGTTCGAGGATCACCGCCTCGGTTCCCTCCGGCACCGACCAGTCGAGCCGCTCGCGGCCGCCGGAAGCGGTATCGCCGGACACCCCCGCATTGACCATGTCTACTTTTATCCCTTTGGTTTCCAAGGCTTTTTGCAGGCGGTTCGGGAACGCCGCGGCCGCCGGCAGGCCGTAGCCGGCGCTTAAGGAATCACCCAGAACCACGATTTTGACCGGTCTTGCGTTTCCCGCAGCGGCTCCCTGGGCCAAAGCTGTTCCTGCCGTCGTCAAGGCCACCATCAACACGAGTAAGTGCACGAACATCCGCAACGAAGCCTCGACCGCGGCCGCGGAAGTGCCATATGACCGAGCCATGGACAGTCTCATCGAACCCTCTTTGCTTGCCGGCCTCGGGCCGGACACCATTACCATCTCCAACGTCAATCTGTCGCTCGGGTCCGGCGCGGCACGCGTTCATATCCTGAAAGATATCAGCCTTCGCGTGGCATCGGGCGAGGCGATCGGTCTGATCGGGCCGTCAGGCTCGGGCAAATCCACACTGCTGATGGTGATGGCGGGGTTGGAGCGGCCTGACAGCGGAGAGGTGGTGGTCAACGGCACGCCGTTCAATGCTCTCGACGAGGACGCGCTGGCGCGTTTTCGCGGCCGGCAGGTCGGCATCGTGTTCCAGTCGTTTCATCTGATCCCGACCATGACGGCGCTGGAGAACGTCGCGGTGCCGCTGGAACTTGCCGGCAATCCCGAAGCGGCGCAGCGCGCGACGCAGGAGCTGGCATCGGTCGGCCTCGGCGACCGCCTGCACCACTATCCGACGCAATTGTCCGGCGGCGAGCAGCAGCGCGTCGCGCTCGCCCGCGCGCTGGCGCCTGACCCCGCGATTCTGGTCGCGGATGAGCCGACCGGCAATCTCGATGAAGCGACCGGCAAGCAGATCGTCGATCTGCTTTTCACCAAGCACGCCGAACGCGGCATGACCCTCGTGCTGGTCACCCACGATACGTCGCTGGCGCAGCGCTGCGATCGGGTAGTGCGGCTGCGCTCCGGCCGGATCGACGGGCTTTCCGCCGCATGACCATTGCGTCCGAAACCGCGGGCGTCGGCGGCCGGGCCCGATCGCTTGCGCTGCGCTACGCGCTTCGCGAACTGCGCGGCGGCCTGCGCGGCTTCTACGTCTTCACCGCCTGTATCGCGCTCGGCGTGCTGGCGATTGCCGGCGTCGGTTCGGTGGCGGCAAGCCTCAGCGAAGGGCTGGCGCGCGAAGGCCGGACGCTGCTCGGCGGCGATGTCGCCTTCTCGCTGATCCAGCGCGAAGCCAGGCCGGAGGAAATCGCCTTCCTGCGGTCACGCGGCGAGGTCAGCGTGGCGACGACCTTGCGCGGCATGACCCGCAGCGCCGACGGCAAGCTGGCGCTGGTCGAACTCAAGGCGGTGGACGGCAACTACCCGATGCTCGGCGAGTTGATGCTGGATCCCAAAATGCCGATGAAGGATTTGCTGGCGGAGCATGACGGCGCGTTCGGGGCGGCCGTCGATTCGACCCTGCTGGCGCGGCTCGATCTGAAGCTCGGCGACCGCGTCACCGTCGGCAGCGCCATTTTTCAGATCCGCAGCGTGGTCGGCGCTGAGCCGGACAAGCTCGCCGGCAATGTCGGCCTCGGCCCGCGCTTTCTCGTCAGTGAGGCCGGCTTGCGCGCGACCGGGCTGTTGCAGCCTGGCAGCCTGGTGCGCTGGATCTATCGGGTGAAACTGCCCGACAACGCCGGCGACGACCGCGCCGCGGCCCAACTGATCAACGGCGCGCGAAGCGCCTTGCCGGAGGCCGGCTGGGAGATCCGCAGCCGCGCCAATGCCTCGCCGCAGCTCGAGCGCACCATCAACCGCTTCACGCAATTCTTGTCGCTGGTCGGCCTTGCTGCACTGCTGGTCGGTGGTGTCGGCGTCGCCAACGCTGTCAAGAGCCATATCGATCGCCGCCGCGACGTGATCGCCTCGTTCAAGGCGCTGGGCGCCACCGGCCGCGACGTCTTCACGATCTATCTGACACAGGTGATGGTGCTGGCCGGGATCGGCTCGGTGATCGGGCTTGCCGCCGGCGCGGCGCTGCCGTTCGTCATTGTCGGGCTGTTCGGCAAACTGCTGCCGCTGCCGGTAGTGCCGGCGCTGCATCCCGACGAGCTCGCGCTGTCGTTCATCTATGGCATTCTGACCGCGCTGGCCTTCGGGCTGTGGCCGCTCGGCCGGGTGCACGACGTGCCGGTGGCGGCCTTGTTTCGCGAAACCGTGGTCAGCGAATGGCACCGGCCGCGCTGGATCTATCTCGCCCTGATCGGCGTGGTGATCGCGCTTCTGATCGCGGTTGCGATCGGGCTGGCCTACGACAGGCGCATTGCCGCCGTGTTCGTCGCATCCTCGATCGCGGTGTTCGTGCTGCTGCGCGGCATCGCCGCGGGATTGATGGCGCTGGCGCGCCGGCTGCCGCGCAGCCGCGTCACCATGCTGCGGCTGGCCATCGCCAACATCCACCGGCCGGGCGCGCTGACGCCGTCGGTGGTGATGTCGCTCGGCCTCGGACTCGCGGTGCTGGTCACCATCACCCAGATCGACGGCAATCTGCGGCGGCAGTTCCTGGCGGCGCTGCCGGATCGCGCGCCGTCATTCTATTTCATCGATATTCCCAGTTCCGAGGCGGATCGCTTCGGCGCATTTCTGCGGCAGACCGCGCCGGATTCGACGGTGGAGGATGTGCCGATGCTGCGCGGGCGCATCGCCGGGGCCCGCGGCGTCAAGGCGGAAGACCTCAAGGCGTCGGTCGATTCCGAATGGGTGCTGCAAAGCGACCGCGGCCTGACCTATACCGGCGAAATCCCCAAAGGCTCGAAGATCGTCGAAGGGGCGTGGTGGGGGCCGGATTACCGCGGGCCGCCGCTGGTCTCGATGGAGAAGAAGATCGCCGATGGGCTCAAGCTCAAAATAGGCGACGAGATCGTCGTCAACGTGCTCGGCCGCGACATTCCGGCCAGGATCGCCAATTTCCGCAATATCGACTGGCAGGGTCTTGGCATCAATTTCGTGCTGGTGTTCTCGCCGGATGCCTTCAAGGGCGCGCCGCACAGCCATATCGCGACCCTGACCGAAACCCGCCCGGATCCCGCCGGCGACGCCCGCATCATCAGGCAGGTAGCCGACGCGTTTCCGATGGTGACGAGCGTGCGGGTCCGCGAAGCCCTGGAGACCATTGGCGGCGTGGTCACCAACCTCGTGCTGGCGATCCGCGGCGCCAGCGCGGTGACGCTGATCTCCGCCATCCTGGTGCTCGGCGGCGCGCTCGCCGCCGGCCACCGCCACCGGGTCTATGATGCGGTGATCCTGAAGACGCTGGGCGCCACCCGCGTTCGGCTGCTCGGCGCCTATGCGCTGGAATATCTCATGATCGGCTTCGCCACGGCGGTATTCGGCGTGATTGCGGGCTCGGTCGCGGCCTGGCTGATCGTGACGAGGCTGATGACGCTGAGCTTCATCTGGCAGGCGGGCAGCGCGGCCGGGGTGGTTGTGGCCGCGCTGGTCGTGACCGTCGGGCTCGGGCTGGCCGGCACGCTGCTCGCCCTGAACCAGAAGCCGGCCATGGTGTTGCGGAATTTGTGACAAATTGTAGCGGCAGGATGAGTTTGGGTTAACGCGGCTTTGGCCAGAAATCTCGGGCTGGAGCGACATTCAGCCGCGCGTGGAAGCTTGCGGCAGATGTGCTAGTTTCCCACATACAAGCCAGGTCGGATGGCCGGTCTGATGACACGAAATTGAAATTAATGTCCGCAGATCGCACTATCTGAGGTAGATTTTATTTAACCGGCGCCGCAAATCCCTTGCGCTCCACCGGACCAACCACGGGAATTCGACCATGTCGGACCTAGACCGTAACTATGCTTCTCCCTTCGGCCGGGCCGCCGGGCGCATTGACGCTGCGACCGTCGACGCCGGTCTGCGCGCCTACATGCTGCGCATCTACAACTACATGAGCATCGGCCTGGCCATCACCGGCCTCGCCGCGCTCGGCGTCTATATGGCGGCGGTGACCACCGATCAGGTCGGCGCGGCCGCCAAATTCGGCAACGCCTTCCTGACCCCGTTCGGCTATACGATGTATGTCAGCCCGCTGAAATGGCTGTTCATCCTGGCGCCGCTCGGAATGGTGTTCGCGATCTCGGCCGGCATCAACCGGCTGCGGCCCGCGACCGCCCAGATGCTGTTCTGGGTGTTCTCGGCGCTGATGGGCATCTCGCTGTCGTCGATCTTCCTGGTGTACACCCACACCTCGATCGTGCGGGTGTTCTTCATCACCGCGGCGACCTTCGGCGCGCTCAGCCTGTACGGCTACACCACCAAGCGCGACATGAGCGGCATGGGGTCGTTCCTGTTCATGGGCCTGGTCGGCGTCATCATCGCGAGCCTGGTCAATCTGTTCCTGGCGAGTTCGATGCTGCAGTTCATCGTCTCGGTGGTCGGCGTGCTGGTGTTCGCGGGCCTGACCGCCTGGGATACCCAGCGGCTGAAGAACGACTACATCTACGGCTATGCCTCACAGGGCGGTGACGTGGCGGAGCGTGCGGCGATCACCGGCGCACTGTCGCTCTACCTGAACTTCATCAACCTGTTCACGCTGTTGCTGCAACTGCTCGGCCAGCGCGACTAGGCGCCGAAGCCCTCAGATGACGAATCGGAGCCCCGGCTGTTCTCGGCCGGGGCTTTTCTTTTGCGGAACACGAAAATAATCTCCGGATATGTCCGCCGCCGAAATCAGGCCTGCCCTCGAGGCCGACCTTCCCCTTGTCACCGAAATCTACGCGCACGCGGTGCGCTTCGGCACCGCGACGTTCGAGCTGATTCCGCCCGACCTCGCCGAGATGACCCGCCGCTACCAGGCGTTGATGGACGGCGGCTTCCCCTATTTCGTCAGCGTGCTCGACGGCGGCGTGGTCGGCTATGCCTATGCCGGCCCGTACCGGCCGCGGCCGGCCTATCGCTTCACGGTGGAGAATTCGGTCTATCTGGCGCCGTCGATCCACCGCCGCGGCATCGGCCTGCAATTGATGCAGCGGCTGATCGCCGCGTGCGAGGCGCGCGGCTACCGGCAGATGATCGCCGTGATCGGCGATTCCGCCAATGCCGGCTCGATCGGCGTCCACATCAGGACCGGTTTTGAGATGATCGGCACCCACCCCAATGTCGGCTTCAAATTCGGCCGCTGGCTCGACACCGTGATGATGCAGCGCGCGCTCGGCGAGGGGGCGAGCAGTTTGCCGCCTGGATAGCGTAGATGGGGTAACGGGCAGAACGCCTGCTAAACCAGCGCCAGCTTGCGATCGATCACCAGTAGCACGCGCTCCAGTTCGTGGCCGCGGCGCAGGATCAGCCCGGTCGCCGAGATCACGCTGTACATGCCTTGTTTGCGCGCCAGCCGCGGATCCTTTTCGATCCGATAGATCGGAACTTCGGAGGCGCGGCGGAACACCGAGAACACCGCGCGGTCCTTGAGAAAGTCGATCGCATAGTCCCGCCACTCGCCATCGGCGACCATGCGGCCGTACAGATTCAAGATACGATTGAGTTCAGGACGATTGAATGTGACTCGATTTTGCAGCGGCGCCGCAGTGGCGGTGCGCGCCACTGCGCGATTCTCGCTTGGATCGGTGTCCTCCGACGTTGAACTCATGGAGCGCCTCCTGTCATCTCAGGCATGATCTCGTCCGAAAAACCGGTCCCCCATTCTTCGGGATCATGCCGAGCATGACATGATTGCGCCAACCGTCGGGCGCTGCAAGGGGGCCGCTTGCAAATACGCCCCCCAAGGCGTGACGGACTTGCCCGCATTCAGGTTCGAAAGGGTCACGGGATCGTTAGCGGAATCATATTGCCGCCCCACTTCTGCCCACCGACCGCCCCGCTGCTTTGCGATAAAGTGATTCTACGTTGGCCCGGTCCTTTCGGTTCCGGATTCCTCAGCCCCCAGCCCCCCGGGGCCGTCGGGATCGGGCCTATTCGTAGGGGAGCTAATCCCGATACTGGGCCAACGAAAGTTGGTCCTTTTTCGTTTTGGGGATCGCCTGCCCCGCGTATCCGTCGCTTCGGCATGCGAGACGGTGTGCCAGCGATGGTGATCTTCGTTGGGGAAGTCCAGCGGAATTAGCGCATGATCCGGCAGGGGCGAGAACCGGCTTTCCGCAAAGATCATTCTCCATCGAACAGAAGCGATCATGATCCGACTAGATCGATTGGAGCACGATCTAGCGAAGCGGCGCGAACGCCGCGCCCAGCATCGGGCCGGGCTTGTCGCGATTGCCGTTCTGGACATAGACCACGGCGGCATCGACGCCCTCGCCGGAAATATCTTCCAGCGGAACAGACCAGCTGCCGGAACTGCCGTTCCAGTCGCCGACCTTCACGAGATTGCGCACGACATTGTAGTAGGTGACTTCGCGGCCGCGATTTTCACCGCGGCCAATCAATATCGGTATCGCCTTCGATACCGAGCAAATCCAGACTTCGCCACGGGCTGAGGTCGGCGCCTTGCTGGCTTCGACCACAACATTGATCCGCTTTCCCGCCAACGTCATCGTGACCGGCACCGACATCACGCCGTCGGCCCGCTGGGTATCGTTGATAGCCCCGTCGATGCCGGCGCGATCGCTGCCGATCACATGGGCCGATCCGTTGACGACGACCTGCGGCGTATAGACGTCGCGGTCGCCGCGCATACGCGAATAGGCCTTCTGGCGCGCGCTGAAGCGGGCATCGGCCAGCGTGTCCTTCCAGCCGAGATAATCCCAGTAGTCGATCGGCATGCTGAGCGCGATGACGGACGGATCCTTGGCGAGCTCACCGATGATCTCGTCGGCGGCCGGACATGACGAGCAGCCTTGCGAGGTGAACAGCTCGACCACCGCGCGCGGGTCGGCATGGGCGGGGCGGATGATGGCGATGATGGCGCACACGCCGAGCGCACCGGACCAACGCGAAATGCAATTATGGGCCATTATCGCTGTCATACTGCGAACCGGTGGTACCGATTTCCATCCGTAATTGTGCGGGGCATGATCTGATCCCAGAAAGTGTGCCCCAGAGGCGCGAAAGCGGCCTTTCATAGGCCGCCTTCATTTTACCCGCCACTCACTAAGCGGTGAGCAATCGATCACAAACCCGCGTCAGGCCGCGAGTTTGCGCAGCACATAATGCAGGATGCCGCCGTTGCGATAATATTCGAGCTCGTCGAGCGTATCGATCCGGCACAGCAGCGAGACGCGCTGCAGCGAACCGTCGCCCGACACGATCTCCGCGGTCAGCTTCTGGCGCGGCTTGAGGTCACCCTGCAAGCCGCGGATCGTGACCTTTTCGTCGCCCTTCAGGCCGATCGACGTCCATGAGACGCCGTCCTCGAAAGTCAGCGGCAGCACGCCCATGCCGACCAGGTTGGAGCGATGGATGCGCTCGAAACTCTGGCAGATCACCGCGCGCACGCCGAGCAGCCGCGTGCCCTTGGCGGCCCAGTCGCGCGACGAGCCGTTGCCGTATTCGGCGCCGGCGAACACCACCAGCGGCACCTGCTCGGCCTGGTACTTCATCGCGGCATCGTAGATCGGCATCTGCTCGCCATCGGGCCAGTGTTTGGTGAGGCCGCCCTCGGGGATATTGCCGTCCGCGCCCTTCAGCATGAAATTCTTGATGCGGATGTTGGCGAAGGTGCCGCGCATCATGATCTCGTGATTGCCGCGCCGCGTGCCGTACTGGTTGAAGTCGGCCGGACGCACCTGATGCTCGCTGAGGAATTTTCCGGCCGGCGAGGTCAGCTTGATCGAGCCGGCCGGCGAGATATGGTCAGTGGTGATCTTGTCGCCGAACATCGCCAGGATCCGCGCATCGACCACGTCGACGATCGGATCGGGCTCTTTCTTCATGCCCTCGAAATAAGGCGGGTTCTGTACATAGGTCGAGCTCATGTTCCAGCGATAGGTTTCGCTCTCCACCGTCTTGATCTTGCGCCAGTTGGTGTCGCCCTTGAACACGTCGGCGTAACGCTTCTTGAAGATCGTCGCGGTGACGTACTTCTTCATCAAGGCGTTGATCTCTTTCGTGGTCGGCCAGATGTCCTTCAGATACACCGGCTTGCCATCCTTGCCGGTGCCGATCGGCTCGACCGCGAGATCCTTGGTCACCGTTCCCGCCAGCGCGTAAGCCACCACCAGCGGCGGCGACGCCAGATAGTTGGCCTGCACGTCCGGGCTGACGCGGCCCTCGAAGTTGCGGTTGCCCGACAGCACGGCGGCGGCGACGATGCCATTGTCGTTGATCGACTTGGATATCTCCTCCGGCAGCGGGCCGGAATTGCCGATGCAGGTGGTGCAGCCGAAGCCGACCAGGTTGAAGCCGACCTTGTCGAGGTCGGTCTGCAGGCCCGAATTGGAGAGATATTCCGCCACCACCTGGCTGCCCGGCGCCAGCGAGGTCTTCACCCAGGGTTTTGCCTTCAGCCCCTTGGCGGCGGCATTGCGCGCCAGCAATCCGGCGCCGATCAGCACGCTTGGATTCGAAGTGTTGGTGCAGGAGGTGATCGCCGCGATCACGACGTCGCCATGGCCGAGATCGAAATTGCGGTTCTCGACCGCATAGCGCTTCGCGGCATCGTCCGCCTTCTTGTATTCGCTGCTCATCGCGGCGGCAAAACCTGAGGCCACCGCGGGCAATGCGACGCGGCCCTCAGGCCGCTTCGGTCCGGCCATCGACGGCACCACGTCGGCGAGATCAAGCGTCAGCGTCGTGGTGAACACCGGATCGGCCGATTTCGCTGATCGGAACAGGCCCTGCGCCCTGGCGTAGGCCGCGACCAGCGCGACGCGGTCAGCCTTGCGGCCGGAGGTCTTGAGATAATCGAGGGTCGCGGCGTCGACCGGGAAGAAGCCGCAGGTCGCGCCATATTCCGGCGCCATATTGCCGATCGTCGCCTTGTCCGCGACCGAGAGATAATCGAGGCCGGGGCCGAAGAACTCGACGAATTTTCCGACCACGCCCTGCTTGCGCAGCATCTGCGTCACCGTCAGCACGAGGTCGGTGGCCGTGACGCCTTCCTCGAGCTGGCCCTTGAGCTTGAAGCCGACCACTTCCGGCAGCAGCATCGACAGCGGCTGGCCGAGCATGCAGGCTTCCGCCTCGATGCCGCCGACGCCCCAGCCGAGAACGGCGAGGCCGTTGACCATGGTGGTGTGCGAATCGGTGCCAACCAGCGAATCCGGATAGGCGACCTCGAAGGTGCCGGTCTTGTTGCCGACCGTCATCTTCTGCTTCTTCGTCCACACCGTCTGCGCGAGGTATTCGAGATTGACCTGGTGGCAGATGCCGGTGCCGGGCGGCACCACCGAGAAATTCGAAAACGCTTTCTGGCCCCATTTCAGGAATTCGTAGCGTTCCTGGTTCTGCTTGTATTCCTCGGCCACGTTCTTGCCGAACGCCTTGTTGTCGCCGAAGAAGTTGACGATCACCGAATGGTCGATCACGAGATCGACCGGCACCAGCGGATTGATCTTTTCGGCGTCGCCGCCGAGCTGTTGCATCGCGTTGCGCATCGCGGCCAGATCGACCACCGCCGGCACGCCGGTGAAATCCTGCATCAGCACCCGCGCCGGGCGGAACGCGATTTCGTGTTCCAGCGCGCGCTTGTTCAGCCATTTCGAGACCGCGACAATGTCCGCCTTCTTGACGGTGCGGTCGTCCTCGTTGCGCAGCAGGTTTTCCAACAGCACCTTCATCGAATAGGGCAGCCTGGAAATTCCCTTCAGACCATTCTTCTCGGCGGCGGGCAGGCTGTAATAGACGTAGGTCCTGCCGCCGACCTTGAGGGTCTTGCGGCATTTGAAGCTGTCGAGCGAGGTCATGTGAGGAAATCCCGGTTGTCAGTCCTACCCGGTAAGGGTATTTAAACACCGTCGGCGAGGCTGGCCAATTGGCTTGCAGCCGCCGATTGTGTGCTGCATCAAGTTCCGGGCTTATAGAATCTTTCCAGATGCCCCGCCACACCGACAGCGTTGCGTGGCGTAGCGTTACCCAGAAATTCCGATGCGATACCGATAGGTTTCAAAGGGCTGTGAAGGGACGAAATGCGGCTCGTGGGACGCGGTATCCGGTGTGTGCGAGGCGGTCGGGAAGTGTTTTCCGCCCTCGATTTCGAGACCGCCGCGGGCGAGGCGCTCGCTGTGATCGGGCCCAACGGATCGGGCAAGACCTCATTGTTGCGGCTGATCGCCGGCCTGCTAGTGCCATCTGGCGGATCGATCGATCTGGACGGCGGCGGGACTGAGCTGACCTTGCCCGAACAGGCGCATTATCTCGGCCATCGCGACGCGCTGAAGCCTGCGTTGAGCGTTGCGGAAAATCTTTCGTTCTGGCGGGATTTTTTGGGTGGAGATGCGGCGGACCCTGCCCGGAGCCTTTCGGCGGTCGGGCTCGACCATGCGGCGCATCTGCCCGCGGCGTATCTTTCGGCCGGCCAGCGGCGGCGGCTATCGATCGCACGGCTGCTTGTGGTCCGGCGCCCGGTCTGGCTCCTGGACGAACCAAGCTCGGCGCTCGATACCGCCGGGCAGGACTTGTTCGCGGGCCTGATGCGCGAACACCTCGCAAGCGGCGGCCTGATCATCGCCGCAACCCATGCGCCGCTCGGGATCGAGACGGGGGAATTGCGGATGGGCGGAGTGTAATGACCGCCCTTGCCGCGCTGATTCGCCGGGACATCAGGATCGCGCTGCGGGTCGGCGGCGGGGCGCTGATCGGGGTGCTGTTCTTTCTCACCGTCACCGTGCTGATGCCGTTTGCGGTCGGGCCGGACCTTAAGCTGCTGACGCGGCTCGGCCCCGCCATCCTGTGGCTCGGCGCGCTGCTCGCGAGCCTGCTCACGCTCGACCGGCTGTTCATGGCCGATCATGAGGACGGCTCGCTCGACCTGATCGTGATGGGGCGGACGCCGCTGGAACTGGCCTGTGCCGCCAAGGCACTGGCGCATTGGCTGGCCGCCGGATTGCCGCTGATCATGGCAACGCCGGCACTGGGCCTGCTCCTGAATCTCGATGGCACCTCCACCCTGGCCGTGGCGCTGACGCTGCTGGCAGGCACGCCGGCGCTGACCTTCACCGGCATGATCGGGGCGGCGCTCGCCGTGACCTTGCATCGCGGCGGATTGTTGCTCGCGGTGCTGGTGCTGCCGCTGTCGATCCCGGTGCTGATCTTCGGCGTGGCGGCGTCGCAGGCCGCCATATCGGGGCCGCTGTCGTTCGGAACGCCGTTTTCCATCCTCTGCGCGCTGTCGCTGGCCAGTTTCGTGATCGGCCCGTTCGCGGCCGCGGCCAGCCTGCGGCACGGGCTCGACTGACGCCAATTTGACGCCGATCAACTCTCGCGGAGGCGAAATGAAACAACGCAAGCCGCATTGCCTGCCCGGCCGCTGACGACTATCAGGGTGCCATGACGCTGATCGACCTCGCCAACCCCACACGATTCCTGTCGCTGACCGCGCGCGTGCTGCCATGGCTGGCGGGGGTGACGGCGATCCTGCTGCTGACCGGGCTGTACCAGTCGGCGGTCGCCCCCGACGACTATCAGCAGGGCGCCATCGTCAAGATCATGTTCATCCACGTACCGAATGCGTGGCTGTCGATGTTGGTCTGGGGCGTGATGAGCCTGGCAGCGCTCGGTACGCTGGTGTGGCGGCACCCGCTGGCGGACGTCGCGGCCAAGGCC
>NZ_JBAVNZ010000267.1:0-2993 GCF_049691595.1 Bradyrhizobium sp.
GGTAAGCAAGGTCGGAACCTTGCCGGCATGCTGGATGCCAAAACCATAGGCGATCGGGCCGATGGTCTGGCCCATGAAAAAGAAGAATGAATGCAGCGACAGCGCGGTGGCGCGGGCTTCGACCGACAGCTCGCTGGCGAACACCTGCAGGCAGCCATGGATCATGTAAAAGCCCCAGCCCATGAAGAGCAGGCTGAACGCCTGGATCTTCCAGCCGGGACCGAAGGCGATGGCGATGATCTGCAAGCCGACCAGCGTCGCGCCCGAGATCATCATGCCCCTGACGCCGAGCCGCGGCAAAAAGCGCGACACCGTCATCGTATAGAACAGGCCGCCGACGGCGAAGCCCGCGATCACGATGCCGGCTATCGCGAGCGAGGTTTCGCCGAGTTCGAACAGGAAGGAGGCGATAAAGGGGAACAGGCCGAGCACGCAGCAGCCTTCGATAAAAACCGCCGAGTAACAAATCCGCGCGTTCGGATTGGTGAAGATCGTGCGGTAACCGTGGCTGAGCGTCGAAAGATTGGTTCGGGGCGAACGCGTCAAGGCAGTGCCGCGAAATCCGGCGGCGACAGCGATCGCCGCCAGGATGACCAGGGCGCCAAGCACCGCGAGAACACCACGCCAGCCCAGGAAATCGCCGATCAAGCCGGAAACGGAGGCGCCGAGCAGGTTTCCGGTCATGGAGCCCATCAGCGTGCGCCCGATCGCGACCTGGCGCTTCTCGGGGCCTACCAGATCGCTGGTCAACCCCAGCGCGATCGGAAACACGCCGCCGGAACCAATGCCGGCGAGAATACGGGTGGCAAACAACAGCGGGAACGACGTCGCCATCGCACCGAGAATGTTTGCAAGGCCAAGCAGCACAAGGCAGACGATCATGAGCCGCGCCTTGCCAAAGAGATCGGCGGTCGCGCCCAGCACGGGCTGGATGATCGCAAAGGTGAAAGCGAACACGGCCGCGAAGCTCGCCGCGGTCGCGATGCTCACCGCAAAATCGTCGGCGACATGCGGCAATACCGGATCGAGCGCCCGCGCCGAAAGGCTTGCCGCAAAGGTCGCGAGCGCGATGATGTTGAGGGCCGGCGGCAGGCGGCTCGTCGCGGTCACGCCGGCATCCGCGCGCTCAAGCCGGACGCTTTGCGAGCGCGTCGAATTCCATCAGCGTTCGGACCAGCGCTTCGAACTCGCGCAGCGGCACCATGTTGGGCCCGTCGGACGGCGCGCGATCGGGATCGGGATGGGTTTCGATGAACACGCCGGCGACGCCGACCGCGACCGCGGCGCGCGCCAGCACCGGAACGAATTCGCGCTCGCCGCCCGATGAGGTGCCCTTGCCGCCCGGCTGCTGCACCGAGTGGGTGGCGTCGAAGATGACGGGCGCGCCGGTGGTCCGCGCCAGGATCGGCAGTGCCCGCATGTCGGAGACCAGCGCGTTATAGCCGAACGAGGCGCCACGCTCGGTGACGAGCACGTTGGGGTTATTGGCGCCGGTGATCTTGGCGACGACATTGGCCATGTCCCAGGGCGCCAGGAACTGCCCCTTCTTGACGTTGACGACCTTGCCGGTCGCAGCCGCCGCCAGCAACAGGTCGGTCTGCCGGCACAGGTAGGCCGGGATTTGCAACACATCCACCGCCTGCGCCACCTCGGCGCACTGCGAAGGTTCATGCACGTCGGTGAGCACGGGCAGCCCGAGCGAGGAGCGAATCTCGGCGAAGATCGGCAGCGCCTGCGCCAGACCAATGCCGCGCGCAGCCGTCGCGCTGGTGCGGTTGGCCTTGTCGAAGGAGGTCTTGTAGACAAGGCCAATTCCGAGCCGCGCCGCGATCTCTTTCAGCGCGCCGGCCACCTCGAGCGCATGCGCGCGGCTCTCGAGCTGGCACGGACCGGCGATGATCGAAATCGGCAAATCATTGCCGAATTGGACCGTGCCTACTGAGACGCGCGGCGCAGCTCGCAGGTTGGCGTTCAAAGATTCTTTCCTTGTCTGGCGCCGGACCATGCCGGGCAGCGGCAGGCGGATCAACCCTGTTTGACGGCCTCGAATATCAGGGTTGCGCCGTTGGCCGCGCCCGAAGGTATGATGACCCTGCCGCCATGCTCGATGGCCGGGATACCGCCATGCCCCAGCGCAGCCAGCGCTTCCGGCATGTCCCGAACCGCAAAGCGTATCGCCGCCAGGCGCGCGCCTCGCGCGAGGTCCGGAGCGCCGGTTCCGGCAAGCATCCGATAGGCCGGCGGATTCATCACCCGAATCTCGCCCCGCGGGGTCGTCACGGCAATTCCGCTCGGGCTCGACGTCACGTCGTTGACGCCCGAATAGGCAGCCACAAAGTGACGATGGTCTTCAGGCCTGTCGGAAACCAGGATTACGCCGGCAATCCCGGTCACGCCATTCGGATGCCTCTGGAAGGCCGGGTTCCAGAAATTCTCCGGATGGTGCTGCTGGCAGGTGAAATATCCGATGTCGGGCGCCTTCGCATCCGCCGCGAACGCCAGCGAGAATGCGACGTTTGCAGTTGAGCCATCCGGCCGCTTCGCCTCGCGTTCGAAGTCGAACACCTTGAAGTCGCCGATACCGGCGGCGCGAAACGCATCGGCATCCCCAGCCGCGCCGTGGCCTTCCAGCACCAGCATTGCCAATCCCTCTCTGCGCGCGAGGAAATCGCGCGCGAAAGCCCCGAACGAAAACCGGCCCGGCCGCTGTGGATCGATCAGTTCCGGTTCGGCGACGTCGAGCAGTTCGACGAAGAAGCCGGGCACCTGCACGATCCGGTTGTGGGTGCCCCATGGGTGCCGGTTGCGCGCACCGACGGTGAAGCCGGCGCGCCGGTAGAATTCACCGGCGGCATCGAGATCGCGGACGACGTGCACGATATGGTCGAGACCGCGCGGCATATGCGGGTCACTTCACCGACGAGAACGCGTTCGGCACCAGCAATTGATTGACTATGTTTCCGACGATCTGGCCGTCTTCCTCGGTCTTGGCG
>NZ_JBAVNZ010000268.1:0-3432 GCF_049691595.1 Bradyrhizobium sp.
TGGCGAGGCCGCGCCGCGCGGCGCGCTGGCACGGGTGCGCGATCGCGCCGAAGCCCGCGCGCGGCTGGCGCTGGAACTCGCCGAGGAGTCGCTGCAGATCGAGGCGGCGCGGCAGCGCCTCGCCACCGGCCAGCCGACCCGGCTGTCGGATCTCGGCGAGCTCGACGTCCATGCCTTCAGTCTGCTGCTGGGATTGCTCGGTGAGGTGCTGACCGAGCAGCCCGGGCCGGACAGCAGCGCGCAACGGCAGACCGGCGACGGCTTGCTGCATATCAGCCTGACGCCGCTGGCCGCCGACAGCCACGCCACGATCCGGACGCCGCATGGCGTATTCGCCGGGCGCGACCATCTGGTCACCATCACTCCGACGGGAGACACAAGATGACGGCCACTGTCGGCAGCAGCAGGGACAGCCGCAGCATCGGCCAGCAGCAGCGCCGGTTCCAAAACGAGGAATTTCGCAGCGCGGTGCGGGCTCTGCTGATGAAGCCGCTGATCAGCCCGGACCACGAGGATTTTCCCGCGATCCGCCGCCAGGCCGATGCGCTGCACGACTTCTTTGCGCGCGAAACCGGCTGGCCACTGCAGATCGAACACGAAGGTGCCCGGCTTTATAAGCGGCCCGCAGACCTCGCCAGCACGATGCGCGGCCTGCCGCAATATGATCGCCGCCGTTACGTATTGCTGTGCCTGGCCTGCGCTGTGCTGGAGCGCGCCGAGCCGCAGATCACCTTGCGCCTGCTGGGTGAGCGACTTTTGCATTTTGCCGCCGAACCGTCGCTGGCAGCTGCCGGCTTCGGCTTCACGCTCGGCGCTGTCCACGAGCGGCGCGAACTGGTGGCGGTGTGCCGCACCCTGCTCGACCTCGGCGTGCTGCAGCGGGTTGCCGGCGACGAAGACGCCTTTGTGAATGCCGGAGGCGATCAGGCCGATGCGCTGTACGACGTGCAGCGCCGTGCCCTCGCCGGTATGCTGGCTGCGGTGCGGGGGCCGTCGACGTTCCGGCCGGAAGATGCGCCGGTTACGCTCGAGCAGCGGCTGCATGCCCTGGTCGACGAACATGTCGCTGACAGCGACGAGGGCCGACGCACCGCGCTGCGCCGCCAGCTGGCACGCCGGCTGCTCGACGATCCTGTAATCTATATCGACAGCCTGGATGCGGAGGCCCGGGCTTATTTCATCAACCAGCGCGGCGTGATGGCCGCCCGGCTGTGCGACGCCACCGGGCTGATCGCCGAGCAACGCGCCGAAGGCCTGGCTCTTGCCGACGAGGCCGGGGCACTGACCGATGTGGCGATGCCCGCCGAAGGCACCGATGCCCACGCCACGCTACTGGTCGCCGAATTCCTGGCCACCGCCGAGCGGCGACGGCGGGAGATCCCGGGCGACGCGCGGCCGTTCGCCGCGATCATCCGCGGGCAGGACGTGATCGATTTCCTGCGCGACAGCAAGAACAGCTATGGCAAATACTGGCGCAAATCGGCCCGTGAACCCGGCGCCGAACGCGAACTAGCCGAGATAGCGCTTGAGCGACTGGAAAAGCTGCAATTGATCGTGCGCGATGCCGACACCATCCACCCGCGCCCGGCGCTCGCCCGCTTCGCGCTCGGCGCGGCCGAAATCAGTGAAACCCGAGGCCGGCCGCGCGTCGCCGCCGATCTGCCGTTCGGTCCGATATGAACGAGCGCCCGGCTGAATTCGCTGCACTGTCCGAGCGACCCGCATTGCCGATTCCGACCCGGCAACGCTGGCAGCCGCTGCGGCTCGGACTGGTGGAGCTATTCCATTACGATAGCGAGGAATTCTGGTTCCGCGACGGTCACCTGTTGCTGCGCGGAAACAACGGCACCGGCAAGTCCAAAGTGCTGTCGCTGACCCTGCCGTTCCTGCTCGATGCCCAGCTCAAGTCCTCGCGCGTCGAGCCCGACGGCGACAGCGGCAAAAGGATGTCCTGGAACCTGCTGATGAGCAGCTATGACCGCCGCATCGGCTATGCCTGGATCGAGTTCGGCCGCCTCGCCGACGACGGCACGCCGCGTTACCTTACACTCGGCGCCGGGCTTTCCGCGGTCGCGGCGCGTCCGCAGGTCGAGAGCTGGTTCTTCGTGCTGGAAGATGCCAGCGGCGCACGCATCAACCAGGATATCTGGTTGACCAGCGACCAGCGCGTGGTGCTGACCAGGGAACGGTTGCGCGACGCGCTGCAGGGCCGCGGCCAACTGTTCGAGACTGCCGCGAGCTACCGCCGCGCCGTGGATGAGCGATTGTATCATCTCGGCACCCGGCGCTACGACGCCCTGATAGATACCCTGATCCAGCTGCGGCAGCCGCAATTGTCAAAGAAACCCGACGAGAGCGCGCTGTCGGATGCGCTCACCGAAGCTCTGCCGCCGCTGGCCCCCGAATTACTCGGCGACGTCGCCGAGGCGCTTGGCCAGCTCGAGGAAGATCGCCGCCAACTCGAGGAATACCAGGCGCTGGCCCGGGCCGTCGAGCGCTTCGATCAGCGCTACCGCGTCTATGCCGGCACCCAGAGCCGGCGGCAGGCCCGCGCGCTACGCCAGGCCCAGAGCGAGTTCGACAGCGCCAGCCGGGCGCGCGGCGAAGCCCAGGCCCGGCTCGAAACCGCCACGATCGCAGAAGCCGGCGCCGAGCAGGCCCACGACGCGGCGGAGCTGGCGCTGACCCGTGAGCGCACTCGGCTCGACACCCTGCGTGAAGACCCGACGATGCAGGACGCCAATCGGCTGGACGCCGCCGCGAAAGACGCCACGGCGCGGCAACGTGCGCGCGAGGCCGCCACCACCGCGGTCGACCAGGCGCGGCGGCGACTGCGACGCAGCACCGAGGAAACCGAACAGGCGGCGCAGCGCATGGCGCAAGCCGAACGTCACATGACCGGCCTGCGTCGCGACTGCGCCACCCACGCCGAAGCCGCAGGCCTGACCGTCTCGCATAGCGAGAGCCCGCTGGCGATTCTCGACGCCGCAGATCTCGCGGCGTTGGCGCCACTGGTTTTCGACCAGGCCTGCACCGGGCTTCACAGCCTGATGCTCGGTCGGCGCGAACAGATCGTGGTGTTACGGCAGCGCCACGCCGAGCTGGCGGCGGCCGAATCCCGGCAGCAGCAATGCCGGCAGGCCCGCGACCAACGACAGGATGACGTCGAGGCGGCGGCGCAACGCCGCGAGCAGACCGATACGGAGGTCGAGCAGCAGGGCCGCCAACTGATCGAGGCCTGGGAGCGTCACTTCGGCAGCACCCAGCAGCTGCACGTCAGCCCCGACGACAGTGTCGCAGCGCTTGCGGCGCTGGCCGACTGGGTGCTCGGGCTGGATGGCGACAATCCGGCGCGACATTGCTTGCAGGCGGCGCAGCAGCGGGCCAGCCTGCGTCTGGCGCAACGGCGCGTCTCGCTCGACGGGCAGCGTC
>NZ_JBAVNZ010000269.1:0-7675 GCF_049691595.1 Bradyrhizobium sp.
ATCTATCTCAATATCGCCGAACTCGGCCCTTCCGGCCAGTTCGGCGCCGAGGCAGCTTCCGCTTACGCCTTCGGCCATTCGGCAGCGACGCTGTCGCCGCGCGAAGCGGCCCTGTTGGCTGCGATCCTGCCCAATCCGATCCGGCGCAGCGCCCGCAATCCCGGCCCCGCGGTGCGCCGTCTGGCCGGAACCTATATGACGCGGGCGAACGCGGCGGCGCTACAGCGATGCTGGAGCGAAAATCGCGCTTTTTGAGCCGATTTTCGGCGGTTGCGGCCACAACCGACGCTAGCTTTGTCCCATTCCATCCTCTATAAGCGCGGCCTTGTCGGCACCACAGCTTGCGCTATCCGCGCCGGGCCGTTCGGTTTTCGGACGATGCCTCCGCAACCCCCTAAAGGACACCGTTATGGCCGTTCCCAGAAGAAAAACATCGCCGTCGCGCCGCGGCATGCGCCGCTCGGCGGACGCCCTGAAGACCCCGACCTACGTCGAGGACAAGGATTCCGGCGAATTGCGCCGTCCGCACCACCTCGACCTCAAGACCGGCATGTACAAGGGCCGGCAGGTTCTGAAGACCAAGAAGGAATCCTGACCGGACATTGAGGCGAAAGTCATCAAATTGCCGCGTCTGCCTGAATTCGGCCAACGAGTGAGATCAAAAGGCTTTGGTGGTGGAGCGCGCGGCGCTTCGCCCGGCATGTTCGGCTTTTCATAACAGGGCCTTGCCTACCATGATCGGTTTTCCGCTGCTTCTGATTCCGCTCGCGGTCTACAACATCATCGTCTTCCTGATGCCCGGCGTCTCCTTCGCCGATCCGCTTCTGAAGCTCACGCTGGTGTCGGGTGCGGAATGGCAGGTGACGCTGAGCGACGTCCTGCTGACCCTTGGCATCCTGTTGCTTTTGTCCGAGGTCATCAGGGGCGCGCGTCCCGGGGCGAAATACCTCACCGATCATCTGCTGTCGCTGATCGTATTTGGTGGTGCCGCCGCGGAATTCGTGCTGTGGCCGAAGTTCGGCAACTCGACCTATTTCCTGCTGGTGTTGCTTACGCTGGTGGATTTCCTGTCCGGCGTTGCCTTGCGCACGCCGCGCGGCGCGTCGGCAGAGGCTGCCCCCGCGGCTTCCAGGAAGGGCGCCCGGACCGCCGAGACGCCGGCGGTCGAACCTCAATTCGACCCGGCGCCCACACCTGCGGCTGCCACACCCACGCCTCCCGCGTCGTCGGTGCCGGCGGCGGTCTCGGTCGCGGAATCCGTGCTGATGGATCCCCCCGAGCCGGCGCTCGCGCAGCCCGCGGTTGCGTCAAGTCCGGCTTCGCCGGAAGTGTCGTCTCCGCGACTGCAGCCGGGGCCCGGCCTGTCGCCAGACACGCCCCAGCGCTGATTCCTTGATCTTTAAATAACCTGCCGGGTCCGGATGCCCACGCGCGGGCTCTGGCTCGCACCGTAGGCCGTCTGCGCGTCCGCGGGCGAGGCCCGTCGCAGGTTTCGGGTCTGCGGCGCCTGTGCGGCGGTCGCGATCAGATGGGTGACGAAGCCAGGATCGGGACGCGTCAGGCGTGGCCGGGGTGACCAATGGACGGACCGGGTGACCGGCACCAGCTCGACGCAGGTGGATTCGGCGTCGGTCAGGACCTCGCCATCCAGCACCCCTTCCGTTCGATCGATACCCGGCATCGCAAACCTAATCCGGTTGAACTGTCACGTTTCAGGACATCTTGCCCCGTTGCGATCTGATCCTCGCAAGGGCCATGCCGGTTCGATCCCCGATGGTCCCGATCGGCGGGAAACGTGGTTTTCGGATTATTTATGAAATTCGTCTAGCGTCTGATTCAAGCCAGCCACTATCCTTCTGGTCATGGAATCGCCCGCGGTGTCCCGAAACGAGTCGACCTTGATACCTGCTGTACCGCAAGCCTCGGCCATCCTGGCTTCGCTCGGGCAGGCGGCCTTCGTGTGGGATTTGGCCGCGGATACCATGGCCTGGAGCGATGGCGCGGCGTCGGTTTTTCCGGACATTCCGCCGCAGGCGCTGGCCAGCGGCGTGGAATTCGCAAGATTGATCGAGCCTTCGCATTCGGTCCGCGCCGATGCGCTCGGTCAAACGTCGCCGGCACACGGCGGTGAGGGTGTCGCCTACCGGATCGAATATGGCGTGCGGATTTCGACGTCAGCGCCCCTGATTTGGATCGAGGAGACCGGTTGCTGGTTCGCCGGCGCCGATGGCCGGCCGGCGCGCGCGCAAGGCATCGTCCGCGTCAACAATGAGCGCCATGCGCGCGACCAGCAACTCGTGAGGCTCTCGCGCCACGATCCGCTGACCGGCGAGCTCAATCGCACCTACCTGGTCGCCTCGCTGGCCGAGGCGATCGAGGAAACCTCCCGCTTCCGTTCGTCCTGCGCCTTCATGCTGATCGGCATCGATCATCTGGCGCGGATCAACGACGCCTTCGGCTTCGACGTCGCCGACGGCGTGATCGCCGAGGTCGGCAGGCGGGTCCGCGCGCGGCTGCGCGGCGGCGACGTGCTCGGCCGGTTCTCGGGCAATAAGTTCGGCCTGATTTTGAGAAATTGCACCGTCGACGATACCAATGTCGCGGCCGAGCGATTCCTGACCGGAATTCGCGACGAAGTGGTGCCAACCGCATCAGGTCCCGTGTCGGTGACCGCATCGGTCGGCGCGGTCAGCGTGCCGCGCTACGCCCGCGATGCCGATGAGGCTGTTAACCGCGCCCAGGAGACGCTCGAGGCTGCCAAGCGCCGCCGCGCCGGATCGTTCTCGCTATGGCGGCCGAATGTCGAACGCGACGCCCAGCGCCGCGTCAATATCCGCGTCACCGACGAGATCGTCACCGCGCTGAACGAGCGCCGGATCGTGACGGCGTTCGAGCCTGTGGTGGATGCGCGCGCGCGCCAGCCCGCGTTCTACGAGTGCCTGGTCCGCATGGAGCAGGATGATGGTCAGGTGCTGCTGGCGCCGGACATCGTCCCGGTCGCCGAACGGCTCGGCCTGATCAGGCTGGTCGATCACCGCGTGCTCGAACTGGCGGTCGCCGAGCTGGCGGTCTCGCCGAACGTGCAGCTCAGCCTCAATATCTCGCCCGGCACCACGACGGATCCGGACTGGTGGACGTCGATCGAATCCTTGATGCGGGCGCACCCCGGCGTCGGCGAGCGGCTGATCGTCGAAATCACCGAAACGGTCGCGATCCGGGATCTCGACGACGTCCGCGGCTTCGTCACGCGGCTGAAGAATTTCGGCAGCAGGATCGCGATCGACGATTTCGGCGCGGGCTACACCTCGTTTCGGAACTTGCGCAAGCTTGGCGTTGATATCGTCAAGATCGACGGCGCCTTCGTCCAGAACATCGCGCGTTCGGCGGACGATCGCGCCTTCGTGCAGACGTTGATCGATCTGGCGCGCCGGCTGCAAATCAGGACGGTGGCGGAATGGGTGCAGGACGAAGAATCCGCCGTGATGCTGCGCGAGTGGGGCTGCGACTATATCCAGGGCCGCCTGATCGGGCTCGCCTCGCCGCAGCGGCCGTGGAACGTGGCCGTCGAGGCCGTGTTGCCGGCGGCAAGCCAGCCGGCTGACGGACGCCGGCAAAGCTGCTAGGGTCGTCGAACGCGCATTGGAACGGAGCATCGCCATGGACGCCAAGACGCCGAAGCAATCCGAGACATTGGACGCCCATTCCCACCTCGTTCGGCCCCAAGACATGGAATGGCAGAAGACCCGCTTCCCCGGCTGCGAGGCCAAGACACTGCTGTTCGATCGCGCGACCGGCGTCGTGACCTCGCTGATGCGGTTTGCGCCGGGCGCGGTGCTGCCCGACCACGAACACGTCGGCATCGAGCAGACCTATGTTCTGGAGGGCCATTTGGTCGACAAGGAAGGTCCGGCCAAGGGCATCGAGGCCAAGGCCGGCGAATTCGTCTGGCGCGAGCCGGGCAGCCGCCACGTCGCATGGTGTCCCGAGGGCGGGTTGATGCTCGCGATCTTCCAGGTCCCCAACAAGTTCTTCGAGGCCGACGGCCGCGTCGTCGATGCCGCGGGCGAGGATTGGGGCGCGGCCTGGGGTCACACCGGCAGGGGCTGAACTCCTTATCGGCCATCGATCGCAAAAACCCGGTCGCGGGACGCCGAAGAGAATTACTCTTCCTTCTTCGGCTCTTTCGACATGCGCTCGAGACGCTCCTGCATCTCCTTCATCTGGCGACGAAGGTCCTCGATGTTGTCTTCGTCCAGCGCCGGCTCGGCGACCTTCTCCGGCTCAAGCGCGGCGGCGCCGCCACGCGGCGGCACGAACGGCTTGAACATCGCGAAGGTCTGCTGAAACAATTCCATGTTGCGGCGGACATGCTCTTCAAGGGGAGCAAAGGGGGTTCCGCTGAACGTGTTGGTGAGCTGCTTGCGGAATTTCTCCTGCTCGCGCGTCAGCGTGTCGATCGCCTGCTCGAGATATTTCGGCACCACCATCTGCATGCTGTCGCCGTAGAAGCGGATCAGTTGCCGCAGGAAGGTGGTCGGCAACAGGTTCTGGCCGGCCTTGTTTTCCTGTTCGAAGATGATCTGCGCCAGCACCGAGCGGGTGATGTCGTCGCCGGTCTTGGCGTCATAGACGAGAAAGTCCTCGCCGTCCTTCACCATCGCCGCGAGATCCTCCAGCGTCACATAGGTGCTGGTGCCGGTATTATAGAGCCGCCGGTTGGCGTATTTCTTGATCGTGGTGGGGTGGTCTGATTTCGCCATGGCTCACACATGCACACCGAGGACGGGAACCCGACGGCATCGCCGAAGGGCTGACGGGCAACGCATCGCACAAAGGTAAGCATTTTCAACGTGGTTCGGCTACCGTTTTGTGCGGCACGGTTAATCCCAAGGCGTGGAGACGGCTCTGGAATGTGCCAACGACGCTATTTTGAATGCGCTGCGGCAAGATTTTGACCGTTGCCGATTGACATGCCGCAACGACGTTAAGAGGATGCGGTGAGAGACAGGCCCGCCGTCCGGCCGCCAGCCCGTCGCGAACCCCAACTTGAGGAGATGTCCATGTCAGACGATGTCGTCATCGTCAGCGCCGCCCGCACCCCGGTCGGCAGTTTCAACGGCGCGTTCGCCACCACGCCGGCCCACGACCTCGGCGCCATCGCCATCAAGGCGGCGCTGGAGCGCGCGGGCATCGAGCCGGCGCGGGTCTCGGAAGTCATCATGGGCCAGATCCTGACCGCGGCGCAGGGCCAGAACCCCGCGCGCCAGGCCTCGATCGCCGCCGGCATCCCGGTGGAAAGCCCGGCCTGGGGCGTCAACCAGCTCTGTGGAAGCGGCCTGCGCACGGTCGCGCTCGGCTATCAGGCGCTGCTCAACGGCGATTCCGAGATCGTCGTCGCCGGCGGCCAGGAATCCATGAGCATGGCCCCGCACGCGCAATATCTGCGCAGCGGTGTCAAGATGGGCGGGCTCGAGCTGGTCGACACCATGATCAAGGACGGCCTGTGGGACGCCTTCAACGGCTACCACATGGGCAACACCGCCGAGAACGTCGCCCGGCAGTACCAGATCACCCGCGCGCAGCAGGACGAGTTCGCGGTTCATTCCCAGAACAAGGCCGAGGCGGCGCAGAAAGCCGGCAAGTTCAAGGACGAGATCGTGCCCGTCACCATCAAGACCCGCAAGGGCGACATCGTCGTCAGCGACGACGAATATCCGCGCCATGGCGCGACGCTGGATGCGATGGCCAAGCTCAAGCCGGCGTTCGAGAAGGACGGCACCGTCACCGCCGGCAGCGCCTCGGGCATCAATGACGGCGCGGCCGCGGTGGTGCTGATGACCGCCAGGCAGGCGGCCAGGGAAGGCAGAAAGGTGCTCGGCCGCATCGTGTCGTGGGGCCAGGCCGGCGTCGATCCCAAGATCATGGGCACCGGGCCGATCCCGGCCTCGCGCGCCGCGCTGAAAAAGGCCGGCTGGAGCATCGGCGATCTCGATCTGATCGAGGCCAATGAGGCCTTCGCGGCGCAGGCCTGCGCGGTCAACAAGGACCTCGGCTGGGACACCGCCAGGGTCAACGTCAATGGCGGCGCCATCGCGATCGGCCACCCTGTCGGCGCCTCCGGCGCGCGCGTGCTGGTGACGCTGCTGCACGAGATGGCGAAGCGCGATGCCAAGAAGGGCCTCGCCACGCTGTGCATCGGCGGCGGCATGGGCATTGCGATGTGCATCGCACGCGACTGAACGTGAATCGGTTGAGTGATGAAAAGATCGTCTGTCAACCGCGGCGCATGCTGATAAAAGAGAATGCCCGGTCTTGTGCCGGGCATTTTCGTCTTTGAGGCTTGTCGAAGAGACCGGGACAATTCCGGCTCGGAAGAAACGATCAGGGAGGAGACCGACATGGCACGGGTTGCATTGGTGACGGGGGGGACGCGAGGCATTGGCGCTGCGATCAGCAAGGCGCTGAAGGCTGCAAGCTACAAGGTGGCGGCAAGCTACGCCGGCAATGACGCGGCGGCGGAAAAGTTCAAGGCCGATACCGGCATTCCCGTCTACAAATGGGACGTCAGCTCATTCGATGCCTGCGCCGCGGGTGTCAGACAAGTCGAGGCCGATCTCGGCCCGGTCGACGTCCTCGTCAACAACGCCGGCATCACCAGGGATGGCGCCTTCCACAAGATGACGCTGGAGCAGTGGAATGCCGTGATCAACACCAATCTCGGTTCGCTGTTCAACATGACCCGCCAGGTGATCGAGGGCATGCGCGCCCGCAAGTTCGGCCGCGTCATCAACATCTCCTCGATCAACGGCCAGAAGGGCCAGTTCGGCCAGGTCAATTATTCCGCCGCCAAGGCCGGCGACATCGGTTTCACCAAGGCCCTGGCGCTGGAGAACGCCAAGGGCGGCATCACCGTCAATGCGATCTGTCCCGGCTATATCAACACCGAAATGGTGCAGGCGGTGCCGAAGGAAGTGCTGGAGAAAAACATCCTGCCGCAAATTCCGATCAACCGTCTCGGCGAGCCCGAAGAGATCGCGCGCGCGGTGGTCTTTCTCGCCGCCGACGAGGCGGGCGGCATCACGGGCTCGACGCTCTCGATCAACGGCGGCCAGTACATGGTGTGATTGTTGTTTCCGTCATTGAGACGAGCACTTGCGACGAAGCAATTCAGTTTTCGTGATGCAAGATAGCTGGATTGCTTCCGCCTTTGCTCCTTGAGCTACGGCGGACAAGTCGCTTCACTCGCAATGACGAACCCATGACCCCCCGCACCGCCACGCTGATCGGCCTGACCGCGATCCTGATGTGGTCGCTATTGGCGGTCATGACGGTCGCGACAGGAAAAATCCCGGCGTTCCAGCTCGCCGCGATGACGTTCGCGATCGGCGCAGCGGTTGCTTTCGCAAGCTTCATCTGGCGACCCGCGGCCTTTGGTGCGCTCAGGCAGCCGCCGGTGGCGTGGGTGGTCGGCGTCGGCGGGCTGTTCGGCTACCATGCGCTGTATTTCCTGGCGCTGCGCTTTGCGCCGCCGGCCGAGGCGGGGCTGTTGAATTATCTCTGGCCGCTGTTGATCGTGCTGTTCTCGTCGCTGTTGCCGGGCGAGCGGCTGGCGCCGCACCACATCGTCGGCGCCGTGCTCGGCCTCGCCGGCACGGTGCTGCTGTTCGCCGGCAAC
>NZ_JBAVNZ010000270.1:0-59271 GCF_049691595.1 Bradyrhizobium sp.
CGGCTTCACCAAGTTCGACGGCGGCCTCGGCTTCGACTGGGCCTCGTTCGAGATCGCGACCCAGGGCGTCAGCATCGACATGAACCGCAAGGAGTTCATCGCGGCGCTTGCGCCGGCCGGCGGCGACGGCATCCGCGATCTCTACCAGCTCACGGAAGCGGCAAGCGGCTCGGCATTCGACGACACCATCCTCGGCGATAACAAGGCGCGCGTGGTGATCGCCAAGAACTCGCTCGACAACCCGACGCTGATCAAGGGGCTGGCGGACGCGAGCAACGCTACGACGGTCATCGGCGCCGTAGCCGCGGCACCTGGAGTTCCGGGAGTGCCCGGGACCACCGAGGGCAACTTCTTCTTCCCCGGACAGGATACTGCGACCGTCTTTGGCGGTCCGGGGGCGACCGGCGGCTTCGGCGGCGGCAACATCCTGCTCGGCGGCGCCGGCAACGACATCATCACCGGCGGCAACGGCAACGACATCATCGACGGCGATGCCCGGCTGCATGTCGAGTTGCTGCCGAACGACCAGGGCGTCGTCGGCCTCGGCAGCCAGATCTTGCGCGAAATCCGCTATGACACCACGGCCGACAATGTCGACACCGCAACATTCACCGGGAACCTCGCCGAGTACAGCTTCACGGCTGCCGACGCCCTGGGCTTCATCACGGTTTCACACACTAATCCTCCGGGAGGAGGCGGGGGCGGAGGCGGAGGCGGTGGTGGTGGCGGCGGCGCTGTCCTCGGCGTCGACGGCACCGATCGCATCCGCAACATCGAGCGCGTGCAGTTCGCGGATGGCACCTTCACGATCGACAAGGCCGGCAATCTGTTCGACGGCAACGGCGCCCTCGTGCTGGGTGTCGGTGGTGGCGGTGGCGGTGGCGGAGGCCCTGGCCCCGGCGGCGGCGGCGGTGGCGGCCCGGTCTTCGTCGGCAATCATCTGCCAACGCTGAACGGCGCCCCAATCGTGCACGACGTCACTCTGACGGTCGCAACGCCAGGCGTATTCGTGCCAGGCACGCCGGAGGTCGGCAAAACGATCTCGGTCAGCGCGGCCGGCATTACGGACGTCGACGGCATCGCGCAAAAGAACGGCGCGCCCGACTTCCACTTCCAGTGGCAGTATCTCGACATCGCGCTCGGCGACTGGGTGCCGATCGCCGATCCCCACGACAGCAATCCGCTGCTCGCATCCAACGGTGCGACCAGCGCCAGCTTCACGCCGACCGAATTCTTCCTGGGCCAGCAGCTTCGGGCGATCGTGAGCTACAAGGACGGTCTCGGCTTCACGGAAAGCATCACCTCTGCGCCGACGCCGGGCCTGCTCGACATCACGCGGGACGCGGCGGGCAATCCGGTCGATGCCGCCGGCAATCCGACCAACTCATCACCCTTCGTCGAGCAGGCCAAGGAGCTGGTCGGCTTCGGCAACACGGCCGCGCAGCAGGACCATCCGATCAACGGCATGTTCCTGCCATTGCTCGAGGTCTTCAACGACCGCGAGACGGTTGCCAACAAGCTGACCTACAAGGCGGAGATCGTCGATGCGAGTGGCGTGGCGCATCTGATCACCGGCAACGATGCCGCGGGAAACCCGAATACCTTCATGGGCCTGCACTTCACGGTCGACACGGTCCCCGACCCGGCGGGGCCGGCCGGGGCGGTACTCGTCACCGACGGTCACATCACCGGCACGCCGCCCGCTGGCTTCTCCGGCGCCATCACCGTGCGGATCACGGCGACGGATGCGGGAACGCCTCTGGCTGCGGGCGGCTTCGCCGCCGGTACCAATCTCTCCGCCGTCAACGAATTCAACATCGATGTGCAGCCGGCCGCCAATCGCGCGCCGGTGTTCAATCCGGCGGTCTTCGCAGGCCAGGTGTTCGGCGGCGTTGTCAACAACGGGTTCAACGAGAACACCGCGACGCCCGCCTTGCCCGCCAATAACAACAACACGCCCGCCGGCACGCTGGTCGCCACGCTTTCGGCGATCGATGCGCTGACGCCGACTCAGGTTCTCGGCGGGATCGCGGCATCGCAGCTTGCGTGGTCGATCGCCAACACCGACGCCCTGACCCAGGGCCTGTTCGCGCTCGGCATCGCGACCAGTATATCCGACGCCACCGGCACCACCAGCACGGAGACGCTGAAGTTCCTAACCGCGCCGGACTTCGAGCAGATCAAGCTGCAACTCGCCGCCACGCCCAATCCCAACGTGACGATCAATGCTGCCGGCACCGAGATCACCTTCAACGTCCAGGTGCAGGTGAGCGACGGCGAGCTGACCGCGACCCAGACCGAGGTCGTCAGGATCGAGAACGTCGACGAGTCGCCCACCGGCGCGATTCACATTACCGGCGCCGCGGTGGCCGTGAACGCGGCACTACTGACCGCGCTCGACGCCATCGCGGATTCGGATCTCATCACCGCGGCGAACCTTACCGGCGCCCTCGCGGGCGTGAACCCGCCCGGCACCGCCACACCCTATCAGTGGCAGGGATGGGACGGCACCGCCTGGACCGACATCCCGGGCGAGACTTCGGCGACGTTCAGCATCGCCAACCGCACGGTTCGGGTCACGGCGAGCTACACCGGTCTGTTCGGGGCGCACAACCCCACCACCGACCCGACGCTGTTGATCTCGCCGGAGGTCTACATCATCGGCGACGACACCAACAACTTCTTCTCGGGCCTTATCCCGGCGGGCCTGTTCGCCAACGGGCACAACCGGACCTTCGTGGGTCTGGGCGGCAGCGATACGGTGAGCTACGCCGGCGACACCCTGGGGCTTACGATCAATCTCTTCAACCCAACCAAGAACACCGGCATCGCGCTCGGCGACAGTTACTTGTCGATCGAGAACTTCATTGGCGGTATCGGCAACGACACCTTCGTGGCAGCAGCCGACAACGCCGCCAATACGTTCGACGGCGGCCTCGGCATCAACACCTACGACCTGTCGAGCACGTCGGCGGGCGCCACGGTCAATATGGTGACGGGATTGGCAACGAGCGCGCAGATCGGCGTGGATACGTTGATCAACATCCAGAACATCGTCGGCAGCACGGCCAACGACACATTCATTGCCGCCGGCAACGGTATCGCCAACACGTTTGACGGCGGTCTCGGCGTCAACACCTACGACCTGTCGCTCACATCGGCGGCCGCGACGGTCAATATGGTCACCGGTGTGGCAACGAGCGCCCAGATCGGCACGGATACGTTGATCCACATCCAGAACATCGTCGGCAGCACGGTCAACGACACATTCGTCGCGGCGGCCGACAATGTGGTGAACCAGTTCGATGGCGGCATCGGTACCGATACGATCGACTTCTCGGGCCTGACATCGGCGCTGAACATTCAAGGGTTCAACAGCGTCAACAACAACTTCCAGACCGTGATCGGCTCCGGCGCTACCGCCGCCACGTCGGATCAGATCCGTCACATCGAGAACTTCATCGGCAGCCAGGGCGGCAACATCATCACCGTCAACGACAATGTCGCGCATCTTTTCACGGGCGGGGTCGGCATCGACCAGTTCACGTTCGGTGCAGGCAACGACACCGTGATCGCCACGGTCGACAATGTCCGCGACGTCTACAACGGCGGGAACGGCACCAACACAGCGGACTATTCCGCCTATGCGGCCAACCTGTCGGTCAACCTTGGCGGCGGTGGCGGTGGCTCCGTGGTCGGGGGCACCGGATCGACAGCCGCGAACTCCGATACCATCGTCAACTTCCAGAACTTCCGCGGCGGTATCGGCAACGACTCGATCACCGGCAGCGATGCCAACAACGCGTTGGAGGGCGATCGTGGCGACGACATCGTGACCGGCGGGCGCGGCGCCGATAGCTTCGTGTTCAATGCCAATTTCGGCCACGACCATATTACCGACTTCGTGGCGACCGGCACCGGCCACGATTTGATCGATCTCTCGACCGCACTCGGCGTCACCACCGCTGCTCAGGCGCTAGCGGCTGCTCACGATGTCGGGGGGCATGCGCAGTTTACGTTCGGCGTACATACGATCGACCTCGATGGTGTGCGTTCCAATCAATTGATTGCCGACGACTTCCGCTTCCACTGAAGTCTTCGGCGAACGGCCGGGCAAGACCCAAGGCAACTGCGACCGGACAAGACTCCGGTCGCGGTTGATCGGCTTGTCAGATCGCCGAGTTCTCTCCCTTTGATGTAGACGGCGGCGACAGCACTGCGCCCATGGCGAGGTGCTGAATCGTCTCTTCGACCTGCCCGCGGGCGACCGCGATCAGCGCCTCGTCCCCGGGGCGCTGCGTGTGGTCGGGAAGATTGACGACGCCGGCGGCGATGGCGCGCGCCATCCATTGCGTCAGGGCATCCCGATCGTGGGTGCCGTCTAGCCGTGCCATAAGCGCCGCCGCGGCCCTGGGCAATTCGACTGCGACGTGGCGCAGGCCCGTGACGAAGGGCCGGCCCAGGGCTGCCTCGGCCCGTGCGAAGGCCCAGGCGCGCGGCCGCGCGTCGGTGGCGCGACCGGCGGCAAGCGGGAGCGTCGATACGTTCGCCCGGCCTTCGCTCAGGAGCCGCAACAGCACCTTGGCGACCCGCATGCCGTTCGGCGCGTCGCCGACGAGAGCGTCGACCGGGGTCGTCGTCGGATAAGCCTCCGCCAGTTGCGTGAGCGCGCGTCCGATATGCGGGGTTCGGGTCGCGACCGGGCGGCCCCGCCCGTCGGTGAAGGCGATCGTTCGATCCTTTGTTCGCGCCGCGTCCGGAACAAGCCGGCTGGTGATGTAAAGCCCCTTCAGGCGCTCGGGCCTTGATGCGCCGAGCGATCGCGCAGCCCCGGCCTTGACCAGGAGGGAGCGTCTAAATGGCCGGCCACTGAAGAAGTCAAGCCGCTGCTCGGCGCCGTAGCGGTCCGCGTCGCCGATCCGCTCCAACTCCCGGCGGGCTTCCGGCATGATCAACTCATTGGCGTCCGCGTTGAGATCAGCTTCGCAGAGGAAGCGAAGGCCGTGGCCTTCCGCCGCTCCGACGAAATCGGCGAACCTGGCGGGCGCGTTGTGCTCGGCCAGAAACTCGCCGAGGATATAGGAAGCCGGCATCCGGCTCATGCGCCTGGCTTCGTCGCGGAGCACGTATCCGTAGGCATGCCGGCCGTTCGCCGCCGTCTCGATCTGCCGCAACATGTCCCGGGCCCGTGCGACGCGTTCGTGGGGCGTCCCTTGCGATCCGGCATGATGCAGGAGGATATCGCGCACCGGGCTGCGCAGGTGCCAGCCGGGCGTCACGTTATAGCTGATCGCCGCGATGCCGTTGGCGACGAGACAGGCGCTGGCGATGCGCAGGATGGCGTCCTGCACCCGCGGCGGCACCCAACTGAATACGCCGTGACAGATGACGTAGTCGAAACTGTCCGCCGGCAGCGCAAGGTCCGCCAGATCGGCCCGCTGCAGTTCGATGTTGGCGAGGCCGAGCGCGGCAACGCGTTTCCGGCCATCGGCGATCTGCCGGGCCGAAAGATCGACGCCAAGAAACCGGGCTTCGGGAAAACGCGCCGCAAGCGGGATCAGATTGCCGCCCGAGGCGCAGCCGAGCTCGAGAACCCGGGCCCGATCGGCCGCCGGGCTCGCTATCCCGAACAAGGCGGCGAGCCCGGCCAGATGGGCCGGCTGGGTGTAGGCGACCGGCATCGACAGATAGGGCAGCAGGTCGTAATCGGTGTCGGCGGCCTGGTCCGGCGGGGCGCCGGACAGGCGGGGCGTATCTGGCCCTTCGGTGTGCATTGAACTATTCTCCACCGGGCGGCGAGCAGGCTCCCAGCGGAGCGAGGCCGACAGGTCGGATTCGCCGCGAGCGGCCGAGGATATAAGCGGTTTCCCGCACAGGGTCCAGCCTGGACGGCTGGGTGGTCGCAGTGGATGACCGTCCTTCGAGACGGGTGCTGCGCACCCTCCACAGCACGAGGTCTGCGGGTGCGGTGGCGGGCGATAGACGCGGAGGCCGGTCGAGTTTGGCCGATTCACTCCATGCTGGCCGTGTCGTTCGGTCGTTCCTGATTTGCTCGGCCGGATTGAGTTCGGGCGAGTGTGGCGGAAGATGCAGCAAGCCGATGTTATCGGGGATTTTTAGCTTGCCGCTTGTCGGATGCCAGCCGGCGCCATCGAGCAGCACAACGGCATGGCTGCTTGCTCAAGCTTCGGCTTCAGGGCAGGGGGCGGTTCGCCCTCCGACGGATCCGCCGATCCCGGCGACACAAGGAACTACGGTCGTTGCTCCTTCGCGTTCACACGAGACTGAGCTTTCGTGCAAAGAACGCCTCTGCATAGAGTTCGGGAGCTCGGCACTCCATACCTCGGAGCCGTGCCAAGCCCAGAAAGGTCTCCCTATCGAACCACTGCTTGGAGCGCTGGCTCCCGAAGTGCGAAATCAACAGCTCGATCTTGCGCTGCAGCACATCCGCGGAAATGGGCATGTAAAGGTTGGGTTGCCCAAGGTCTCCATCCCACTTTGGGATTTCGTATTCGAGGACGCAATGATCGCGAAACGTGTTCCAGGTCAGACGACAGACTTGACGATGGTCCTGGTGAGCGTCGTTTCTGCAATGGGTGAGTATAAGATCGGGATCGACACGCTGTTTTAGCGTTTCGAACCAGGACTTAATGGCATCTCCCTGCTCCGGAAAAAACCCATCCCGGAACGACATCACCTCGATTTTCGCGCTGGCTGCGCCCGATAAAAAATCCGCCGCTGACGATTTGGCTTCTCGTTCGCGCTCGCCGGCTCCGCTCAGCACGCACCAGTGGACTTCGAGGCGAATGCCGCGATCCATCATGCACAGAAGTGTGGCGCCCGCGCCGATCTCGATGTCGTCAGAATGGGCTCCCAGACAGAGCACCGACAAACGTTCTCCGGGCGCGGCCAGTTGCAGCGCCCTCATGATGTCCCTTTGGCAAGAGATTGCGTGCTCAAGCGCCATGGCATCTCGCCCCGTTCCACCATATCCTCGAGCACCTGCCTATCTCTCAAAGTATCCATGGCTCTCCAGAACCCCTCATACTTGTAAGCCATGAGGTGGCCCCCGGCGATCAGACGCTCGAACGGTTGAAGGACCAGTTCCTCGCCCTCCTGGATGAAATCGAATATCTCGTTACGGAAAATGAAATAGCCCCCGTTGATCCAAATTTCGGATTCCTGGCTCGAACGCAACCGCCTTAATGAGTCCCGTTCGTCAAACTCCGCGAGGTGAAAGCTGATGGGCGGATGAATCGCGATGAAGCAGCCTAACTTGCCGCTCTTTTTGAAACACTTGATCATTTCCTCCAATGGAGCGTCGGTCAGTCCGTCGCTATAATTGGCGAGAAAGATCTCTTCATCCTCCACGAGATGCTTTACCGCCAGCAGTCGCTGGCCGATATTGCGCCAGGTTCCCGTGTCCACAAGGGAAATGCGCCAGTCCGGCGGCCGTTCACCCAGGATCTCAATCTTCTTGCCAAAATCCGAGACGACGCAGTCATTGCTTGCCGTCATCTTATAATTGAGAAAATAATCTTTGATAACGTTGGCCTTGTAGCCGAGGCAAAGAATAAAATCATGGTGACCGTACTGGCTATAGTATTGCATGACGTGCCATAAGATCGGCTGGTGGCCTATGGGCACCATCGGCTTCGGAACACTCTCCGAGTATTCGCGAATCCGCGTGCCAAGACCGCCGCAAAAAAGCACAACCTTCATTCCGGCACCCCTCAGGTCACCAATTTGTCCGGCCGCGGTGCATAACGCAGTATTCTATCGACGTTTCTCGCGTCGAAGGTATATACTTATTCTAGCGGTAAAATATACAATTGGTCACGAATTAAATTGTCAAACCGAACGGGATGGTTAAATGAAGCACGTCGGCCTGTCCCATCATTTCAAGGTGTTAAGCACACCCATCAGGTGCTGTCGTGATCTTCACTGAGACCAAGCTAAAAGGCGCGTTCGTCATCGATTTGGAGCGCAGAGAGGATAGTAGAGGCTTTTTCGCGCGAGCCTTTTGCCAGAATGAATTTGAGGCGCATGGACTAAAACCTGTCATCGCCCAGGCCAATATTGCGTCGACGCGTAAGAAAGGGACGCTGCGCGGCCTGCATTTCCAATATCCGCCTGCGGCTGAAACCAAATTGGTCCGCTGCACTCGCGGCGCAATTCTGGACATTATCGTGGACCTCCGTCCGGAGAGCGTCACGTATCTGCGGCACGTATCCGTCGAGTTGAATGAGGACAACCAGCGTGCGCTCTACGTTCCTGAACGTTTCGCGCACAGCTATTTGACGCTGCGCGATGACACCGATACCAGCTATCACGTGGGTGAGTTTTACACGCCTGAGGCAGAGGGGGGGCTGCTGTACAATGACCCTCGGCTCGGGCTAAAATGGCCGATGCCCATCACAACCATCTCCGAAAAAGACCAGAACTTCCCCTTACTTGATCAGATCGAAAGCGAACTGAAACGGAAAATGAGCGTGTCCAGCTAGCGGATTGAAGATTCCGGGTGCGTTCTCAGTTCTTCGAAAGAGCCTCAGGCCAAAGGAAAATGACGCATGATCCTGGTCGACACCGCACTTCAGGCGCGGGAAGCAGGGGGCAAGCCCATCCGTGTGGCGATTGTCGGGGCCGGTTTCATGAGCCAGGGCCTGGCAAACCAGATCGCGCGCAGCATTCCCGGGATGCGCTTGGTGGCGATCTCTAACCGCAACATCAAGCGAGCAATCGACGTCTTTCAGTATTGCGGCCATGAGAATGTTGTTGTCGCCGAGACGCAAAGTCGGCTCAACGATGCAATTCGCGCCAACAGACCCGCAGCCACTGAGGATGCTCTCCTGATGGCGCGCTCCGAATTCGTGGATGTGCTGGTGGATACGACCGGCTCGGTCGAGTTCGGCGCTCACCTTGTTCTGGAGGCATTCAAGCACCGAAAAGACGTCATTCTGATGAACGCCGAAATCGATGCAACGATCGGCCCGATTTTACAGGTGTATGCAAGGAAATACGGCGTCATCCTTTCCGCATGCGACGGCGATGAGCCGGGTGTGCAAATGAATTTATATCGTTGGGTCAGGGGGCTCGGCCTGATCCCACGGGTAATCGGCAACGTTAAAGGCTTGCAAGATCCTTATCGAAACCCCACCACCCAGAAGGAGTTTGCCGAGCGATGGGGGCAGAATCCAGCCATGGTCACCAGTTTCGCCGATGGCACCAAGATTAGTTGCGAGCAGGCGATTGTCGCCAATGCAACGGGTTTCAAGGTGAGGTCGCGTGGCATGTCGCGAGGCCTTGAATATCGTGGCGATGTCATGCAAATCGGCAAAATCTACGACATCGATGAACTACGACGGATTGGCGGCATCATCGACTATGTCGTCGGCACCCCGCTGACCAAGGTCTACGTCCTGGCCGAGCATCCCGATCCCAAACAACAGCATTATCTGAATTTGTATAAGATGGGAGAAGGACCGCTCTATTCCTTCTTTATTCCGTACCACCTCGTCCATTTTGAGGTGCCGAACGCGATTGCGCGGGTTGTGTTGTTCCGTGACTCGCTCGCCCCGCCTCTGGCCGGCCCAGTGGTCGAAGTTTGCGCTGTCGCCAAACGTGATTTGAGGGCCGGCGAAATTCTCGATGACTACGGCATGTACATGACGTACGGGGAGGCCGTAAACGCCGACGAAATGAGCAAACGTCAATACCTCCCCGAGGGATTGGTCGAAGGCTGCAAGCTCAGGCGCGACATCAAAAAGGACGCCGTCCTCACCTACAGTGACGTTGATTTGCCGTCCGGCCGCCTGGCCGACCGGCTACGGGCCGAACAGTACAAGCATTTCCGGGGCGAAAGCTGGCTTGAGGATCTGGTCAGCATTGCGGCGTAAACCCGAACCGGGAGGTGCCGGTCAGGCATGGAAAAACTGGGCTCAGGACCCATTAAATTTCTCACAGCTGGTCCGATCGGTTGATTCGATGACGGCGCGAGGAGGTGCCGTCATGAATGAGTTGTTCTTGCGTTCGGATGCGCAGATGCGCCGGATCGCACCATATCCTCGGTGACAAGGGTTATGATGCCGACTGGTTCCCGCAAGGCGCTCGCCGAGCGCTGCGCTACGGCATGTATCCCGTCAAACGCCTGAAATCCGAGCGATGTATCTTGTTGGTAGCCGTGTTAACCTGAATAACGCGTACCGCTCGCGCTTCGCAACCGTCGGGTGTTTAATACTGTGAACCTTCACCTTGGTAAAAATCATACAATGTAGTCTGGTTGAAAGTCAGAACATGAAGATATTAATCACTGGTAACATGGGCTATGTCGGGCCGGAGGTGGCAAAGTATCTGCGGGTTTCCCGACCTGACGCCATCTTGCACGGTCTTGATAATGCATATTTCGCTCATTGCCTGACTGGTGCCGCGGTCGTTCCTGAGCGTTATCTCGACGAGCAGTTCTACGGTGACGTTCGCGAGACCCTCCCCGATCTAAGGGGATACGATGCCATCGTTCAGCTGGCCGCGGTCTCTAACGACCCGATGGGAAATCAATTCCAAGCCGTAACATTGGATATCAACCAGAACACGACGGTCTCCATCGCGAAGGCGGCCGCTGCCGCGGGCGTGAAGAATTTTGTGTTCGCCTCAAGTTGCAGCGTCTACGGAATCGCCGAGGGAGGGCCTCGAAAGGAGACCGATCCGCTCAATCCGATTACCGCGTACGCCAAGTCCAAAATTGGAGCCGAGCGCGAGCTTGCAACCATTGAAACGCAGATGGTCGTGACGTCCCTCCGTTTTGCAACCGCCTGTGGCATGTCGGCCCGCCTGCGGCTTGACCTGGTACTTAACGATTTCGTCGCTTGCGCGCTCAGTCGAGGGCAGATTAGTGTCCTTTCTGATGGCACGCCGTGGCGGCCCTTGATCGACGTTGCCGACATGGCTCGCGCGATCGACTGGGCGATCGATCGGGACGCTGAAAATGGCGGTCGGTGTCTGGCAGTCAATGTCGGTTCCGACGACCGCAATTATCAGGTCAAGACTCTCGCTAACGCGGTCGCCGCCAAGATCCCGGGAACCGAGGTCTCCATCAACACGTCGGCGCCTGCGGACAGCCGCTCGTATCAGGTCGACTTTGGACTCTATCGGTTGCTTGCCCCTGATCATCAGCCCCTGGTGGATCTGGATCAATCAATCCAAAATTTGATTTCCGGCCTGCAGAGAATGAACTTTAGGGATGCGGATTTCCGTTCATCCGACCTGATGCGGCTGAAAGTATTGCAGGGTCACATTGACAGCCATCGACTGAACGCAGCCCTCGAATGGATCTATCGTGACGGGATCCAGGCAAACGCTGCCGCAGGAGATCGGTCTCGTAGAACCAAAGCATCCGCCTGAACGAAGGCAATTGACCGAGCATGGCCGAAGGCGCGGGAGCTTATTTCGAGGACCACAAGGAATCGGGGGACCTGGGGCGGCTGGCTTTGCGCGGCGGCATCGTATCGGTCGCGATGCAATATGGTAACGGCGCTCTCCAGATAGCCGCTGCGGTCGTCCTGGCACGGCTCTTGACGCCGGAGGATTTTGGCCTCGTCGCGATCGTCACCGTTCTGACGAGCTTTGCGCCATTGCTCATCGATTTTGGCCTTGGGGACGCAACAACACAAAGAAGCAAGATAACGCGAAGCCAGGTCAGCAGCCTTTTTTGGCTCAGTAGCGGGATTGGGTTGGCAATTGCGGTGGTTGTGGCTGCCTGCAGCCCGCTGATTGCAACGATATATCGCGACCCCAGGCTGGAGCCTATCGCACTGTATACTGCGATCACCTTCGTGCTGTGGGGAGTGTCAAATCAGCACCTGGCGCTTTTACGACGAACAATGCAATTTGGCAGAATTGCCAAAATACAGACTCTCGGCACTCTGGCAGGAATTGCCTTTGCCATCATTATCGCATTTTGCGGTTATGGTTACTGGGCGCTGGTGCTGCGTCCGATTGCGAACTCGCTTTGCGTTGCTTTCGGAGCGTGGCTCGCATGCCGATGGAGGCCTGGATTTCCCGCCTTTGACAATGAAGTGAAGTCAATGGTCCGTTTTGGGCTGCACGTGGTGGGTTTTTCGGTCACGTATACTGTGGCGAAAGCAGTGGACCGGATTGGGCTGGGCTTGTTCTACAGGCCCGAGCAGGTAGGCTATTATCAAAACGCAATAACGCTGTATGAGAACTCCATCTTCTCGGCACTCGCTCAGCTGCACACGGTCGGAAGCGCGGCCCTCAGCAAACTTCAATCTAATCCGGCTGCCCTTCGGCAAAAATACGAAGCGGCATTGTCTGCGGTAGCGTTCTTCGTCATGCCCATGGCGGCGATCTTGTCGGTGACGGCCGGAGACCTGACGGTCATATTGTTGGGGGAGAAGTGGCTGGCGGCCGGTTCACTGCTGAGTATTATTGCCTTGCGCGGTATTTTCCAGGTCGTTGAAGGCTCACAGGGCTGGCTGCATCTTTCCGTCGGAAGAGCGGACCGCTGGCGAAACTGGGGAATCGTTACGGCCGCTGTCCAGATCGTGGCGGTTCTCGGAGGTCTGCCCTTTGGCGCCAAGGGAGTCGCCATGGCGGTCGTCATGGCAAGCTTGCTCATTGCCGTACCCTCGATAATCTATGCGGGCCGCCCGATAGGCATTGGCACCGCACTCGTGATCCGGGCCGTGGGTCCGCAGCTGATCGGTGCAATCAGCACCGCGGCTGGAGGCTGGTGGCTGCAAACGACGACTCTCACCGATTTTTCCAGCTTCGTCCGTATCTGTTTGTCGGCCGGCTTCTGTATCTGCATTTACCTTGTTATAGTTGTGGGCCTGTTTCGGCTTACCGAGCCGATCAAGGTTGCCGGCTCGGTCGTGCAGGATCTGCTGAGGAAGCGATAGCAGCGGGTTCGAAGCAGGTGCGCGCAACGGTAGATTCGCTCGGCCATTTTTGCGGGAACCAAGCAGTCCTTATGTCGATCACATCAAATGGGTGTCAGGCTTGTCGGATGCGGATGTAGAGCTGGGTGCTTCATGGTTGCAATCGATTGTTGAGAATATCTGCGCTGGCGAGACAGCCGGTGGGCACATAAGCTGATGGTGATTTTTCCGATGGAGCATACCAGCGTGAAGAGATCGGCGATTCCGATTTGGCTCGTCAAGCATGAGAGAACTGTAAGGAGCGTCTTCTCGGTGAGGGTCGAGCGCACTCTATGGCAGGGATAGCAGCGTTCCTGATGCGGAGAAGATCTCCCGTCGGCCTGTATATACGGCTGAACGCGTCGCTATGGAAATGGCTTCCTTCCACGCTGCGAAATGCCGAACTGATGCGCGCGTACGGGACAATTTTGCATAAGCTTGTTTGTCGTCGTGCGGACCGCAGGCAGTTTACCGGTACCTTCTTTTACCGCAATCGTCCACAACTCGAGTTGATGCGTCGTTTGACCGGGCGGAAACCGGAGGGGGCGACGTTGAATATCGCGATTCTGGGCTGCAGCATCGGTGCGGAGATCTATTCCATCTTGTCGACTATTCGCGCGGCTCGGCCGGACCTTAACGTGCGCGTGTGCGCTGTCGACAATTCAGCCGAAGTACTGAACGTCGCCAAGGAGGCGGTTTACACCAGTCAACTTTGTGATCTCGTTGGTTCATCGATATTCGAGCGGATGACGGAAGGGGAATTTGAGGAAATGTTCGAGAGCGACGGCAGGGCGGCGAGGGTCAGATCGCGGATTCGGGAAGGAATCAGCTGGCATCTGGGCGATGCAGGTGATCCGGACCTGATGCGCGTTATCGGACGTCAGGACCTGGTGGTGGCGAGCAACTTCCTCTGCCACATGGAGCCCGCGGAGGCAGAAAATTGCTTGCGGAACATGGCTCGCATCGTGAAGCCGGGAGGGCATCTCTTTGTAACGGGTGTTGATCTCGATGTTCGAGCAAAGGTAGCGCACGACCTGGGCTGGCGGCCGGTTCTCGAGCTGATCGAGGAAATTCACGAAGGGGATCCATCCGTGCGGCGAGACTGGCCCTGCGCGTGGTGGGGCCTGGAGCCTCTCGACAAAAAACGAGCCGATTGGCAGATGCGGTATGCATCTGCTTTCCGGCTGAACGAGGATGATTGACCGAGCATGGCCGAAGGCGCAGGAGTGTATTTCGAGGACCACGAGGAATCGAGGGACCTTGGGCGTCTGGCTTTGCGCGGCGGCGTCACATCGTCGCGATGCCATAACGCTGCTCCCCGGACCGCCGCCGTGGTCATCTTGCTCAAATGTGTGGGGCTGGGTAGCCTCTGGACGCGCCCGCTACGACGCTCCGTGCTGGGCGGCCCGGAGCGGGATTCATGAGTCCACAGCGCCTCACTATCCTCTACGTTTCCCAGATGCCAGCCAGCCCGCCGCGCTTTGGCGCCCAGGCGCGGATGCATGGGCTAATGACCCAACTGGCGCGACGCCACGACCTGACGGCGGTGATGCTGGTTGATGATGAGTTCGACATCGAGGAGTGCCGCCGGGCCATGCAGGCCTACTGCCGCGACGTAGTTCTGATTCCCAACCTTCTTGGTCGGGACGGACTCTCCAAACGGCTGCTGCAACTCCGATCGCTGGCCTCCACCCGAAGCTTCGAGCGGCTGCGTGTCAGGGTGCCGGCGTTGCAGCAGGCCCTGGACCGGGTCCTGCGCTCCACGCCATTTGACATCGTTAATCTCGAGTTCTCGTTCCTTGGTGACCGCAATCTGCGCCAAGCTCCGCCCGGGGACAGACCGCCGGCGCTGGTCGTGGACTCTCACAACATCGACTACGACTTGGCCAGGCAGTACGCCCGCGCTGGCAGCCTCGCCCGTCGTTTGTACGCGGGGGCTAACTGGCGAAAGCTGCGGCGGGAGGAGCTGGGGACCTACCGTGACGCTGACGGAGTGTACCTGTGCAGCGTGGCGGACCAGCAGCGCCTGCTCGACCATGTCCCCGGAGTCCGCACGCTGGTGATCCCCAATGCCGCGGACGTCGAGTACTATCACCCGCGCGCGACCGACCCGCCGCCGGACGGCCGCACCGTGGTCTTCTTCGGGCTTCTTTCCTACTTCCCCAACGTCGACGCCGTGACCCACCTCGTCCAGGAGATCTGGCCGCGCATCGCTGAGCTGCACCCGAATGCACGCTTGAAGATTATCGGCGGCCAGGCACCCCGATCGCTCCTGGCGTTGGCCCAGCCGGGAGTCGAGTTTACCGGCTTTGTGCCGGATCTCCGGCCGCATCTCGCGGAGGCGGCAGCCGTGGTGGTGCCGCTGCGTCTGGGCGGCGGCACCCGCCTCAAGATCGTCGAGGCCATGGCCATGGGGAAGGCCATCGTGTCGACCACGCTGGGAGCCGAGGGGATCGAGGCCGTCCCGGGGCGCGACCTTCTCGTCGGGGACCAGCCGGCGGCCTTCGCGGACGCGGTGAACCGGCTGTTGGCCGAGCCCAACCTGGCGGCGCGCATCGGCCAGTCGGCAAGGCAGCTGGCGGTGCAACGCTATGCCTGGAGCGGGGCAGCCAGGGAACTCGAGAGCTTCTACCGCGAAATCCTGGACGGGTCGTCAAGGCAGATGCCGTCCCAGCCGGGATAGCGCGGAAACATGTCGGTTGCCTGAAGGCCCTCCCGCGCTCAGGCCTGCCCATGAGAAGATGGGTTTACATGACAACCAGTTCGGCTCTCGCCGCAATGCGATCGCGAGCCCTTTGGATGGGGTCGCGAATATCGATGACCGGCGATAGGGCCAATCGAAGCAACCGTTCCAGTTCGCCACGACCGCCCTTGTAAGTAAGAACTGGGGCAAACGACTTCATCGCAAGTCGTTCCTCACGGCCGTACAATCTTTCGTATTCTACGAAATTCGCGAAGTCCTCGCGGTCGCCGCCTATCAGCAATGTCTCCGAAGGCGCGCCCTCCGCAAACACAACTTCATGCGTATCCAACTCGATATGGAAGTATTCGATGACTTTACGGTCATCCATCGTGGCCAGCGCAATTGATCTGCCATTCACGAGCCATTCGACCGGAATGAGAAAGCCATCGATAAAAAGGCTGTGTTTAGGGGAAAGATACAAATCACGACGCGGATGCTGGTCGCTAAGCGCAAAGCGGGCGACACGAATCGGAGCTACACTCCAGTGCCAGGAAGGGCTATCCTTCCTGAACCTTTGATGTCCAATCCATCTGACGGGCAGCGGCCCGTTGAGGGTCTCAACGAGAGCACCGATTGTCACGTCTTCAACCGGAATGTCTCCGCTTGGAGTCAGAATGCGCGTCCCGCGAAGGAAGCAATGATAGTGATGACGTTCTCCGCCGTCGTCGCGGCCATCGGCCTTTGCTCGCTTGGATATCGAAGCAAGGATCGGCAGGCTGAGGGCCCCGCTGGCAGCAACTCTTCCTGCCAGACCAGCCGAAATTTCCAGAAAGCGTCTGCGGGAAGAATGCGTCACAATAATACCTCGACAATACCCGTTAGAAGCGAAATTATACCAAATGCTCCCGGCGATGGAAGATGTATTTTAAAATGAAACCCCGTGTCAGATTAGCGCAATGCTGGTTTAAATTTATTAAATGTGTATTTAATTGTTGCGGTGCATCATTCCGTCGTTCTTCGGTCGTGCCGAAAGACGCGCGCGCCGAAATCTATCTGGTGTTTTGGTTTTCGTCGGTGGTGGCTGCCGCGGGACCGGGCGCTCTGGCCGTGCGACGGTGCTGCAGCACGCTTTTTTGCCGCTTCAGCGTAGTCGACGGCATTCAAATCCGATGAGAAACTTCGGACGGACTGCTAGACTGGAATCCTTAGGAGGTGTGCCATGACGCGCATGGCTGTGATCACGAAAACGTTCGCACCTGACTTCGAGCTTTGCGCGGCGTTGAACCGGTCGGTGCTCGAGAACTCCCCGGAAACGATCCAGCATCACATCATTGCGCCGCGGTCGGACCTCAAGCTGTTCGGTCGGCTCGCCGGTCCACGTACGCATATTCGCTGCGAGGCTGACTTCCTGCCTCGCACGTTCGTACGCGTGCCATTCTGCAACATCATGGTCAACCTTGGCCGGCCGTTCCCGCCGGTGCGCGGCTGGATCCAGCAACAGGTGTTCAAACTGGCCGCGATCGCAGCGTCGGAGGACGACGCGGTCCTGGTCGTCGATTCCGACGTCGAGTTTGTTCGACCGTTCACGGCCGAGATGTTCGTCCGGGATGGCACTGTGCGGTTCTTCCGCAAGCCGGATCAGATCGACAAGCAGCTGTCACGCCATATGACCTGGCATCGGGTCGCCCGCGCACTTCTGGGATTGCCGCCTGCAGAGCCACCGTACCCGGACTACATCTCGTCGCCCCTGGCCTGGGACCCGGCGATCGTCAGGCGGATGTTGGCGCGGGTCGCGGCCACGACGGGGCGCCCGTGGCACACCGCGATTGCCGGGCAACTCGATTTCTCCGAATGCGTGCTCCATGGCGTGTTCGTTGATGAGGTGATCGGTGCGCCGGCCAACTCGTTCGTTTCGGACGACCCGCTTTGCCGGGCTTATTGGGAGCACACCCCGCTGAACGTGGATAGCGCGGCGCATTTCATCCGCGGTGTCCGGCCGACCGACATCGCGGTGGTGATTCAGTCGAAGTCCCGGACCCCACCGGCAGTTCGCGAGGCGATCTTCAGCGCCCTCCGGGCCCCGCACAATACGGGCCCGCGGTTACAAGAGCGGGCGGAAGGTCACTGAACCGCTCCGCGTTCACGCGACCCGGAGGCGCTGAGAGCTGGCCGGCTCAAGCCGTGGTAATATGCCCGTTGTCGACTTCTGCTCTTCGATCAAACCGTGAAGCGATCTGGTCGAGCTGTTGCGCGCGAGCGCGCATTCCGTCGGTGGGCGCCAGGCCGAGCACATCGAACACCACCTGAATTCGATGCAGCCAGTCGTGCCTGAGCGCGGCCTCCCGAGCATTGTTGCGCCGAACCGCTCGCAACCGCTCACGGTCGCCGTCCAGGTCCGCGAGAATACGGCCGATATCGGGAGAATCGAATGGCACGTGAATTACCGCGTCCGGCCAATCGAACTGCCGTTTGAATTCTTCGACGCGCGGTGCCTCGCCGATCATCACGGTACCGGCCGCGGCACCCTCGTAGAATCGCGCCGAGATCTCCTCACGACCCTCCGTGAACTCGGGTCTGTTGACATAGCTGCGATGGGCGATGAAATAGCGGCTGTGTTTGAGTATTGTCGCCAGCATGCGGCGATGTTCCTGCGGGCTGTCGACGCGAAACGTGCGGTGCTTCAGGTCGGTGCCACTCGCTGCCACGGTGTCGTAGTAGTAGAAACTCAGCTGCCGCTCTGCCTCCTTCAGCAGCGCCTGATGCGTTACCAGCGAGCGCCGGCCGATGTTGCAGACATCGATCGGGCGCGGCTGATCAGGCGATGCGGGCGTAAAGCGCGGCACGTCAACCGCGAGCGGCAGGTAGGTGCACGGTCGACCGGTGATGCGCGCCACCTCTTGGACGCTGTAACGGGACCCAAGAAAGACGTGGTCAAAGGCAGATAGGAGTTCGAGTAGATATTCCGGCAACATATCCGACCAGACTTCGGTGATATAGCAGGCCGCCTTGCGGCAGCGCTGGCGCCAGTTGGGGATCGTGGCAAGCGAATACAATTCGTAGATGTGACTGAACACCGGAAAAAACAGCTCGAAGTCGTTCTCCAAGACCACCTTGCTGCGTGGGTAAGGGGCAAGTCGGCGCGCAACGCCGGGCGAGCCGGATGCCAGGCGCGCGAGCTTGTAGGCGCGCCGGGAGAACTCCAGACCCGACAGATCGGTCGCGTCGATCCGCTGGGCATCGGTAACAGCTGCGAAAGTGTCCTCGAATTCGTAGGCGATGCAAAACGCGACGAGGTCAGCTATCCGGCGCTGCGATAATAGCAATACCTTGGCTTGCACGACTCTGCGCCTCCGATCAGTTCGACGCTCGCGGATACATCGACGCAATCAGACGAACATCAAGGCACGTTTCCACCACTGTGACAAGGCGCGGGCCGTACAGTTAACGAGCTCAATCGAGTGAAGTTTAGGAATGGCGCGCGCCTCGCTCCTGGCCCAAGCTCAAACGATATGGAAATCGGACGCGTGCAGGTTGGCGAGCTGCATATTGTGCAGCGTCACCACATCCAGCGCATCATATGTGATCACGACGTCTGAACCGACCTGCTGGGCATCACTAAGCACGGCTGCGGCGCTGGCGAACATTGACTGGCTGAATTGAAGCAGGTCCGCTCCCGGCGTGAAATTGTTGACCGTGTTCGATCCAAAGCCGGTCTTGAAGACGAATGTGTCGGCGGCGGCGCCGCCATTGAGAATATCGCTCGGTCCGCCGATGAGCGTCGTTGGACTGCTCCCAGCGGTGAGCGTCTGACCGCCCGAGCTTCCGTTCAGCACCAGACCGTTGTACCCGTCACCATTGAGATCCTGCTGGAAACCGGTCTCGAGCGATTGCAGCGCGGCGCTCGTTCCCGACACGGGGTCAAGAGCAACCGAGACGCCATTGCCGCTACTGTCGGTGTTCCACGCCTGATACAGATCGGCGCCTGTCTGCTTCCAGACCACCTGATATCCGCTCGCGGTCTGCTCCGCGGCAATCGGCGCCCATTGGCCAAATTGACCGGCTGCAACAGGCGCGCCGCCAAGGCGCAGCTCAACCGCCGACCCGCCATTCGGATGAAGAAAATAGAAGTTCCCGTCCTCAACCAGGCTGGTCGATCCAAATGCCTCGATCACCGTCCCGGAAGGCGGTGGAGCAGCCCCGATCGAACCGTCGCCGTTGAGGTCCTGATGGAAGCTGGTCTCGAGCGATTGCAGCGCGGCGCTCGTTCCCGACACGGGGTCAAGAGCACTTGAGACACCATTGCCGCCACTGTCGGTGTTCCACGCCTGATACAGATCGGCGCCTGTCTGCTTCCAGACCACCTGATATCCGCTCGCCGTCTGCTCCGCGGCAATCGGCGTCCATTGCCCAAATTGACCGGCTGCAACAGGCACGCCGCCAAGGCTCAGCTCAACCGCCGACCCGCCATTCGGATGAAGAAAATAGAAGTTCCCATCCTCGACCAGACTGGTCGATCCAAATGCCTCGATCGTGGTGCTCATTCAATCCTCAATCTCAAAAAGACGAAAAGAGATGAAAAATCAGATACTTGTAGCCGGGCGCCAGAGTTATAATTCCCCGATTAGGAATAACACCATCATAAATTACGCTTCCAAAACATTTCAAGCCTATTTACCCAGTTTAATATTGAAATTAAATGTTATTTTTTATAATCGAATTAATATGACAAAAAACGTGGCCAGCTCCAAGCTGCGACGAGCGACGGATTTGCGCTGAGATTCCGGTGAACCTTGCCTATGACTTGCGCAAATAGCGTGAGGCTTTGAGGTTCGGTGAGCCTCACTTGCTTCGGCGGCGACGGGATTGTCGCCGAGATCCGCGAGGCCGAGGGCAAGGCTTGCATTCGCTGATCCAGGTGACTGTTTCACCCAAAAAATTGCGCAGCCGCACAATGTTTGCCGAAGTCTTGGGCTCACAGTACGCGGACCAGGCTTCCATCAACCGCGCCGCTTCTCCAGCGCGTCACTCGGCCGGTATGCTTGTTCGGCCTTGTCACCAATGACGTGGGCTAGCTAAGCTGGGAATGTCATGAGCGAAAAAGCCATAGCGTCTCGCATCTTTAGCGCCACCGATCAAAAACGATTCGCTGACTGTTCTGGGGATGCCAATCCAATACACATGGACCCGATTGCCGCGCGCCGCACTCAGGCCGGCGTGTGCGTCGCGCACGGCGTACATGTGGCTCTATGGGCCATGGATGTGCTCGCTGGAATTGGCAAGATGTCCGCATCGATCGCAACTTTAAAGGTGCAGTTCAAAAATTTCGTTGCAGTCGACAGCGAAGTGACTTTGATGGTCGTTCGAGAGACCGGGACCAGCCTCCACTCGACGGTATCCATCGATGATGTTGCTGTGATGTCTCTCGCGATCGGTAGTGGATCGGTCGCAGCGGCTGACGCGGCACTGTTGTCAACGACGACCGCGTTGCTATCTGACGCGCCCAGATCAATCTCTTTTTCGGATATTCCGGGATGTGCAGGCTGGTTGCCTGGAACGGCCGGCAAGGAAATCGCCAACCTTTTTCCGCATGTTGCGAAGCTACTGGGTGCGGAACGCGTAGAGGCAATCGCCAGGCTATCCACGCTCGTCGGAATGATCTGTCCCGGGCTATATTCAATTTTCGCAGGCTTCGACATAATGATCACCGCCGAAGCGGACGGTGTCACCGGATTGAGTTTCAGAGTGCAAGACGTAGACGACCGCTTCCGGATGACAGATATTGCTGTCATCGGCCACGGCATCCGCGGGAAAGTGACCGCATTCGCACGGCCGCAACCTGTTGCACAGCATAGCCTGCAAAGCCTCGCGGGAAAAGTGGCCAAGGACGAATTCCGAGGCACGACCGCGCTGATCGTCGGGGGATCGCGCGGCCTCGGCGCGTTGACCGCCCGCATCATCGCTGCCGGCGGCGGCCGCGTCGTCATCACCTACGTCGTCGGTAAAGTGGAGGCGGAGGAGATCGCAGCCGAGATCGGGACCGAAGCGTGCCGCGTGCTGCGCTACGATGTGCGGGAGCAGCCGCTCGCACAACTTTCCGGGCTGGAAGATGATGTAAATCAACTCTACTATTTTTCGACGCCACATATCGCCCATCAAAAACAAACTCTCTTCACTCCGGAGTTCTTCGAGCGATTCTGCCAATTTTACGTCACTGGATTTTACTCACTCTGTATGGCGCTGCAGGCAGTGGAACGAAAAAAGCTGTCAGTGTTTTATCCCTCATCCGTGTATGTCGATAACCGGCCGCGAGGAATGCTCGAATACAGCATGGCCAAAGCCGCAGGCGAACAGCTGTGCGCAGAAATGAACCGTTTGGCGGGTGAGGTCCGCGTCGTTGTTCGCCGACTGCCGCGCGTATTGACCGACCAAACCGCAAGTGTCACCGCATTGCATAAAATCGATGCTTTCGAGATCCTGCTGCCCATCATCAGAGAAATGTCTGCCGGGACGCGCAGCGAACAGGGTTCAGGTCGGTGACATTACCCCGTTCGTGACGGCGCGCATTTTGGTGCGACGTTTGCCACCCGCCGGATTTGGCCGGCGCAACGGGGCCAAACGTGCCTTGCAGTAGATCTGGATGGCCGAAACCGGGGCTGCTGCCGAACTGGCGTTCCACGCCTTCATCGAGAGCTGCACGCCCAAATACGAGAAGGCGGCGGACCCTCAGAACTGCCAGTACAAAAACTCACTTGGGCCGCTTATGGACGCGATGGCAATCGCCGCAATGCCGGACATCACTATGGCCCAGGGAAGCGAGGCATCCCATTCAAGGATTCTCCCAATTCCCAGCTTGGCTGGCCGCGGCTTCACGCCCAATGCTGGTTCATACCGGGACAGGATTTGGAGGGTATTGGGACAGGCAAGGGCTACGAACATCAGGACGGAAATCCAAATCGCCAGCTGCGCAAAATCTCGAACAGTCCAGGATTGGGCGGCAATTACGCCGAGCCCATGCAACGCTGCGCCGAGGGGACCCGACTGGTCAAACAAAGCTTGTGGCAGTGCTACGCCGTTCAGCCCCATGAGGCCCTTCATGATATCGACGGCCGATGTAATCGTCGCAGATCGGAAGAAAACCATCGAGGCAGTGACTGCGACAAAAGTCAGGACCCAACCCACAGGTTTCATGACACGGACATAGCTCTTCCTGTCCGGCCAAAGCCGCGCTGCTACCACGCGCCATCCATGGTTGATGGTGAGATACAAACCGTGCAGCAAACCCCAAACAATAAATCCATAACCGGCACCGTGCCAAAATCCGGAGACGAACATCGTCAAGATCGTGGGAAACATCAGCAGCGAAACAAACGCCCCAACCTGGGTATTAGGCCCGCCAAATCCGCGTTGCCCCTTTGCCAGCCGACGCCTTGTCAACCAGAGCTGCAAAGGATTGTAAATGTATGCCGTCAGGAAACGCGTCAACGTCATATGCCATCGCAGCCAGAAATCGATAATGCTGGAAGCGCGGAGCGGCGAATCGAAGTTTTGTGGCAGCCGAATCCCGAAGAACCGCGCCAGGCCGAGCGCCATGTCTGTATAACCAGAAAAGTCGAAATAGAGCTGCAGTGTGAATCCGATCGCCGCCATCCACGCCATCAAAAAGGAAGTTCCGCCTTCCGTCGCAGCGTGCTGATAGAGCGGCGTAACAAGAAGTGCGATTTGATCGGCTAAAATTATCTTCTTGAACAAACCAAAAGACAATAACGTAAGCCCGACGGCAAAGTTCTCCTTGTCGAAGCGGCATGAGACATCATGAAACTGCGGCATCATTTCCCGATAATGTACAATGGGGCCGGCAATGAGCTGGGGAAAGAACAACACAAACGTGCAATAATCCTGGAAGGTAAATGATCTCACCTTCCCCGCCTGTACATCAACCAGGAATGCGATCTTTTGAAAGGTGATAAAAGATATCCCGAGAGGGAGAATGATGTGCCTCAGCACGAGATTCGCGCCGAATACATCATTGATCGCACCCGAAACAAAATCGGTATATTTAAAGACTCCCAAAAATATCACGTTGAACGAAATACCGAGCAGCAACACCGCTTTGGAGACGCTTGGCGAGCCGTTGCTGTCGTTCAGCCGCCGCAGGATCCTCGCTAAGACGTAGTTGATAATGATTGAGGGCGCGATAATCAGTACGTTGACCGGTCGCCACCACGCATAAAATAGGAGTGACAAGAGAATAAGCCAGCGGATCGCCGAGTTTCGGGAGACGGTGCCAAGCAAATAGAATCCGGCGAGAGTGACCGGCAGAAAGACGAAAAGAAATTCAGTCGAATTGAAGAGCATTGGCGACTGTCCTTTGGCCCTTGGCGTGCTGCATAAGAGGTGCCGTCCGGGAAGCGGTTGGAATTGGGCGTAGCGCGTTCTCCGGAAACATGAAGGTATCGTTTCAGGCGGCGAGGTCAATCGGCTGATCGACAGGTCTTGTGGCGAGCGTCGGCCAACCATCAACCGCTCGATCCACTTCTGGGCCGACGGCATCCACGTGCAGCCGCGCAAGCCGGAGCCGGCCCGCACCATGCGCTCGCTCACTGTGCGATCGACGTGATGTTTTCAGAGGGACGCGTGCATTACCGATTACCTGCTCGACGCCACGTATCGTTGAAAATAAGCCTGTACTGCTCATCCAAAGCTTCGCGGAATTCCCCGGCTTTCTCTCTGATTGAAGCTTTGATGCTGTCCGCATTCCGTTCCACTTCACAAAACTTTTCAATCAGCCTGTCTGTTTTCAGATCATTGATGTCCAGGCAGTAACTCGACAATCCCATTGCGCTCATCAGCGACGAGCACTTGTGATGAAATGAGATGGAGATAACCGGCTTCTCGCACAGTAATGCCAAAAGAACATTGTGAAACCGCGTTGCGACTACGATGTCGGTTGCTGCAATCTGCGACAACAGGTCATCAACGGAACGGATCGGCTCATCGATAATATGCGCTTCACCAGACACCGAGGGCCGCTTTCGCAGCAGACATTTGAACTCCTGTCTCGTGCTTACGTCTGCAAGATCCCCGATCAGCAATCGAACATCATTTTCTCGCGCTAGCAGCCACCCGGCCAGGTTCGCGAGAACTTCCAAATAAGCCAGATGGCTCGCATTGCTTTGTTCAGGGATGGTATTCTGTTCATCACCGGGGATCCTCTTATACTGTCCGGAATAGGCCATCAGGCCGAGACCAACGACGGTTCGCTGGCGCCTCTCAGGGTGCGCGTGAGATGCCACGGCAACGGGAAGACTGAACGTCAGATCTGGATAGACCCGGTCATTGTCCGTACAGAATCCAATACCATTGAGGCATTGCACACTCGAATTGTCTCGATAACTTCGAAAGTCCGCCAAGGAGAGCGCCGATTTAATGAGCCACTTACCGGCAGCGCTGGTGATGGGACCAGCTCCGACGCTTACAAAAAACAATTTGCAGCGGCAGATCTTTGCAATCAATGTCCATTTAAATAGGTTGTACGGACCCCAGTCTGTAAGACCGTAGGCATCCGTTAGCAGTCCCGTTCCTGCGACGATGAGAACGTCTGTACGTCCGAGCCTCGAAAAACCAGCAATCCACCGGTAAAGCTCGCTCGGTATTCCAACGACAACCCGTCGCATCAATCTGAGAAGGCGACCTCGGGGGCTCCAGGATTTAACGAAGTCCTCCGAAATCGGGATCGCTTCGATTTGATGGCTTGCAACGATAGTCTCCGGGCCCGTACTGATGCATGTCACTTCCGCATCCGGTTGGTGGCAACGAAGATGGTGAAGAATGGCCCGAAGAGTACTCTCATTACCTAGATTGGTCGCATCGAAATGCCCAAAAAAGGCAATCTTGGTGCGCTTTTTTTTGCGCTCTTTCATGTTGCGGTTTACTTCCGAAGCCGTGTCCTGTTGGCGGCCGTCACCCTGGCACACGCACAACGTTTTAGGGTAAATTGTTTATTTTTCTAGTTTGTTTATTTAGTTTTTTTCAAAAAATGGTATAGATTTATCTTGTTCTAGGTCGCCGGCATATGAAGATCAAAAAGCCAACATTCGTGATGGCCGCAGCTGTCATTCTCGTGGTTCTGTGCGCGACGACTTTGCAGCGGCAACTGGGTCGCTGGAATTCGGTTGAGGGGCCAGGGCTCGCGTTGAACGAGAAAACCTGGACCGCGATCTCATGCCGGGTGCACCTATACCTGCAAAAGGCACAGGGCAAAATCCCCAAGCTTTCATGGTCGGAGGTTTGGGGGCTGTCGCAACCCGGAAGCGGGTTAAGTTGCGCGGAAGGGCGCAGCTTGGAGGCTGCTCTCCAGTTTAGTTCGGTTGCCAGCGCCGGAGATCGCAGGGTGGGAGCCCGCATTTTTCACGAACGGTGCTCGGGATGCCATGGGAATGATGGATCAGGTGGTTCAGTTGGTCCATCGCTGGCCCGATCAGCATATAATCATGGCGATAGCGACCTGGCCATCTACCAAGTCGTGAGGGATGGTGTTCCTGGTACGGCCATGCCGCGGGCCGATCTATCGCTATCCGAGATCCTGCGGGTTACTGCCTACGTGAAAACGTTACAAGCCCATTTGCCCGAGGATCAAGAGCCGTCACGGCTGGTTATTGACGTTAGCGGCGAACGTTTGCGGACTGCCGGAAACAATACGGACGAATGGCTCACCTATTCCGGCTCCTATGATGGATGGCGTCACACATCGCTCGCCGAAATTACTCCTGCAAACGTCGCTCGGCTGCGGGCTCGATGGATCAAGCAATTCGACATCGGCCAACAGAATATCGAAGCCACGCCTCTCGTGGTCGATGGAATCATATTTATCGCCGCGGACGCCGGGCATGTCCTGGCGTTGAATGTGAGGACCGGCGATGTGATCTGGCAATACACGCGACCGATTCCGAGCGACGGGCCGCTGGGATTCGGACCGGTGAATCGAGGGCTTGCGGTAAGTGGCGGTACGCTCTTTTTCGGCACCCTGGACGGGTATTTGGTCGCTCTCAATGCGGCCGACGGGAAGGTTATTTGGGAAACGTCGGTGGCAAGCCCATCCAGCGGTTACTCAATCACCGGGGCGCCTCTCGCTGTAAATCGTCTCGTGATCGTGGGGATCGCAGGAGGCGAGTTCGGAATTCGCGGGTTCCTTGCTGCATATGATGCATCGAGCGGCCAGCAACAGTGGAAATTCTACACGACCCCGGGGCCTGGTGATCTCGGGCACGAGACGTGGGAGAACGATGCATGGCGAACGGGCGGCGGTGGGACATGGGTTACCGGAAGCTATGATCCATCGACCGATCTGCTCTATTGGGGTGTCGGCAATCCAAGCCCGAATTTTTTAGGCGACGTGCGACCTGGCGACAACCTGTTCACCAACAGCGTGATTGCGTTGCACGCGAGCACTGGCAAGCTTGCATGGTATTTTCAGTTTACCCCGCATGATGAACACGACTGGGATGCGGCCCAGACGCCGATTCTCGCAGACCTTTCGATCAAAGGTATGGTCCGCAAGGTGATCTGCTGGGCGAACAGGAACGGATTCTATTACGTGCTCGACCGAGTCACAGGAGAGTTCTTGACCGGGGTACCGTTCGTTGAAATTGATTGGGCGAGCGGACTTACCCCGGCAGGACGGCCGATCCTTGTGGAGGCTGCCAAGGTGTCGACAGCCGGTCGTCGCATAAGACCTGGCATTGGCGCGGCGAACTGGCAAAACCCGGCCTTCGATCAAGAACGAGGATCTATATTTATCCCCGCAACCGAGAGCAGCTCCGTGTTTTCAAAACGCTCCCCGAATGAAGCGGTGAGGGAGCCGCACGGATATGCTCTTGGCAGCAGCTGGAGCCAAGTCGAGCCGCCGACCCGCCTGGTCGTCGCGCTTGACGCCGCCACCGGCTCACGAAAATGGCAATACAGAGAATCGGTCCCCGGGCGCGATTACAGCGGCCTGCTGGCAACCAGAGGGGCACTGGTGTTTGGGGCGTCCGGAGGGAGCCTCTTCGCGCTTGATGCGGACAGCGGACGTGAAGTCTTCAAACAGTCGCTTGGCGGGTCTACCCTGTCCCCTCCAATCTCGTTCAGGATTGACGGAGAACAGGCAATTGCTGTGGCGGCAGGCCGCGCACTATTCGTGTTCGGGCTATGATGAAAAGCTTTTTCAGTTCGCCAATGACGTCCACAGGCCTGTTTGCAGCCCGGCCGGCGATCTATGCATGTGTTGTTTTGACGGCTGCTTGCGTTGCCTTCGGGTACCAGATCCGGACTCAGACCATATTCTCTTGCCCGGCCGACGGATACAGCGCCGATCGATACCTCGCCTATTGCCAGGGAGCGAGTTATGCCGACTATGAGCACGGAGCCTTCCAGTTTGACTTGGAGCCTGCCGCGCGAGACTTTGCCGGGAACGCGGACGTGCTGTTTCTTGGGAATAGCCGCCTTCAGCTCGCTTTCTCCGCAGCTGCGACGGTCGATTGGTTCTCGGCAGCTTCGGCCCGGTATTATCTCATGGGATTTTTATACTATGAGAATGTCATCTTCGCGGAGGAACTTCTGCGCACAATCCGCCCGCGAGCCCGAGTCTTCGTGATCAATGTTGACGACTTCTTCGATCGGTCGGAAAGCCCGCCCGTGAAGACGATCTTCCACGATCCGGAGGCACGACATAAGTACGAGGGCAAGCGTTTCTGGCAACGTATTCACCAGCCGATTTGCAAGGCATTGGCTCGGCTTTGCGGCACTAAATTTGCCATCTTTCGTTCACGTGAAACTGGGGCATATTACGCAGCGGGGGCCGCTCAACGGAAGATTACCCCGGTTTCATATGATCAGATCGTCAGTCAGAATGTTGTTGACAGCAACATAGCTGCCGCGATCGATTTCCTGTCGCACTTTGCCCAGGACAAATGTGTAATATTAACGACGGTTCCGTTTGTCGATACGAAAATCGGAAACGCAAACGCCATCGCAGTGGGCGTTGGTGCGAAGTTAGTGACACCTGGATTCCTGGAGGGGCTCCAGACCTACGACGGGATCCACCTGGATCAGCCGAGCGCAGAACGCTGGTCCAAAGCTTTTTTTCTGGCAGCGGGCTCCAGGATTCGGTCGTGTCTTGAAGAACAAGGCACGGCGCGTCCGTCGGCGCATCAACCCGTCTCGCAATGAATTCGGTCGTTACGATGAGCATCGCCTCTCGCTGTCCGACGATGAACTGGCTGCCGCTCGCCGCTAATTTCCGCGGCGAGCTCCGCGCGGCCCTGGAAACCGCCAAGCCAACAGCGTGCCTGGAGAAGTTGGCATCCTTGGCCGGTTATCGACTTGGATTCCTCGAAACAGTTCAGCTTGATCGCGCATTCGGCCGATTGGATCTAAAGGAAGCGCCCGGATTTTTGTCGATTCGGCTCGCCGTCCTTGCCTCCGCGACTGTCGATCAATTATCGCCTGCGATCCGGGTCGCCGGCTTGCGCCGAAGATTGCTGATTGACGTACATAGCGGGGCATATGGGCAATACCGGCAAGAGGTTCTCGATCCGAGTTCCTCTCTCCGTCAATTTGCGCCGCAGATTATGTTGTTCTCGCTCTCCGGCCGAGAGGTGATTTCCAGCGTTCCGTTGACAGCGACTCTTGAAGAAGTCGACAGGATCATTGCGGGATTCATCGGCGAGTTGCGGTCGCTTTGGCAAAAGGCGCGCGAGATCTACAATGCCACAATCATTCAACAAACCTTCATTGACGTGAGCGAAACGTTGTTTGGCAGCTACGATCGGCTCGTCCCCGGGGCGCCGACGCGGGTGGTGGCGCGGCTCAACGATCGACTATGCGAGGCTGCAATGTCGGATGGCGTATTGCTCCTCGATATAGCCCGTGTCAGCGAACGCGACGGGATTGACGCGTGGTTCGATGCAGGGCGCTGGCTTCAGGGCAAGCTGGAAATCGCCCCGCAGGCGGCGCCACTATACGGCGATCTTGTCGCTCGGATCCTGGCTGCTCAACGCGGGCTGTCGAAGAAATGCCTTGTCCTCGATCTTGACAACACCTTGTGGGGCGGCGTGATCGGGGACGACGGGCTGGAGGGCATCGTTATTGGCGAGGGGAGCGCGGCTGGCGAGGCACATCTGGCCCTGCAGCGCTATGCCAAGCAACTCAGGGAGCGTGGGGTTATTCTGGCCGTCTGCTCCAAGAACGAGGCAAAGACCGCCGAAGCGGTATTTCACGAGCATCCCGAAATGCTGCTTCGTCGCTCCGATATCGCTGCTTTCGTGGCTAATTGGGATGATAAGGCGGAAAACCTCAAGGCCATCGCGACCCGCCTCAACATCGGTATCGATAGTCTGGTCTTTGTCGATGACAACCCGGTCGAACGGGCGCGCATCCGGCAGAGCTTGCCGGCGGTCGCCGTGCCGGAATTGCCAGATGATGCTGCACACTACGTGCGCTGCCTGTCCGATGCGGGTTACTTCGAAGCAGTGGCCTTTACGTCCGAGGATCGGCACCGCACCGAGCTCTACGCGGCAAATGCCGAACGCGAGACCTTGCTCGGATCTGCGCAAAATATCGACGAGTTTCTTCGCGGCCTTGAAATGTCGGTTGTGTGCGGCCCTTTCACCGCCGTTGATCACACCCGCATCGTCCAGCTGTTCAACAAGACCAATCAATTTAACGCGACAACCCGGCGATACACCTCCGATGAGATAACCCATCTTGCTGGACTGCCCGGCGTTTTGACACTGCAATTCCGCCTTTTGGATCGTATCGGTGACAATGGTCTCGTCAGCGCGATGATTCTTCGCCCCACTGCTGATGAGGAAAACGTGCTTGAAATCGACAATTGGGTCATGAGCTGCCGCGTGTTCGGTCGACGGCTCGAGTTTGAAGCCATGAACGTTGCAGTCGAGGCGGCTCGTCGGCTTGGAATAAAGGGGTTTATCGCGGATTACATTGCCACGCCCAGGAACAACGTGATCAGTGCGCTTTATCCGAGCCTTGGCTTTGTTGCCGTTGGCGAGCGGGAAGCCAGCAGCGGAGCGACGCGCTGGTTCCTCAATCTTGCAGATTATGTCACCCATCAGAGTTGCATTGCGCGCGCTGGAGTTGGGGTATGACGGATCAAGAGGTCCTGACCAAATTTACCCGTATTCTTCGCGATCTGCTGCTGGACGACTCGATCGTGCTGACGATGGAAACTCAACGTGAGGAGGTTCCCAACTGGGATTCATTCAATTACATAAACTTCATCGTCGCAGTCGAAATCGAATTTGGCGTGAAATTCAAAGTAGCTGACATCGAGTCATTTGCGAACGTGGGCGCGATCGTCACGGAATTAAAGAACATGTCGACCTAGATGTCGACGCGGTCGTCTGGCGCCGATGACAAGGCATCCAGGGTTTGAGGCCTCAGGATGGCGACGTGATCGCTTGTCAGTAGTGCTTCCCAGGCAAGAACTGTTGTATAGATTCTCAACAGCCTGAAAGAGGAATTCATCCGTGCAATTGATCGCCGGTGTGCGTCGTACATTGCTCGTCGTGCTCGCCGCGCCGTTTGTTATTCCCGGCGCGCTTTTGGCCGTCACGGGCACGGTGGGTGAGACGAGCGGTTTCGCTGGAGACGATTCCGGGAACGGCAGCCGCGTTCTCGCGCAGGACACCACGCTCTCGCAGAGCGCAAACGCGACGACACCGATGGCGGAAATCATTCCGGCAGATCGAATGACGACGTGGAATCCGGGACTCAACGCCGTAGGCGGCATCCCGAATCGGACGACGATATATCAGACGCTCTCTCCGCGAGGAGGCTCTCTCGACGACACGGCGGCGATCCAGAGGGCTCTCGATACCTGTCCGCGCGATCAGGTGGTAAAGCTTGGTCCTGGTACCTTCCAAATCAACGGTGGCGGTCTGGGCTTCAGGAGTTCTGACTGCACATTGCGCGGCTCAGGCACCGGCGCGTTGGGATCGGGCAATGGAGGCACTCGACTCATCAAAGCCGATCGCGACACAAATCGCAGCTTCGCCATTCTCTATGCAGGAAATAATGCGGCCGAGTTTTCGTCCTCGATCAACCTTGCCGCAGATGCGGTAAAGGGCACAGACTCGCTTACGCTCGCGAGCAGTCCGAGAATCGCAGTTGGTGAGATCGTCCTCATCGATCAGGTAACAGACAATGATCCGCGGGTGTGGTGGGGACCACAACACAATCCGCCCGGCGGAGGGTCGCGGAGATGGTTCGCTCGCCAAGACCGTTCACTTGCACAGATGATGGAGGTGACCGCGGTGAGCGGCAACACCATTACGTTCTCAACGCCCTTCCATATAACATTCAAGACAGAGTACGCGGCCCAACTGTCGCGGTATGCGAACCCGGTCCTGCATCGTGTGGGCATCGAAGATCTTTACGTCTATGGCGGGATGGGCGGCGACGGGCATGGCAATATCGCCGTAGCCCTCTGCGCCTATTGCTGGGTCAAGAATGTCGAGGCGCACTGGTCCGTCGGCACCTCGATCGGCTTCTACGGAACATTCCGAAGCGTGCTTAGAGATTCGTATATCCACGAGACGCCGGACCCGAACCCAGGCGGTGGGGGATACCTGGTCGGCCTCAATTGGGGCGCATCCGACAATCTCGTCGAAAACAATGTCATGTGGTACGGCAACAAGAATATCGTGATGCGAGCTACCGGAGGCGGGAACGTCATCGCCTACAACTATATGGACGATGCGTTTGGCTCATACTATCCGAGTCAACCGGAGGCTGGACTTAACGCTGGCCATTACACCACCCCGCATATGGAATTGCTGGAAGGCAACTACAGCCACAACTACAAAGGCGACAGCTTTTGGGGCAACTCGATATACATCACTGTATTCCGCAATCACCTGTCTGGTCTTCGCGCCGCCCGCCCGCCCCTGGATACATACAAACATGACGCCTACCCCTACAAGGACCTCCAGGGACGCACCGCGGTGGACATACAGGCGCATGGCGACTACACGAACCTTGTCGGCAACGTGCTGGGGTTTCAAGGGCAATCGCTCTTGAGATACAACCAGCGCGGTTATTCCTACGCGCAAAACGCATGGTCGTACGAGCTGCTCGGGGGATTTCCGAGGGATGGCGAAGTGACCATGTGGTCCATCGGTTCACAGCAGGCTGGCGGGTGGACCTGGGTGCCGACGACCTATCGAACACAGCTTCGCGATGGGAACTGGGATTGGGTTACACGATCGCAACGGTGGCATGGCATCGGTGGAGCGGTTGGGTCCGGCCCGCCGCGAGTGATCCCGGACTCTCTTTACCTGACCGCGAAGCCAGCGTTCTTCGGTTCGAATCCCTGGCCCTGGGTGAATCCCTCGAATGGCACCACCAGCATCCTGCCGGCCAGAGCGTGCCTGGAGCAAGGCAAGATGCCGACATGCATGATCGAGTGAGGTCTCTGCGTGCCGCCGCTGTAGAAGCGGTAGCCGGTGACGCTCGGCGCGCGGGTCATGAGACAGTCTCGGCAAGGGGGAGTGGCTTCGTCAGCAGCTCGGCGTAGGCTGCTTTCGTCACCGGCGACGCGTTCGAGATGTCGAACTCCCATGTCTGCGCCCCGCTCTCGGCATCCGACTCCAGCCGGCCGCCCTGCAAGCGCTCGACGAAAGTGCGAGCCGGCGCGTTCTTCCCGGTTGGAACAAACCGTACGCGCAGCCTGGTGAAGCCGCCAGCGCGTAGTTCCTTTACCAGATGATCGAGGATCTGGTCCTCGATGAAGCGGCCCAGCACGCGGCAACTCATGAGAAAGGTATCCAGCTCGGCCGTACCAGGTGCTTCTCTGCGCACGATACTCACGAGCACTTTGCCGTTGTCGCCATACTTGTCCGCTACCGAGGCGATGAACACCGCTGCGCCTGGCGTCGTTTGCAGCGCGCGCAGCTCCTGCTCCGTATAGCGACGCGTCGTCAGGTTGAACTGGTTCGTCTTCTGCGTGAGCTGGGCGGCGCGGCCGAAATCCTCATCGCGCGCCCGTGTCAAAAAGATCCTGGTGCGCAACCCGGCCAGGAACTCCTCGATCGAGGGAGCGGCGGTGCGCTCGGCAGCGCGCCTGGCGTTGGTCAAGTACGTCTCGGTGCGCTTGCGATCCTCCTCGGTGGATTCGAGTGTGAAGAAGCACTCCTTGTACACCCGCTCGAAGAAAGCGGTGAGCTCACATGTGTCCGCCGGAAACTCGGGAACCGTGACCTCCGGCAGCGCAGTCCGGATAGCTTCGCGCTCCACGGGGTTGTCGTCGATGAAGACGATACTGTCCATGCCAATATCGAGATCTTGCGCAAGCTCGGCGATATTCTGGGCTTTTGCCGACCAGTTGATCTTCGTCGCTGCGAAGTCGCCTTTCCTGAGCACCATGTGCTCGTGCCCCTCCAAGACCTCGAAGGCATCGGCTTCATTGTTCTTCGAAACGATTCCCAGGATGACTCCCATCCTGCCGAGTTCCCGGATGCGGAGCTGAAAGTCCCTGTAACGTGCTCCCTCGCCGGTTTCTGACAACTGGATTCCCTTGACGCCGTCTTCACCGATGACGCCGCCCCACAAGGTGTTATCGAGGTCGAGCAGCAGGCATTTCTTCCGGGCGACGATTTGGGCGTCGAGGATGCGCTCGAGCTCTCTGGCGATAAGCTTCTCGCCGGCGGTCGAGAAGCGCAATCCACCCAGATACCAGCGCTTGTTGGAGTAAAGCAACGTGCGGCCGACTTGCTCTACCAGCCCTTTGAGATCGAAAATGTAGATGTTGGCGTGGCTGGCACTGGCACGAGCGATGCCTCTCTGCCAGTGCTGCTCCAGGCGCCGCTCCACGTGCTCTTCCTTCAGCGGCCGCAACGTCCGTGCAGGTACATCTACCGTCGAGACGAAGAACTTGATCCCCGGCGCAAGCTCGGCGGCCCGTTCGATCCATGCCAGGTGCTCATCAACCTCGGCAAGCCTTAGCTCCGGTCCTCGCTGGCCGCGCAACAGCTCTGCGCCGTCGATGATCAGGAAGACGCTGGATGGTCCGGAGCTGAATGTCTCGGAGGCAGGGTCGGCGAGTTCCTGCGTCCATACCCCGTATCCCTGCGCGATGTGCACCTCGTGGCGTTCCATCTGGCGGGCGATGGACTCGATGTTAACGTTTGAGAGCAGGGCGCATTTCATGGTGTGTTCTCGAGATAACGGAGAAAATCGCGGATGTGTCGAATCTCTGCTACCTGCTCAATGGGAATCGAAACTCCGAACTCCGCCTCGATCTCCGAGACGACGTTGATCTGGGCAAGCGAGTCCCACGCCTGCAGATCGCCCGGTCCGGTGTCCAGCGTGAGCGTCGACGTCGGCACCCGCAACGCTGCGGCGACGATCGCGATCAGTTTCTCAACCATGGTGTCCCTGTCCAGTTTTGGGGGCATGCCGTCAGTAGTTCAGAAGTACGGCTTCCGTGTAAAGGCCGTCGATGTCTTCCGCGGCGAGCCTCGTCGAGCGGAAGGCTGCCTTCCGTTCCCCGCCCGGTCGCATAAACGAGTGCCACGGCACCACACCATGCAGCATCCGGTCATCGACGGTCATCGCCACGACCTTGAGAGATGCGGCGACGCGCAGCACAAGCTTCTCCAGGTGCCGCACGAAGATGTCGGGTGCGCCGATGTGGTGGACCCGCGCGAACGGAAGCCGCAAGTTCCCGCGAATTGTCTTGAAGGAACGGTTCATCATCACATAGCAGTCGCCCGCGCGCGTGCGCAGCAGTATGTGGTGATGATGCGGCAACTGGTGATCCCAAAAGAACCGCAAGCGTTCGCCCTCGATAGCGCCCTCGACCGCGCCCGGCTCGGTGAGGATCTCGCAGCGATCCATGAAGCTTCGTCCAGTGACGACGGGGAGGATGATCCGTTCCGACTTGTCCATCAGCGTGAAGCCCAGCTTCTCGATGAGCTTGAGCACATGCGGGGTCGGGCTCAGGTTCGTGACGGCCACGCTCCTGTCAGCGATGACTCTCGCGTGCAGCGCCAGGCTGTATGCACGATACTCGTGCTTGACGATCCAGTTGGACAGGTTACAGAGGCGCACCGTCTCACCGCGAATCGTGCGCTCGCTGAAAATAGTGCTCACAAACCCCACCACATCGTCGCCGTCGACAAGCACCCAGCCGAAGTGGTCGTTCTGCAGTCCGCTGTGATCGACGAAGAGCTGTCGCCAGTGCTCCTTCTTCAGGTGCGGGTTTTTGAACTCGAGAAGGAGTGGATAGACCCGCTCGAAATCGTCGCCCCGTGCCTCTCGAATTATCGGCATAGCGCTCCTCCGATCACACGACCGCGAGCGTTCGGCAGACGCTGATGAACGTTCGCGGGTCGCAAGCGAAGAGAGCCTCTGCATAGTCGACGCCGAGCTTAAGGCCGCGAAAACGGTTCAGGCCGAGCGCCCCCTCGACGTAATCGACATAGGCGACCTGCGAGGCATAGCAGTTGATGGCCTCGCGCTTTACGGCGACGACCGATGAGATGTCAACGCCGATGTTGGGCCAAAGGCACGACCACAGCTCGTAGCACCACACTTCGCCCCGGTAGCTGGTCTTCTCCACAGCCGCTCCCGTGCACGCCGCCGTCGACTGATGGTCCCGGTGGTGATCTCCCGGGAAGGGGCAGTAGATCACCTCCGGGCGGAACGAGCGGATCGCCTCGGCGATCGCGCGGGCGACTGCCGGCTCGTGCAACGAGACCGAACCGTCGGGAAAGCCCAGGAAGCGGTGATCGAACCCCAGAAGGTGAGCGACACGCTCGGCCTCGCCCTGTCGGCCGACATCGGCGGCTGGCGCGTCCAGCGTGACGAACAGCGTGAGCACCTCGCTGCCAACACGCCGGTGCAGAGCGAGGTTGCCGCCGACTGCGATAACCTCGTCGTCGGGATGGGCGGCCACGACCAATACACGCTGCTTCTCAATCGCGCGAAGCTTGGCAGGCATTCGGTGCGTGATGCGGTGAATGCTGCGAAGAAAACGCGTTGCCGTGTGCTCGAGTATGCTGTCAAGGAATAGCGGTCGCTGCATGTTGGAACAGTCCTTGTGTCTGTCCTAGGGCTCGTTGAATCGCGCCGGTGTTGTTCCGGGCCCGGCGCCTTGCCCAACAGCGCGCCCTTTAAGGACGCCGGGTGCTGCCAGCCGCGATGGATGAGGCGCCAGCTCCTGGGCGGTCTCAAACAGGCGCTTCAGGCTGAGAAACCGTTTCTCGAACAACTCGTAGCTCAGATAGGCCAGGGCCACCGAGACCGACGCGCCCAGTGTCGCCTGCAGCGCCACCGCCAGCCCGTGAGAGCCGAGCCAGTGCGCCAGCTCCAGTTCGGTGCTGTGGGTGGTCAGGTAGTACGAGATGAAGTGATGGTAAACATACAGGCCGTAGCTGTAGGTGCCCAGGAAGACCATGCAGCGGCTGCAGAAGAAGCGCGAGATGGTTGACTGCTTCGCCGCGATCAGGGCCCATACCAGCAGACAGCCCAGCAGCATCTGGAACAGCGCTGCCCGAACCGACCCTACCAGCTCCCACCCCTGGCGCGACACCAGAACGGTCCAGACGAAGGTGACCACCACCAGCCCGCCGACCACGGTCGCGACCCGAGGCAGGGCCCGCACCAGCCAATCCAGCCCCCCGGGCTGACGCGCCATCACCGCCAGGAAGGCACCCAGCGCCAAGCCGTCAAGCTTGAAAGGGGTCAGGACGACGGTTGCCCACCAGCTCAACCCCATGAGAATTCCGATCATGCGGGCCAGCATGGCTCCCAGCGAGATCGCCAGGCTCACCGCAATGAGCGCCCGCGGCCGGCGCGCCAGCAGGAAAACCACCAGCGGCCAGAAGAGGTAAAAGTGCTCCTCGACGGAGAGCGACCAGAAGTGGTTGAGGTAGGAGAAGGACCACTCCTTGTGCCCGGCGAGGTAGATGTTGACGCCGTAGAGCCATGCCCAAGCCTGACGGTCCAGCAGGTAGTCGAGCGTCGGCCCCCGCAGCAGCGGGATCAGCGGGGCCACGATGAAGACGAGCGCCAGCACACCGTAATAGAGCGGAAAGATGCGCAGGAGGCGCCGCATATAGAAGTTGCGGAAGTAGTGCGGCTTGTTGCGGGCCTCGTAGAGGATGCCAGTGATGAGGAAACCGGACAGCACGAAGAACAGGTCGACGCCGAGAAGCCCGTACTTGGTCACGCCGACGATGGTGCGTTCGATCCAGTTGGTGGGCAGCATTTGTCCGACGAAGTGGAACACCAGGACCATCAGGACGGCCAAGCCCCGCACCCCGTCAAGCACCGGCAGGTGTCCACGCCGGTTAGCACTCGCCAAGGCCACGGCGCCCGACACGGCCGCTACACGTGGATTCGACGGCGCTGTCACGTGCGCCTGCGCGGAAATCGCGCCAGCCCATCGGCGGCCCACGCGCGCGCAAGGCCCGGGCGCCGTCCCGCGATGACGGGACCCCGAAGCGGCGGCTTGAACGCACCGGGATGGGAAGGCTGCCAGTATCGACCAGTTTCAGCAGCGACAATCACAAACATCAGCCACAACACATCCATGCCGTGCAGCCACGTGCTCTCAAGAAAATTCGTGAGGATAACAAAGAGAGCAAGTGAGAGCAGAAGCCACGCCCGGGCGGGCTGGCGGTCCGCCGAGCGCCCAATGGCGTGGAGGGTTGTGAAGATGAAGGCTATGAGGATTGCGACACCAAGATACCCCGTGTCCAACATCGTATCCAAATAGCCGTTGTGGGCAGATGGCATGGTCTTGATCCAACCTGGAGCGTCAGTGATGCTGGGCGCATCGAGTCCCGCGAGCCAAAAGGATTGGTATCCCCATCCGAAGAGCGGCTTGCGTGCGATCTCTGAATTCACGAAATCCCATATAATTGTACGACCCGACAAGGTATAATTATTAAATAATATATATGAGATCCGATTAATAATATTGCCAATTATGCTGGAGAACAGCGCGTAGCACAATGGTACGGGCAATAGAATGATGGCCGTGGAAATGCGCGTTACCCTTGTGATAATCAACACGAGTCCAGCCAGCAATGGAGCAAGAAGTGCAAGGCCAAGCGATCCTTTGGACTGGCTCACGATCATGAGGTAAATGGCGATCCCGGCAACGATGATACCCAACGCTCGGCGCCAGCGGGGATAGAGCATTTCGTGAAGTGACAGCAAAAAAGCGATCGCTGCACATTCTCCCAAAAGCCCCTTAAATGTAAAATACCCCGGATAACCTATGATCAGTGTCTCAAGGCCACCCCCTCGGTTCCATTCCTGCAACGTAATGGGGGCCTGCGCGAGTACGAAAGGGACATTCAGGATCACAGCGAATGCGAAGCATAGAAACAAACCGCGGATCATATCAGCTGTTCGAGCCGCCAGCAGGGTAGGCAGAACAATGGATGTAACGATCATCGCTTGCTGAACAAATCTGACGAATGAGACATCCGGTTTGAAAGCCCACAGAACGCTTGTTCCAGCCAACGCAAGATATGCGAAAAGCCACTTGATGTGGGGAGGCACAGCAAGTCTGGACCAATTTCGCGCGACCAAGACAAGGGTAATTGCAGCCAATATGGGCCAGAAGATCTTATTCTCCAGGCGAGGCGTCATGACGCTCTGCAGTTTCTCCGCAAGCGACACGCCAGTGGGAGGGCCGGTAGTGGTGTAAATCAACAATGGAGATGCTATCTCGGCGTAAACACACGCCAAGATTGGGATCATTGCGAATTTGTCAAAGATCGAAACGGAGGATTCAGGGCGGCCCGATTTGAAGGAATGCGTTGACGCTTGGGACATTCTAGCACTCTGTCGGAGGCCGAGTTGGATGCCTTCCTAATACGTTGGGCAAATTAAATCTTACGCTGCTGTCCGCTATTAATCAAACGTGTCGGGGTGTATTTCCGTCGGATACCGAATAATGATTAATCGGGATGGCCGGGCGTAGGACATCCGCCAACGATCCATGGCCGTTCCCTGCAGGAATTAACTTCTCGAAGGACCTGGTTGATGTGTGGCATTGCTGGGATCATCGGACGACTGGACGAGCCCAACCGCGCCGCCCTTCAGCGCATGAACCACGCCATGATCCACCGCGGCCCGGACGCCGGCGGCACGTGGATCTCCACGCCGGACGCCCGCGGCTGGGGCGCGCTGTTGGGGCACCGTCGGCTGTCCATCCTCGACCTTTCGCCCGCTGGTGCCCAGCCCATGGTCGACCCGGTGACCGGGCACGTAATCGTTTTCAACGGCGAGATCTACAATTTCCGCGAGTTGCGGCGGCGCCTGGTGGAGGAGGGGCAAGAGTTCCAGTCGAGCGGCGATACGGCCATCATGCTGCGCGCGCTCAGCCTGCACGGGCCGGCAGCGGTGAGCTGGCTGCGCGGCATGTTCGCCTTCGCCTGCTGGGACCCAAAGCAGCGCCGACTTCTGCTGGCCAGGGATCCGCTCGGCATCAAACCGCTTTACCTGGCACGGTCGCCAAATCCGGACTCGGGCTGGTCGGTGGCGTTCGCCTCGGAGCTTCGTGCCCTGCTGGCCTCCGGGCTGCTGGGCGCGCCTCACCTTGACCCGCAGGCGGTCGCCAGTGGCGTGTGGAACGGTTTCGTGGTTGGCCCTGGTACTGCAGTCAAGGGCGTCGACCTGCTCTGGCCGGGCCGCTTTCTCGAGTTCGACGGAGCCGGCAAGGAGGTGCGCCAGGAAGAATTCTGGTGCATTCCCGACCACGCCCCTGATCCGACCATGGGCGAGGACGACTTGGCCGTCATCCTGGAGGAGGGGGTCAGGCTTCACCTCGCAAGTGACGTGCCCCTGGCGGTCTTCCTCTCGGGCGGAGTGGACTCGTCGGTAACAGCCAACCTGGCCCAGCGCGCCGCCCAGAGCCCTATCCACACCTTCACTCTGGCCTTCGAGGAGCAGGAGTTTAACGAGGCCCCCATCGCGAGACGGATCGCCGCCGCCATCGGTACCCAGCACCATGAGGTGGTGCTGACCGAGGGGCACTTCGTCGAACAGCTGGAGGCCGCGCTCGACAGCCTGGACCAGCCGACCTTCGATGGGCTTAACGCCTACTGCATGTCGCACGCCATCCGCAGCGCCGGATTCACCGTGGCGCTGTCTGGCATGGGCGGCGATGAACTCTTCGGAGGCTACGCTTCTTACCGCGATCTGCCGGTGCTGCATAATTGGTCCCGGTGCGCCGCCTGGGTGCCGCGCGGCCTGCAGGTGGCTGCGGCCACGCTGGCGACCTGGCCGCTGCGCAGCTCTGGCGGGGCGGTGCCACCTCAGACCCGCTGGGCCAAGCTCCCCGAGATGGTCCGTCACGGCGACGATCTGCTGGCGCTCTACCAGATGGCCTACGCGCTCTTCCTTCCCGGATTCCAGCGTGAACTCCTGGCGCCGGACTTCGCCGAGGCGCTGGCCGACGGCCTGCCCCCGGCCATGCGCCAGCGGGTCATCGCCGAGACCCGAGCCCGCACGCCGCTCTCGGCCATCAGCGTCATGGAGCAGCGGCTCTTCCTGGGCGAGCGGCTGCTGCGCGACAACGACGTGGCCAGCATGGCCTCCTCGCTGGAGCAGCGGGTGCCACTGGTGGATCAAGTCCTCTACGAGAGCGTGGACCGGCTGCCGGATCGGGCGCGCTACCGGCCGCTGGGGCGGAAGACCATGCTGCGGCGCATCGGCCTGCGCGGCCTCGACCCGGCGCTGTTCGACCGGCCGAAGAGCGGGTTCGTGCTGCCGTTCGATCGCTGGATCCGGCGCGGCCTCAAGGCCGCCATGGATCAGACCCTGCGGGACCCGCAGGCCATCGCTCCAGTCGGCCTCGACCCCGCAGCGGTGGAGCGGCTCTGGCGAGCCTTCCTCGACGGGGCGCCCGGCATGTATTGGTCGCGGGTCTGGTCGGTATACGTGTTCGTCCGATGGTGCCACCGCAACCGCGTGTTCCGGTGAGACGGCCGTTCAGAGCGGGCAGGGCAGTCGGCGTGGCCGCTGCGGTCGCCGCCTTGGCCACCTTGCTGGTGGGCGCGGCTTGACGCATATGGTAGAGGCAGCACCATCAGTTCCTCCCAGAGCGCCTTGATGGCCGGACGTCAATACTGCCTGATTACTCCCTGCCGCGACGAGGCGAGCTACGGGCGTCGCACGCTCGAGTCAGTGCTGCGTCAGTCCATTCCTCCGGCGCTGTGGATCATCGTTGACGATGGGTCGAAGGACGCGACGCCGCGGATCCTGGCCGAGTACGCCGCACGCGTTCCGTTCATCCGTGTCCTCACCCGCGCCGACCGTGGCGACCGCAAGCTGGGCGGCGGCGTGATCGACGCCTTCTACACCGGGTACGACACCATTGATCCGGCCGATTTCACCTACGTGTGCAAGCTCGATTTGGACCTGGACCTCCCGCCCCGGTACTTCGAGACCTTGATCGAGCGGATGGAGGCCGAGCCGCGTATCGGAACCTGCTCTGGTAAACCCTATTTTCCGGCGCCGGGGAACGATGGGCCGGTCCAGTTCCCCCTCACCGACACGTCCCGCTTCATCTCGGAGAAGATCGGCGACGAGAATTCGGTGGGGATGACCAAGTTCTTCCGCACAGCCTGCTTTCGCCAAATCGGTGGGTTCACCCGCGAGCTGATGTGGGACGGCATCGACGGCCACCGGTGCCGGCAGCTCGGATGGATTGCAGTCTCCTGGGACGAGCCGGACCTGCGCTTCATCCACCTGCGCCCGATGGGCACCAGCCACAAGAACTGGTGGACCGGCCGCCAACGCCACGGCTTCGGGCAATACTTCATGGGGACCTCGCCCTGGTACATGCTCGCCAGCGCGGCGTACCGGATGACGCGGCCGCCGCGCGTCGTCGGCGGGCTGGCGATGCTCTACGGCTACTTCAAGAGCATGGTGCAGCGGAACCCCTGCTATGGCGACGCGGAGTTCCGGCGGTTCCTGCGCCGCTACCAGTGGGCATGCCTTTTCCGGGGCAAGGCCAGCGCCACCGCCCGCCTCAACGAACGCCAGCGGCAGTCCTGGGATCCACCGCGGTCCCCGATTGCAATCTGACCCGGGAGGCCAGCGACAAAGACCCGCCGCGCCCTTGAGCCGCAAGACGATTTCGGCCATCTTGCGCTCCGGTCGCACTTGTCCCTCGGGGAGCACACCAAAGCATGGGAATCCGAGTCGGCATCGTTGGTGCCGGAAAGATGGGGCTGTCACACTTCGCCATCACCAACGCGCTGCCGGACACGGCAGTGGTCGCGGTCTGCGACACCTCGCGCTACGTCGTTTCGCTCCTGAAGAAGTACGCTGGCGTTCAAACCTTCACCCGCTACCAGGAGATGATCGACGAGGCCCGCCCCGACGCGGTGATCGTCGCCACCCCGAGTTCCACCCATTTCGCATGCGCGCAGTACGCCCTGGAGCGGGACGTCCATCTCTTCGTCGAGAAGCCACTCACGCTCTCGCCGGCAGAGAGCCGTGCTCTGTCCGAGCTGGCCATCCAGCGGCGACGCATCAACCAGGTCGGCTTCCACAACCGCTTCATCGGGACCTTCCAGGAGGCGCAGCGTCTGGTACGCGCCGGCGCGCTGGGGAAGGTGTCGAACATTCACGGGAGCGCCTTCGGGCAGGTGGTGATCAAAGAGCAGAACCTGACGTGGCGGGCCAGCAAGTCAGAGGGCGGGGGCTGCCTCCACGACTACGCCAGCCACGTCATCGACCTGCTGAACTTCCTGGTAGGCCCTCCAGCCCGGGTTCAGGGCGCGAGTCTGCAGACCATCTTCTCCCAGAACGTGGATGACGCCGTCTCGGCGGTCTTCGCCTACCCGGGCGACGCGAGCGGGATCCTCGAGACCAACTGGAGCGACGACACCTACCGGAAGATGACTACTACCGTCACCATCCACGGCACGGGCGGCAAGCTGATCGTCGACCGCCAGGAGCTCAAGGTCTACCTGCGCGAGCCACGCGGCTTCGAGGACTACGTGGAGGGCTGGAACACACGCTACATCACCGGGCTCCAGAAGCCGGTCGGCTTCTACTTGCGGGGCGAGGAATATTCGGCGCAACTCGAGGCCTTTACCGAGGCGATCCGGACCGGCAACATGGCCCATGAGAATTCCTTCGCATCCGCCTACGAGACCGATCGCGTCGTCGACCTGATCCTGCAAGCGAACAAGGCCAAGGGCTGAGGCTCGACCATGGCGACCATCGACCGCATCCTGTTCGGGGACAACCAGTTCTTCGGCGTGAACCACATGTCCGAGGAGAAGGCCCGCCAGCAACTGGTGAAGTTCAAGGACACCTCCGCGATCATCGAGGTGCTGGACGACGCCTACGACATGGGCATCCGTACCTTCATGTGCACCACCCACGACCGGATCGGTGAGATCTGCGACCACATGCGCGCCCACCGCGACCGCTATAAGGACTTCGTCTACTTCCCCTGCATGCCCTACGCACACAAGTACGCCAACTCGGTGAGCCAGGTCGGGGTGATGGAAACTATCCAGCGGTTCGCGGCCGGCGGGGTGATGAACACCCTCATCCGGGGCGCGGTGGGGACCCTTACCCGCGACATCTACGCACTGATGAGACTGCTCGTCGACGCGGAGATGAAGCGGTTCGAGGGCCTGAACACGCCGGTGATCTTCGTGCAGAACGTGGTCACCGACATGCTCCTGGGGCTCAAGCTCTACCCGGTGTTCACCGAGTTCGATCGCTACGTCAAGGAGCGGTACGGCGCGGAGGCGGGATACATCACCATGAACCTGCCCCTGCTCCTCGATGCTCTGGCGCAGGCCGGTGTGGAGAATCCCATCGTCTGCGCGAACATCAACAAGATCGGCTTTCGCATGAGTGGCGGCGTCGATGCGTACCGGGACCTGCTCAGGACGCGGAAGTGCCGGGCCATCGCCATGTCGGTTCTCGCCTCGGGAGCCATCCCTCCCGAGGAGGCGATCGAGTGGGCGTGTGGCCTCGAAGGGCTGCAGTCGATCGTCTTCGGCGCCTCCTCGCGCGGCAACATCCGGCAGACCCAGGAGCTGATCCACGGCTTCTGGGGACGCTGACCGGCGATTCACAGGCGAGACCCCGGGAAGATTCCATCGATGGCGAAGAAAGTGCGGCTCCTCAACGTCGACGTCGACGACATCACCCTCGACGAGCTGGTCGACTCCTTCCAGGAGGGGTTACTCCTCACTCTCCACGTCGACATGATCATGAAGCTGCAGAAGGACCGCGAGTTCTACGAGCTCCTCCCGAACTTCTCGCCGGTCACCTGCGACAGCCAGATCCTGGTCGCGGCGGCGAAGGCCCTGGGGACGCCGCTGCGGGGCCGGGTATCAGGGTCAGACTTCTTCCCGCGCTACTACCTGAAGCACAAGGACGACCCGCGGGTCACCTTCTTCCTCTGCGGCGGAGGCCCGGGGATCGCCGAGATCGCCGCGCGGAACATCAACGCGAGGGTGGGAAGGAAGATGGTGGTCGGCGCTGACTCGCCGCCATTCGACTACGACCGGAGGCCGGGGGAGGTCGACCGGATGGTGGAACGGATTAACCAGTCCGGGGCGAGCGTGCTGGTGGTGGGGCTCGGTGCGGGGCGGCAAGAGAAGTTCATCGTCCGCCAACGCGAGCGGCTCCCGCTGGTGAAGACCTTCCTGCCGCTCGGCGGGACGATCGACTATGAGGCTCGTACCCTTGAGCGGCCGGCAAGTTGGGTCACCGACTATGGGCTGGAATGGCTCTACCGGCTGCTGAGCGAGCCGCGGCTGCGGTGGCGGCGCTATCTTCTCCATCAGCCGCCGGTCCTGTACTACCTGACCCTCCAGCGGCTCGGGCTCTACCGGAATCCGTTCGCGGCGCGCGAGTGAGTTCCGCGACGGGCGATGCCTCCTGGGTTACTTCCAGGCCGAAGCGCCCGTCGCCAACAGGCGCGCGTTTGTCGATCCTTCAGTCTGTATATCCGTAGCGACCGTATGCCTTGTTGCGATAATAGCCGGCACGATTTCCATCATAGAGCCTAAGCGCGTTCATATCCACTTTGTTGAGGATCGCGCCGACAACTCTTTCGTGGACGTGCGGTGCTCTGCTCAACGCATGTTGAACGATCGCAGCGGACGTCGCGCCCCATTCCACGACCAAGAGGTACGAGTCCACAAGATGAGTTGTCGCACGAACGTCCGCCAATGGCGCAAGCGGTGGCAAATCGACAATCACATAGTCGTAGCTGTGTCGAAGTCTCTCGAACAACCGTTTCATGGCGCTGGAACTCAGAAGCTCACTGGAATCCGCAATCCGCACCTTGGAATAGACGGGCAGGAATGCCATGCGCTGGTACGCCTCCTTGCTGAGAGCCTCGTCCAGAGCGACCTTGCCGGAAAGCACCTCAAGAATCCCCGCATTTGCGTTCGGCGTTATGGCCCGAGACAACGACGGATTGCGGAAGTCGCAGTCGACCAGGATGGCGCGCCCACCGACTTGCGCGATGCTCAACGCCAAAGCAGCTGCGATCGTGGATTTACCCTCGTCGGGAATCGCGGAGGTTATCCCGACAACCTTGTTGGCGGCGACGATTCCGTTCAAGTCCGCGACGAGCTTGATCGTACGAATGGCTTCGGCGAAGCCGGAGAACGGCTGCTCGACAACACTCGACGCAATGCCCAGCTTGTTCGAGATCAGATCAGGGCTCGGGCCTGTGATGCTCGGCGCGCGCTGACTCGCGGTTTTTTTCCCTTGTTTTCCTTGCAACGGGACCAAAGCGATACATGCCAGGCCGAGCGTCGCTTCGATTTGACTGCTCGTCCGGAATCCGCGATCGAAAAAGTCGAGCAGCGCGCCCAGTCCAATTCCAAGGACCAGTCCCATGAAGGGTGTCATCGCGACAATCAACAAGTTCTTGCGATAGGTACTTCTGATCGGGGGCACGGCCTTCGTGATCAGCCTGGCTTCCGTGTAAGGGAACGATTGCTGCTCGGTCGCTTCCCTATACCGTTTGACGAAATCGTCGTACAGAGTCTTATATGTCTCGGCAGAGGTTTCGAGATCGCCCAAGCTCACCTGAGCTTCATTCGATGTTTGAGATTCGGCGACCGCCTCCTGGAGCTGCTTTTCAATGAGCTTTTCAGCCTCACTGGCGACCTCGTAATCGCTCTTGTATGTCTCCCGAAGCCGCAGCAACTCGTCGCGAAGGGAAGCACGGATCCCGCGCATGTTGGTACGCACACCTACCACCGCGAGGTGATCGCGGCCGTACTTTTCCGACCACTCAGCTTCACGGGCGGCAAGGTCCAGATATTGGGTTCGCAACTTCATTATGAGTTGGTTGCCTACCTCACTGGCTGTTGCGTTGATGAGGCCCGTGTCGGCCGGATCATTGAGGGCTGCGCTAATACGATCCAGGCGGGCCCGCATCTCCGAGGTTTTGGCGCGCGCGACTGTAAGCTGATTATTCAGATCAGTCAGCCGCTGTTCCGTTACCAGACGGCCATTTCCGGCATCGACCATCTTGTACTCTGCCTTGTAGTCGATGACTGCCCTCTGTGCAGCGGAGACTTGATCACGCAATTCCTTGATCCGACCCTCAAGCCATTTAGTGCCTTTCCGCGTGACTTCATATTTCGCATCCAACTGCTCCGTGATGTAGGCTTGGGCGATGGCGTTGGCGATTTGGGCAGAACGCTCCGCGTTCGCTGATTCGAAACTGATTCCGATCAGAGATACACCCTGCCGCTCGACTGCATAATGCTTCTCGAAAATTCGCAGGGCATTTCGTAGGCGCCAAGTCTCCGATTCCGGCCTTCGGTTTTCAATCAAGTTCGAAATGATCGGAATTGCCGCGGCCCGGCCGAATTCGGCATCATCCGCCAGATGAAGCTCGGTGATAACCTTCAGAGCAAGGTTTTCGGATTTTAGCGCCTCCAGATGGCTTTCTACTTCATCGATTGTTTGATCCCCAAGGCTCAATGGCTGCTGGAAAAGCTGGAATTTCCGGGTATCGATCTTGAGAACTGCCACTCCGGTGTAGGGAGCCGGCACGACCATAAAATAAGTGAATCCGATCCCGCACATCAACAACATGGAAAACAGGATGACCCAGATTCGGCGCCGGGCGAAGTCAAGGATGAACCCCAGGTTGATCCCGCCGGAAACGAGTTGCGGTCCCGGAGCGTCGTGCGCGGGATAGGCGACAACTTGATTATTGCTCTGATAGCTTTCATCAACGTTCAACAAACGCCCCTATCGCAGTCTTCCGCCGTTCCGCATATTCACGGACCAAAAGCAGAAGGAGCCCACTGGTTCACTCTCTCCAAAATAACCTTTCACAGGAAATTTTTAATACCATAATCAACGAAGTTTTTGTGCTCAATCGATAAATAAATCCGCTGCCAAAAACTCGTTCAGCAGTGTTAATCCCAACGGCGGCAGGCGCCGTTTCGGGTGGCGCTGCAGTTTTTGTGCTTTTTCGAGACGGCAGGCCTGGTTTTGCCGCTTTTGGTTAACGCTCAGGGGGCAATCCTTTTGCCTGTCTTCAGTCGGTCACCCGCCGCAGAAGCCAGTATCCGGAACTCGTGATTAAATTGAAGGGTGCCGAGCCAGCCGAGCGACGGCAAAAGCGAGCATCAATTGTCGAAATCAATCGGGCGACATGGCCCGCGCTGGCCCGCGAATGGCATCTCAGATAAACCCGATCTCATCGCTTTCCAGGGCAAGACAGGTCAGTCGTCCTGTCGCGCAGGCACCCGTATCGATGTTGATACGGTTGGGCCGAACATCCGGGAGTGTGCCCATGCACGACAACTTTGCCCAAGTGGTCCTCGCATAAGAGGAAATCCTCTCGAATCCGGAGGAAGTCGTCTTCATTGTCCGATCGGCGCACGACAGCGAAACGCAAAGCCGCAATCGATACGACAGTTCCATCCTTCAACCGGAGTTCCACCGACTCAGGTGCTCGCCCCGTTCACAGCTGATCTGTGCGGCACACGCGATCTGGATCGCCCGCTGGCGGCTGATCCTCAGTCACAGACGACGAATCAGCGCGTAGCAATCGGCGTGGGCGTGGTGATCGTCGTTATGGTGCCGGTTCCGCGTATTGCTGCCTTCAGGCCATAGAAATTGGTGGCGTAAATGATCGGGTCGTTCACAGTCGCCATAATGGTACGCAGGTAAGTCAAGACCTTCGTCACCTGGACTGACGCCGTATTCGATACATAAATGACATCCTTGTTGCGGATTTCAAACGCCCTAGCCAAAAAATAGGCCGCCGGATCTCTAAAATTTATGTTGTAGATGACCGGAATGATCGGTCCCTCAAACTTTGAGCAGTCGATTCCAAGGCGCTGAGCAACTTCGCGGGGCTCCCCTCGATAAAGAAATACAGCTGCTGGATCGGCAAGCGAATCGTTAAGGCCTCCGGCCTTGGCGACGGCCTCGGCAAGCGAAATTCGCCATGCATCAAACTTGAGTTGCGTTCCGGCGGCGCCAGCACCGGCAGCAGCGCTAGCGGCACCAGTGGTACCAGACGCCGTCGCGCCAAATGCCAAAAAGGTCTGTGGTTCGGTGTAGACGTAGATGGTATCGCCGGCGTGCACGTAGATGTTGTTCGATGGCTGATACACGAGAGTGCCAAAGGGGACGGTTGCTCGGCGTCCCTCCCGCTCGAGCGTGACAAATGAGTCGAAACCGGGGGCCTTGGGTCCGCCGGCGCGCGTGAGTGCATCAAGAATGCGCTCTCCGGCCATGCTGGCGGGAAATCGATCCGGCTTGTTCACCTCGCCCAGCACGCTGATGAGCGATGTTCTCTGCTCGACCAGGGTCACGACGACCTGCGGCTCAATGGCCCGGTTCTTGAGGGCATCAATGATGGCCTGTTGGACCTCGACTTGCGTTCGTCCCTTTGCTCGCACGATGCCTGCATAGGGCACCGAAATGTTGCCCTTGTCGTCCACAGCCTGATTGGGGAGGGTGACGAAGTTGCCTGGACGAACGCTGGCTTCTGCCGGAATGAAAAGGCCGCCCGCCGTGGCCTCAAAAATCGTTACGCTGACGATATCGCCGATACCAAAATGGAAGGCCAGGGGAGGGCGGCGGTCGGTGAAGGAATTCGAAAATCTCGGCTCGTGTTGGCCGAGGCTTTCGACGACTTCGGGGGTGAGCTTGACCAGGGCGTACGGGAGACTTTCGGCGGCACCGGGCACAACATCGGTGCTTGCCGACACAACGTCGGTGCCTGCCGGGCCGCTGGCGGGCATAAGCGCGCAGCTACCGAGAAGAAGGGCTGAGGCAGCTATAAAGCTTCTTCGGAAGTATTGCACCAGCCTACCACCAACTCACTCGCCCGATCGCATCTCCGACAATCTTCGGCTAGCATGGCTGGGCCACGCCCAACAAGGGAGGGGTGTCAAGGTAGCTGGAAACTGTTGCCTAATTGTTACTACCTGGTAATTGCCTGCAGCCCGCGTCCGGAACGAGCCAGCAAGGCCCTAACCTGCGGTCGTGTCTCCACTGGACGTCGCGCAGAAATGGACGCCGATCAACACGATCCCGATGCTCAAGCGTCAGTTTCTCGATCGAAACTGGAGATGATCCGATGCGCGGATTGATATTTAAACATTGAATGTTAATTTAATGCTGAATTTAAATGTTAATTTAATGCTGAATGGAGGCCGTCGCCATGGCAGCCCAACTGCTGGACGAGATCACCTGGGATGGCCAAGCCCTTGTGCCGCCACAGCCGTCTTACCAGGCGTAGGCGCCGCCGGAGACCGGGCATCCCTAAGTTAAAGGCTCGATGTCAAAATGACATTGGGTGCAGCACGACGTCGAGCAAGAGTTTCTGGAGCTCGACGATTTCTGTCCGGACGCCGGCGCGAGTTTCCCACCACCGGTCGGGGTCAAAACTCGAGTAGCGCGCGGGTTGGACCGTGACGCGTGTCGGATGGCCTTTCATGACTCGGTCGAGCACTCGCCGCAATCGTCGCGAGTGATCCTTGGTGGCCACCAACACAATGGATCGGAGTTGATGCTCGTCGCACCATGGCGGAAGCGCCTGACCTTCACTTTCCGTTCCATCGACTCTGGAGATTTGCACGACATCAGTCACACCAAGCGACCTCAGTTGGCGAATTTGCCTTGCCCCCGCATCCTCGTAAGGGAGTCCCCGGCGGATGAACTCATGGTCTTCTCCACTCGGAGGGTCCATAAAGACCGCAACTCGCTTTGAGATGCCGCTTTGCACGAGGTCCGCCGCTTCGAGCGCCCCGGCGCCACCGGAATCGAGCGATAGGACGATGATGTCGGCGGACGCGACCGGTTCGTTTACGACAAGCGCCCATCCTGCGGCTCTCAGAGCTGGCTCCCGAAGGGGACGAACAGCAGCGATCGCAAACGCGGCCAGTGCGACCACCACCAGGATCGGAGCCCGCCGCGGCCGCCGGGAGATCATACTCGGACTCATCGGGTTGCTACACGAAAGGGTCACCTGCTGGCGAGCATCGGCCATGCCCGGCTGAGATGTCTAGCCCGAATATCTCACAGCAGATAAGCGCATCGAGGCGCCGAATCATCGAAAGCTGGTTTGCGAGTAACGCCTTCCAGTTAGTTCGAGGAGCGCCCCGTTGCAGACGCAGCACAACGCAGAACGGTGTGATTTTGGACTGGTCGGGCGCCGCGAAGTTGTCGGTAGCTTTGATCGGGAGCGATCACGTCGGACGCCGGAGCCCTGCTGCCGGGGACGACGGATCGCGTGATCGGACTGGTTGATCGGTTCGCCGAGTGTTTCGACGATTATCGTGGCTTTTCGAGCCATCGTGCTCATGAAACCGCCGTGCAGGCGAACAGGTCGCCGATGGCTTTGGGACACGCCGTCTGAGGGCGGCTCGGGTTTCACCTCTTTTTTGGCTTTAGCCTGTCTATCGTGACCGGAACGGCGATCTTTTTCTTCAGTTCGGTGCAGGTCTCGCGGACCTCCGCCATCACCAGCGAACAGTTCTCAATCTCAAGGAAAACCCGCTTGGCCTCCTCGCGGTAGCGCTCCGCGGTTTCCTTCAACTCCTCGGTCACGGCGAGCGCATCATGGGTCATCGTCTCGCATTGCTTGACGCGCTCGATTAGCTCAGCGCCCATCGCCTCGATCTCTTTCGCTGCTGCTTCGTATTCGCGGACAACAGCTTCCGCCGACAGCTTGCCGATCTCTGTGGCCCCGTCGCGATGCGTGACATAGTCCGGCATCGCCAGAGCCGGCGCGCCCACCCTTGGCGGCGCGACATTGACAGGACGCGGCGCGTGTACCGGCGGCCTGTTTCGAACCTCGGTCTCGATTTCGCGCTCCATATCAGTCAGGACTCGTCCTATCGTTGACTGCACCATCACAAGTACTCCCTTCGTTGAGAAAGCAGGGAAACTGCCCAATGCTAAATCGTCAGTCGCTTGGGACGATCGCGCAACAAAACTCGTTGGTTAAGCTTTTTGGTTAAGCTTTATGTCCGCGCTGCGGGTTAACTCTGGAACCGCCAGAATCACATTTCGCGTGTGGAAAACATGCAGTACCGTTCGCAGTACCGATGCCGCTGATGAGCTCTGCGAGAGAATGATTTCGGGCGTTCGCCCTCGTGGATCGCTGTCGCAGTTCACGGTAGCGCCACTTCACCCCCGAGGGAGCGATCTCAGAAGTGTCGAGTTAGCCAAGATCGATCGCTGTGCGCAGACAGGATCCACGATGAGTGCGTGCCTGATCTTGAAAAGGAGATTGCGTCTTACCGTCCGTGGACGAACGAGGAAAGTGATGAGGTGTAGTCGGTAGCAACGTTGACCAAGAGCAGACCGCCGCGCATGGCTAGAACACTTTGTCGAGGAGTGGTACTTGCGCGGGCATTCTGGTCCTGCCGTGCAGTACCGGGAAGGGTGAAACAAGTGAAAATAATCGAGTGGTTGAAAAGAAAGGAAAATGCTTTAGCTCTGCCGCTTCAGATTGTCCGCCGGACCAAAATCGATTGGACCGGCCAGGATGATTAAATACAGTGAAAACAATATGTTAAATCACCGCTTTGCCATCGCCCCGATGATGGATTGGACCGACCGGCATTGCCGGTTCTTCCACCGCCTCATGAGCCGGCGTGCGCGGCTGTATACGGAGATGCTGACATCCGGCGCCGTCATCCATGGCGATCGCGATCGGCTGCTCGGATTCGATGCCAGCGAGCATCCGGTGGCGCTGCAGCTCGGCGGCTCGGATGCGCGCGATCTCGCGACCGCGGCCAGGATCGGCGAGGATTTCGGCTACGACGAAATCAATCTCAATGTCGGCTGCCCGTCCGACCGGGTCAGGGACGGCCGCTTCGGCGCCTGCCTGATGGCGGAGCCCGAGCTGGTCGCCGACGGCGTCACGGCGATGAAGCGCGCGGTGAAAATTCCCGTCACGGTGAAATGCCGGATCGGCATCGACGACCAGGATCCGGAACTCGCGCTCGACGCGCTGGCGCGCGGCGTGATCGCGGCCGGCGCGGATGCGCTGATCGTGCACGCGCGAAAGGCCTGGCTCAACGGATTGTCGCCGAAGGAAAACCGCGACATCCCGCCGCTCGACTATGGCAGGGTCTATCGGCTGAAGGCCGCGCTGCCCGATGTGCCCGTCATCATCAATGGCGGGATCGCGAGCCTCGCCGAGGCAAGCGGGCATCTCGATCGCGTCGATGGGGTGATGCTGGGCCGGGCGGCCTATCAGGAGCCGTGGCGGCTATTGACCGTCGATCCCGAACTGTTCGGCGAGGCGTCGCCGCACGCAACGATGCAGGATGTTTTCGAGGCGATGATGCCCTACATCGAAGCCCGGCTCGCGCAGGGCACGCGGCTGCATGCGATCACGCGGCATTTCGTCGGCGCGTTCCACGGCGTGCCCGGCGCGCGCGCGTTCCGCCGTCATCTCGCCGAAAACGCGGTGCGGCCGGGCGCGGGTGCAAATGTTCTGCGCGATGCGATCGCGCTAGTCGAACGCGGTGCGGTCGCGTCGATTGCGGCCTGAGAAATCGGGGTAGCCGTGCAGCATCAGTTTGTCGGCGTGCACTCCCCAGCTTTCAAGCCGGTCGAGAAAACTCATGCCGAGCAGATTGGTCTTCATCTGCCCGCGCGGCACAACCAGCGCCGGAACTGATTTCTCGACGAGTTGGCCGACGGCGAGCCGATCGAGCGTCAGCCGTGCCGCCTTGGTGTGGCCGCCGGCGGTCTCGACATCGACGTCATATTTGAGCATTTCCAGCGGCAATCCGATCGCCTTCGCGCTTTCCCAGGTCAGCACCACCGAGGTTGCGCCGGTGTCGATTACCATCGGTGTGCTGACGCCGTTGATCCTGGCGCGAAGCGCGAACTCGCCGGCCTGACCGCGCGCGATCTGCACGGCGGGCGCCGGCGACTGGCTCCGCCGGCGCAGCATCTGCGAGACCGAGTCGCTGGCGCGCGCGATCTGTTCCGGATCGCCATAGGCAACCACGGCGCCGGCTGCCAGCATGATGACAACGAGCAGGATGCGGCTCATGGCGCGCCTCCGCCGCCAATCCGGATGGCACTCAACCGCTGGTTTGAGCTGCCGCCATCGGCGCCATTCCGGCCTCCGCCATGCGCGCGGGCAGCCGCGCCATCACGGCGAGCCGCTCCGCGCCTTCCATGCGGTGCCAGCGCGCGATCTCCGGAAGCGTTCGCCCGCAACCGAAGCAGAGTTTGGTCCCGGGATCGATCATACAGACTGCGATACACGGCGTTTCTTTGCTCATCCTGGAAGTGTGAAACGGTTTCGGTCGCTTGTGCAAGTACCCGCGCTACAATCCGGTGCCGGCACTCATGATCGGCTTGTTGCGCGTCCGCCGCTTGTCGTCGGCGGAAGCGGTGGTTGCGGTCTCCGGTTGCAGCGGCGGCGCCTCCTCGGCCAGCGGCGCCAGCGCCGACATCACCCGCTCTGGCGGGAAGGTGACGATGACCTCGGTGCCGATCCGCAGCTTCGATTTCAGCGTGAAGGTGCCGCCATGCATGTCGATCAGGCTCTTGGCGATCGGCAGGCCGAGGCCCGCGCCCTGTTCGGCCGACTTGATCGAATTGGAGCCCTGGCCGAACGACGCCAGCACGATCGGGATCTCGTCTTCCGCGATGCCGGAGCCGGTATCCTTGACGCTCAGATATTGTCCGCCGGAAGCGGTCCAGCCCACCTTCAGCCAGATCTCGCCGCCTTGCGGAGTGAATTTGATGGAATTGGACAACAGGTTGAGCACGATCTGGCGCGTCGCGCGCTCGTCGCCCCAGATCCGCGGCATGCCCTGCTCGAACATCTCGTGAATGGTGATGCCGCGGCTGGTCGCGCGCAGCTTGAGCAGATGATGGCAGTCGGCGACGACATGGACGAGCGACACCGCTTCCTCGTTCAGCTCGTATCGACCGGCTTCGATCCGCGACAGGTCGAGGATCTCATTGATCAGGTTGAGCAGGTGCACGCCCGAACTGTGAATGTCGGCCGAATATTCCTTGTACACCGGCATCGCGTGTTCGCCGAAGATCTCGCTCTTCATCACTTCGGAGAATCCGAGGATCGCGTTCAGCGGCGTGCGCAATTCGTGGCTCATCTGCGCCAGGAACCGCGACTTGGCGACGTTGGCGGATTCGGCGCGGTGCCGCGCCTCGTCGGAGATCGCCTTGGCCTGTTCGAGCTCGCCGATCAGCGCGTCCTTCTCGGCCCGCGCCTCCAGCGTCGCCAGCGTGGTCGAATGCAGGCGATGGGCGAGCAGGGCAAAATAACCCTCGGCGGCGAGCGCGAGCAAGGCCAGCACGTAATTGTCGAAGGTGCCGCTCAGCACGAAGTTGAGCGCGATCGCCGCGGTGACTGGCGCAGTCGCCGCGAGCGCGGCGATCGGCAGGCTGGCGGCCAGCATGCTCGACACCGCGATCACCAGCAGCATCAAAAACATCATCAGCGTGTTCGAGGCGACGTCGAGGCCCGCCGGATGGATCAGGATCACGGTCCAGCACAGGCCGTAGAGCAGGTCGAGCAGAACGAACCGCGTGCGCCATTTGCGGGTCGCGGCAAGGGAAGGGGATTGGGCGAGGAACCTGCCGCAATTGCGGATGATGGCGGCATGGATGCAGAGTATGCCGCAGGTCCAGGCCGCCGCCGATACCGGCTGCATCCAGACACCGAACAATGCGCCGGTCGCAACCACCAGCAGCATGACGACATAGGAGGCCGACATCCGGGTCTGGGCGTATTGCCGCAGCAGCTCGGTGTCGAAGGCCGGGCGGGTTCCGCTGGTCGACGTTAACCGATCGCGCGCCTCGCGGACCCGCTGCGCGGCGGCGCGCCGGGTGTTGACCGGCGCTGCGACCTGGGGTTCGGCCGGAAGCTGGGCAACTTCAGGATTTTCGGCGGCTTTACTCATTAAACAACACAAACCCCGCCCGCGAACGGCGCGGGCTTTTTGCATTGCCTATCTCTGGGGCCAAATCGTTAAGAGCTGCCTAAATAGCTAAAGAATTCCGTTAACAGGTGGTTAAAATCAGCCACCGGCATCGCGCGGTGGAGGTCAGCTTCCGCCGAGCGAGGAGGTCGGAAGTATCCCGGCCCCAGTCGCGCAGGGGGGCCATTTCGCGCGCCAGGAGCTGGTCGATGAAACGCCGCCGAGGAACGACTTTATTCGGGGTTGACCCATTTCGGACATCGGCACTCAGTCGAAGCTCTACGCGAACTGGACAAGTCAGACGCTGGGGGTTTCGTATGTCCTCTCCCGGTTCGGGCGCATGAAGGAGAGCCCGTTATTGACCGTTTCGATATCAAGACCCGAGATTGGCGCACAATCCAACCAGGGTTTGACAAGTGCCGAAGGCCCCACAGGTTCGGTTAAATTTGCAATCTCTATTGGATTACCGATAGGCCGCGAGCCGAGACCTGTTCAAGGTCGCTCGGAGCACGCGGGGGCGCGGGACGTGTCAGGTTTAGGTGTGTAAGATCGCCCGACCGATCCTATCGTTTCCACAATAAACACAACAGAGGAGGAGCAATGTGATGCGTTATACGACTCTTGCCGCGATTGCGGCCCTCATCGGTTCGACCGCTTCCGCACTCGCGCTGGACTCAAACGTGACCATGCTGTCATCCATGTCGCCGGACGCGCTTTGGAAAAAGGTCGGGAATTTTTGCGGGATCAGCTCATGGCATCCGGCGATTGAGAAATGTGTCCTCAGTGCGGATGGCAAACAGCGCACACTCTCGCTAAAAGGCGGCGGAACGATCGTCGAGGCGCTGGAGAACTGGGACGACGCCAATCGCAGCTACAGGTACACCATCCTGTCAGGTCCGCTGCCGGTCGCAAATTATCACTCGACAATCAGCGTGACCGGAGATGCAAAGGGCTCCGCGTTGAAATGGATGGGCAGCTATGACGCAAAAGGAGCGTCGGACGCCGATGCCAAGAAAACCATCGATGGCGTTTACGAGGCCGGCGCCAAGGCGCTGACCGGTAGCTGATTTTCCGCCGCGAGCCGCGGATGCACCCTGTCAGGAAGGGCCTCGGAGCGACCCGAGGCCCTTGCGGCGCATCGGCCATGCCACATAGGTTCCGGCAATCACAACAGGCGCTGAAAAGGTCCCCCGTCGCGCGGCGCGGTCCCGCTGATCGAGATGCCGGAGTCTTGCGGTCAGCGCTCCAGCCGGGCCAAAAGGCTGGACGTGTCCCAGCGCTTGCCGCCGATTTTTTCCACTTCGGCGTAGAACGCATCGACCAGCGCGGTGACCGGCAGGCTCGCGCCGTTGCGCCTGGCCTCGGCGAGGCAAATCGCCAGATCCTTGCGCATCCATTCGACCGCGAAGCCGAAATCGAACTTGCCATCGTTCATGGTCTTGTAGCGGTTTTCCATCTGCCAGGATTGGGCAGCGCCCTTGGAAATGGTCTCGATCACGGCGTGGACGTCGAGGCCCGACTTCTTGGCGAAATGAATGCCTTCCGACAGGCCTTCGACGAGGCCCGCGATGCAGATCTGGTTGACCATTTTGGTCAGTTGCCCGGAGCCGGCCGGGCCAAGCCGCTTGCACATCCGCGCGTAGGCGGCGATCACCGGCTCGGCGCCGGCATAGGCGTCTTCGTGGCCGCCGCACATCACGGTCAGCGCGCCGTTTTCCGCGCCGGCCTGTCCGCCGGACACCGGCGCATCGACGAATTTGAAGCCCAGTTTGGCGGCCTCGGCGTCGAGTTCGCGCGCGACTTCGGCCGACGCCGTGGTGTGATCGACGAAGGTCGCGCCCTTCTTCATGCCGGCAAAGGCGCCATCTCCGCCGAACGCCACCGCGCGCAAATCATGGTCGTTGCCGACGCAGCACATCACGAAATCCTGGCCTTCGGCGGCGGCTTTCGGCGTCGCCGCGGTCCGCCCGCCGAACTTGTCCGCCCACGCTTTCGCCTTCGCCGCGGTCCGGTTGTACACCGTCACCGCGTGGCCACCCTTTTTCACCAGATGTCCGGCCATCGGAAAACCCATCACGCCGAGACCGAGGAAAGCGACTTTAGCCATGTGTGTGCCCTTGGGGTTCTGCCGGCGACATTGCACGGGCCGGACGGTGTTTTGGAGGAGGGAGCCGCAGCATAAACACTGTGCCGTGAAGGGCAACGCCTTCGTTTGGCGGGCGGGCGGGGTTTTGTGCTAGGATTGCCCGGCAGCGAACCTCACAAAAAAGGGAGTGGCATCGCATGGGCATCAGCGTGGGCGTGCTCGATCATTTCAACATCCGGACCCGGAAACTCGACGACACGGTCCGGTTCTACGAGGACATTTTGGGCCTGGAGAAGGGCGCCCGGCCGAACTTTGCTTTCCCCGGAGCGTGGATGTACTCGGAGGGCAAGGCGGTGGTGCATCTGGTCGATATTTCCCGGACCGACGAGCCGCAAAAGCCGGATTCCGGTGTGGTCCATCACGTCGCCTTCATCAGCCAGGGGTTTGCAGGCATGAAGCAGCGGCTGGAATCCAAAGGGTTCGAATACGACTCCCGACAGGTTCCCGGCGGCGATCTCTGGCAGATCTTCGTCAATGACCCCAATGGCGTCATGATCGAATTGAATTACGAAGCGGCCAAGGAACAGGGTGCGTCGGCGCCCGTCGAGCGCATGGATGACGTCGGAGCGAGGTAGCCTTTTGGGCCGCAACGCTCTATGGGTCGCATCCGAGTGTAGTCAGGAGATGCGCCGTGAGCGTCACGCAGCAACAGGTTCTCGATGCGCTGGCCAGGGTGGCCTCGCCCGGCGGCGTCGCCCTGACCAATGCCAATGTGCTGTCGGCGATCACGGTCGCCGATGGCAAGGTGTTTTTTTCGATCAATGTCGATGCCGCGGAAGCCCGCGGGTGGGAAAGCGTCCGCGCAGAGGCCGAAGCCGCCGTGCGCGCCATTCCCGGCGTCACCGTCGCCATGATCGCACTGACCGCCGAACGTAAGCCGGGCTCCACGGCGCCGCCGCCGCATCGCCACGCGCAGGGTGTGCCGCCGGTCGCCTCGCATCGGCCGCCGCAGAGTCCGGCGTCGCCGATTTCGCAGCAGTCGGAAATCCCCGGCATTGCCGCCGTCATCGCGGTGGCTTCCGGCAAGGGCGGCGTCGG
>NZ_JBAVNZ010000271.1:0-9127 GCF_049691595.1 Bradyrhizobium sp.
GCGAAGAGCTGCGCCGGCGTCGCAAGGCGGGACGTTTCTGCTGGCGCTTCGACCGGCGCCGTCGCCGGGGCGGCGACCGGCTGCGGCGCGATTGGCGCGGCGCGAACCGCGCGCAGATCGCCCTCGATCATCCCCAGCCGATCGACCACGTGGCCGAGGGTGCTGTGAACCGTTTCCAGCGAATCCTGGGTGCGCCGGTCGGTTTCCGACTGGCTGAAGCGGATGTCGGACAATTCGCGCTTGACGACATCGACGAGGCCGCTGTCGGCCGGCTGGGGCGCGGCCGCGCTCATGGTGCGGCTGCCCTCGGCCAGCGCGGCGAGACTGGCGTGCTGGTTTTCGAGGTGGCGCAGAATGTCATGCAGCCCGTCCTCGACCCGGCCGAGATTGCCGGCGCGGTGATCGGTGGCGGCCTCCAGGCGTTCCAGCAGGTAGGATACGCGCTGTTCGAGATGGACGAACGCCGAGGCGCTGTCGCTGCCGACCTGCATGCGGTCGATGCGCTCGGACAGGGCCCGCAGCGCGCCTTCGAGCGATTCGGAATTGTCGCTGACGACCGGGCGCTCGCGGCTTTCCAGCGTCGAGGTCAGCGCGGCGATGCGCTGTTCGAGGATCGCCAGCGAACCGCCGCGACTCTCGGCGCGGGAAAGCTGATCGATCTTGGACGACAGCGTTTGCAGGTCGTCGCTGAGCCGCGCCAGCGCGTCGTTGGAGGCGACGTTGGAAACGACCGAGCGAAGGGCGGCGATCGCGCCTTCGAGCTGTTGGACGGTGGAGGGATCGTCGCTGGTGCGCAGGATCAGATCGAGCTTGGCGCCGAGACTGCGGATCGCCTCGTCATAGCCGGCGAGTTGCTCGGCCGAGGTCAGCGAGCGCAGCACCTGGTGGATTTCGCCGAGCGCCCGTTCGATGCCGGCGAGCGCCAGGCCGTCGGTGCCGCTCTGACGGGTCTCGTCGATGCGGCGGGACAGCGAGCGGACCTCGTTCTCGATCGATTCGATCGCCTGGCGCGGCATCGCCTCGGTGATGGCGTGACGGATTTCGGCGAGTTCGCCGCGGAAGGCCGCGATCGATTGCTCGATGTGATCGGGACGCTGCAGCGCCTCGATCTGGCTCGTGATCCTGAACAGATGACGCTCCAGCGAGGAAAAATCCGGCCCCGCCGGCGCCATCGGGGCAGGTTGCGCCATCGGCGGGGCGGCGGGCGCCAGCGGCGGCACGCTGCGCGGGGGCATCAGCCGGGGCTGCAGACCATCCAGTTCGTTCTGGCGCGCCGCGATTTCCGCGATTACGGAATCGAGCGATGCCGGATTGAGCGGCGGCGAGGGACGATAGACCTGCGCGGCGGCGCGCTCGACCGTCTCGGCCTGGCGCTGCTTGGCCTGCAACTGCGCTTGCTGCGCCGGCGCAGGATCTGAAATCTGCGACAGCCGTGCATCGAGCCGCGAAATGGCGTCGTTCAGTTGCCGGGCAACGGCTGGTTCGCTGCGCACGGCCTGGCCGCGGGACGCGTCGCTATGCGTGGAAGTGTCGCCGCGCATGGGAACGTCGCCGCGCATGGAAACATCGCTGCGCGTGGAAATGTCGCTGCGCGTGGAAACATCGCTGCGCGGCTTGGCCTGGGTAATCCGCTCGATCTGGCGGGTGATCGAATCCAGCCGCTGGTGAATGTCCGCGACGTCCCGGCTCTCCTGGCCGGGCATCGCCTGACGCTGGTCGTAGGGCGCGTGAAAATCGGCCGGCGTGGAATCGCCGATGGTGGAATTGAGCCAGTCGTGGAGCGACATCCCGGCGCGACGCGCGGCTGCCTCGGCCCGTTCGCGCACCGATGGATCGATGCTTTCAACACTCCACGATACGCGCGAATTCATGCCCTGATCCGGTTCCGACTCCGGCGCCACCGCTGCGCCCCCAGCCTCCCCGCGCGTGCCAATGAAAAGACAATCGAATTCCGCGCCGGTCGTCTGTCTTGGATACTGACTTTTCCGCGTTACGGTAAATAACGGGTTAAGGAATTGGGCCGCGCGGCCTTAAAGTTACCGTCAGGACGAAATCGATGGGGCCGGGCGGCGGCCGGGCTCGGATTTCGAACGCCGGCGCCGTCGTGACCGGTCAGGACGCGACACTCATCGGTTGTTTTTGCGTCGGCTGTCCTCGATCGGCGTGACATTCGCAGGGTTGGCAATGGCGGACAAGGTATCGAGCGCCTCTTCGCACCACTCCGCCACGGCATGCTCATAACGAAGGCCAATGCGAAGTCCGAGCAGCTTGCCGATATCTGCCGGTGATGCGGCGCCTTCAGGGAAGCGTTTCTGGAGAATATGCTCGAATCGCGAGAAACGGCCGCGGTGGTGCTCCAGCCGGGCCATGAGGTCGGCGCGCAACGGCTCAATGTCGACGCTGCCAAGCGCGTAAAGCCGTACCAGCAGATCGTCCTTGATCGAAGGCGGGATGCTCGGCCGGGCTGCCCAGCGTTTCAGCGCGGCTCTGCCCTCGGATGTGAGGGTGTAGACCAGCTTGTTGGGTTTGCCGGACTGCACGACTTCGCGGCCCTGAATGTGGCCGCGGTCGCGGAGCCGCGAGAGTTCGCGATAGATCTGCTGATGGTCGGCCTTCCAGAAGAATCCGATGGATGCATCGAACGTCTTGGCCAGCTCATAGCCCGTCATCGGACGTTCCGTCAGGCACGCGAGGATTGCATCACCAAGCGCCAAAACGCCAACCCTCCGTCTCCAATGAACCAGAACCTGCTGCTTGACTTTATGCATAAAAGCGCATATGCGTCAATATGCATAATAATGGATCGCAGCAAGGGAAGTCATGCCGCTTCCAGCTTCGTTGAAGGGTCGACTTCGTCTGCCCGTACGCGGCGCTGATTGCGAGACCAGTGAAGCAGTCTGTTCGTTGGCGGTTCTTGTTTGTTCGGCGCCATCGTCAATCTTTGGGCCACACGCGGTCGTCATCCTGGCTGGATGCTCATGGCTGCCGCGCTCGTGCTTATCCTGCTCGGCGCAAGCAAACCCGGCGTTTGAGGCGACTTCACCATGACCGCGGCAATCGCTGCGCTGCTCACCCACAGGAGACGTTCGATGACCATGACCGGCCTCGACAAGTGGTATGCCTACCTGAAGTCCCATGACCGCGCGGCGTTGTGGGATCTGCTCCACCCCGACGCGGTATTCGAAAGCCCCGTCGTGCATACGCCGCAGCGCGGGCGTGACATCACGTTCAAATATCTGTCGAGCGCGGAAAAGGTGCTGGGCGGGCCGGGCTTCGCCTATGTCGGCGAATGGCGCAGCGATACCGGCGCGGTCCTCGAGTTCGAAAACGAGATCGACGGGATCAGGATCAACGGCGTCGACATCATCACCTTCGGGGGCGACGGCCGGATCACGCATTTCAGGGTGATGGTGCGCCCGCTCAAGGCGGTCAACCTGCTGCATCGGCTGATGGGGGAGCAACTGGCGCGGCAGGCAGCCGATGCGGGCCCCGCAAGAATGCAACCGCTGCCCTGATCGTGGCTGCCTTGGAGCTGCGAACCAGTTAAGCTCTGATTCGGAAACCAATGCGATTGCTGCGCTTGGGAAACTCCCTTAAAGGAGCCGCCAGCCAGCCGGGAGGACACGATGCCGATCTACAAAGCGCCCGTCGAAGACGTCAATTTTCTGCTCAACGACGTGTTCCAGATCGACCGCTACGACAATCTGCCCGGCTTTACCGATGCCTCCGCCGACGTGCGCGAAGCGATTTTGGGCGAGGCCGCCAAGCTCAGCGAGGAGGTCTTGCAGCCGCTCAATCGGGTCGGCGACCTCGAAGGCTGCATCCGGCACGCGGACGGCAGCGTCACCACGCCCAAAGGTTTCAAGGAAGCGTTCAAGCAGGTCGCGGAAGGCGGCTGGCTCGGGCTCTCGGCGCCATCAGAATATGGCGGGCAGGGGCTGCCGGTCACGCTGAGCCAGGCGGTCAACGAGTTCCAGAGTTCGGCCAACATGGCGTTCTCGATGTATGGCGGCCTGACCATGGGCGCGACCGCGGCATTGATCGTGCATGGCAAGCCCGAACAGAAGAAGATGTTCGTGCCGAAAATGGTGGCAGGCGAGTGGACCGGCACCATGAACCTGACCGAGCCACATTGCGGCACGGATCTCGGCCTGTTGCGCAGCAAGGCGGTCAAGCAGGCCGACGGCAGCTACAGGATCACTGGCACCAAGATCTTCATCTCCGCCGGCGAGCACGATCTCGCCGACAACATCATCCATCTGGTGCTGGCGCGGATCGAAGGCGCGCCCAGCGGCATCAAGGGCGTGTCGCTGTTCGTGGTGCCGAAAATCCTGGTCAATGCCGACGGTTCCCTGGGAGCGCGTAACGGGGTGTCCTGCGGCTCGATCGAGCACAAGATGGGCATCCACGGCAATTCGACCTGCGTGATGAATTACGACAATGCCACCGGCTGGCTGATCGGCGAGGAAAACAAGGGCATGCAGGGCATGTTCGTGATGATGAACGAGGCCCGGCTCGGCGTCGCGGTGCAGGGCCTGGCGCAATCCGAGGTCGCCTATCAGAATGCGGTGGCCTATGCCCGCGAGCGTCTGCAGGGCCGCGCGCTCACCGGCGCCCAGGCGCCGGACAAGCCGGCCGATCCGATCATCGTGCATCCCGACGTCCGCCGCACGCTGCTCACGATCCGCGCCTTCAACGAGGCGGCGCGCGCGATGGTGGTCTGGACCGCGCTGAAGAGCGACGTCGCCCACCGCTCCAGCGACCCCAAGGACCGCGAGGCAGCCGACGACCATATGGGGCTGATGACGCCGGTCATGAAGGGCGTGATGACCGATGTCGGATTTTCCAACGCGGTGCTGGCGCAGCAGATGTATGGCGGCCACGGCTACATCGCCGAACACGGCATGGAGCAGTTCGTCCGCGATGCGCGCATCGCCATGATCTATGAGGGCGCCAACGGCATTCAGGCACTCGATCTCGTCGGCCGCAAACTGCCGCGCCATGGCGGCCGCGCCGTGATGGCGTTCTTTGGCGAGGTCGCGGCCTTCGCCAAGGACCACGGCACCGACGAGGCCATGAAGCCCTTCGTGACGCCGCTGTCCGCCGCGCTCGGCCATTTGCAGCAAGCCACCGGATGGCTGATGCAGAATGCGCTGGCCAAACCCGACAATGCCGGGGCCGCGGCCACCGACTACATGCAACTGTTCGGCCTCGTCACCTTCGGCTACATGTGGGCGCGGATGGCGAAAGTGGCCTTGGTCAAGATTGCGGCCGGTGACGCCACGCCCTATCTGACCTCCAAGCTCGTGACCGGCCGCTTCTTCATGGAACGGATGCTGCCGGAAACGACGGTGCACCTTGCGCGCATCCAGAGCGGAAGCGCGACCACGATGGAACTGGCGGCGGAAGCGTTCTGAGAAACTTCCGCCGTTCCCGAACGATCCGCGATTTCTCGCCTGTATATTATGATCCTCATATCAGGAGCGCGTCATGCCTGAGGCATATATCTACGATCACGTTCGCACCCCGCGCGGCCGCGGCAAGGCCGACGGCGCGCTTCACGAGGTGACCGCGCTGGCGCTGGCGACGGTGCCGCTGCAGGCGCTGAAGGAGCGCAACCAGCTCGGCGAGGACATCGTCGACGACGTCATCCTCGGCGTGGTCGATCCGGTCGGCGAGGCCGGCTCCGACATCGCGCGCTTCGCGGCGCTGAAGGCCGGTCTCGGGCAGGCCGTTCCCGGCGTCCAGATCAGCCGCTTCTGCGCGTCGGGCCTCGATGCCGTGAATTTCGCCGCTGCCCAGATCATGAGCGGCCAGCACGACCTCGTGATCGGCGGCGGCGCCGAATCGATGAGCCGCGTCGGCATTGGCGCCTCCGGCGGCGCCTGGCCGATGGACCCTTCGATGGCGGTGCCGGCCTATTTCATGCCGCAGGGCGTCTCCGCCGATTTGATCGCCACCAAATACGGTTTCTCGCGCGACGACGTCGACGCCTATGCGGTGCAAAGCCAGCAGCGCGCGGCGAAAGCCTGGGACGAGGGCCGCTTCAACAAGTCCGTAGTGCCGGTCAAGGACGTCAACGGCCTCACCATCCTGGCCAGGGACGAACACATGCGGCCGACCACGACCATGCAGTCGCTCGGCCAGTTGCAGCCGTCTTTCGCAGCCGTCGGCATGATGGGCGGCTTCGACGCGGTGGCGATCCAGTCGCATCCGGAAGTCGAGAAGATCAACTACGTGCATCACGCCGGCAACTCCTCGGGCATCGTCGACGGCGCCGGCGCGGTGCTGCTCGGCAGCAAGGAAGCCGGCGCGAAACACGGGCTGAAGCCGCGTGCAAGAATCCGCGCCTTCGCCAATATCGGTTCCGAGCCCGCGATGATGCTGACCGGCCCGGTCGACGTCACCGAAAAGCTGTTCGAGCGCTCCGGCATGAAGAAGTCGGACATCGACCTGTTCGAGCTCAACGAAGCGTTTGCCTCGGTGGTGCTGCGCTACATGCAGGCGTTCGACATCGACAGCGCCAGGATCAACGTCAATGGCGGCGCGATCGCGCTCGGTCATCCGTTAGGTGCCACCGGCGCGATGATTTTGGGCACCGTGCTCGACGAACTCGAGCGCACCAACAAACAGACCGCGCTGGTGACGCTGTGCATCGGCGGCGGCATGGGCACCGCCACGATCATCGAGCGGGTTTAGAATCGTAGGGTGGGTTAGCCGAAGGCGTAACCCACCGAAATCGCGGCGTTGAGAAGGGTGGGTTACGCTTCGCTAACCCACCCTGCGATCACTGCGGCGAAACACGAATAGCGACACCTTTTGGGAGCACCACATGGCCTTCAGGAATTTCAAGGTTGAGACCGACGCCGACGGCATTGCACTGGTCACATGGGACATTCCCGGCCGTTCGATGAACGTGCTGGACGAGACCACCATCACCGAGCTCGAGGAGATCGTGAAGCAGACCTCGGCGGACGCCGCGGTCAAGGGCGTCGTCGTCACCTCGGGCAAGGAGGCGTTTTCCGCCGGCGCGGATCTGTCGATGCTGGAGGGCATGAACCGCCAATACATGGATCTGCTCAAGGCCAAGGGCGAGGTCGCAGCCAACCAGATGCTGTTCGACCAGAGCCGCAAATCCTCGCTGGTGTTCCGCGCCATCGAAACCTCAGGCAAGCCATGGGCCGCCGCGATCAACGGGCTGGCGCTCGGCGGCGCGTTCGAGCTGACGCTGTCCTGCCACTACCGCGTCGCTGCGGAAAATCCAAAAACCCGCCTCGGGCTGCCGGAAGTCAAGGTCGGGCTGTTTCCGGGCGCCGGCGGCACCCAGCGCGTGCCGCGCATCGTGCCGCCGCAGGATGCGATGCAGCTGTTGTTGAAGGGTGAGGCGGTCAATCTCGAAAAGGCAAAGGCGCTGAAGCTGATCGACGCCATCGTGCCGTCAGCTGATCTGATCAAATCAGCAAAGGACTGGATCAAGGGCGGCGGCAAGGCGGTCGCGCCCTGGGACGAGAAGGGTTTCAAGCTGCCCGGCGGCCCGGTCTATTCCAACGCCGGCATGCAGATGTTCCCGGCCGGCAATGCGATCTTCCGCCGCGAGACCTACGACAATTATCCGGCGGCCCGCGCCATCATGAGCTGCGTCTATGAAGGCCTGCTGTTGCCGATCGACGCCGCGCTGCGGGTCGAATCCCGCTATTTCACCCAGATCCTGCGCTCCAAGGAGGCGGCTGCGATGATCCGCAGCCTGTTCCTGTCGATGCAGGAACTGAACAAGGGCGCGCGGCGGCCGCCAAACGTGCCGCCGACCAAGGTCAGGAAACTCGCGGTGATCGGCGCCGGCTTCATGGGAGCCAGCGTCGGCTACGTCTCGGCGCGCGCCGGCATCGACGTGGTGCTGATCGACCGCGACCAGGCCAGCGCCGACAAGGGCAAGGGCCATGCCCAATCCGTGATCGACGATCTGGTCAAGAAGGGCCGCGCCAAGGAGAGCGAACGCGACGCCATCCTGTCGCGCATATCGGCGACTGCCGACTACAACGTGCTGAAAGATTGCGACCTCATCATCGAGGCGGTGTTCGAGGATAGAAAAGTAAAGGCGGAGACCTACGCCAGGGCGCAGCCGCTGTTGAAATCGGATGCGATCTTCGCCTCCAACACCTCGACGCTACCGATCAATTCGCTGGCAGAAGAATTCAAGGACCAGGGCAAGTTCATCGGCATCCACTTCTTCTCGCCGGTCGAGAAGATGATGCTGGTGGAGATCATCGTCGGCAAGAACACCGGCGACGTCGCGCTGGCGACCGCGCTGGATTACGTCCGCGTGATCGGCAAGACGCCGATTGTGGTGAACGATTCCCGCGGCTTCTTCGCCAACCGCTGCGTGCTGCGCTTCACCGCCGAAGGCCTGGAAATGCTGATGGAAGGCGTGCCGCCGGCGATGATCGAGAACACCGCCAGGATGGCGGGCATGCCGGTCGGGCCGCTGTCGCTGTCGGACGAGGTCGCGCTCGATCTCGTGCTCAAGATCATGAAGGCGACCGAGGCCGATCTCGGCCCCAACGCCATCGACCAGACCCAGAAGAAGCTTCTGGTCGAGATGGTCGAGAAGCAGGGCCGCTTCGGCCGCAAGAACGGCAAGGGCTTTTACGATTACCCCGAGAAGGGCAAGGGCCAGAAGAGCCTGTGGTCGGAACTGTCGGGATTGCAGCCAAGACATCTCGATCCCGATACGCTCGATATCGAGGAGCTGAAGCAGCGTTTTCTGGTGGTGCAGGCGGTGGAGGCCGCGCGCACGGTGGAGGATCACGTCATCACCGACATGCGCGAGGCCGACGTCGGCTCCATCCTCGGCTTCGGCTTCGCGCCGTTCACCGGCGGCACGCTGTCCTATATCGACTTCATGGGCACCAAAAAATTCGTCGAACTGTGCCACAAGCTCGAGGCCAAATACGGCTCGCGCTTCACGCCGCCGAAATTGCTGGCGGAGATGGCGGCCAAGGGCGAGACTTTTTACGGTCGCTTCCCGCCGAAGAAGATGGCGGCGGCGTAACTGAGGCAGGCCGCGAGCAACCTCTCAAACCCGTCATTGCGAGGAGCACTTGCGACGAAGCAATCCATTCTTCCGTTG
>NZ_JBAVNZ010000272.1:0-2634 GCF_049691595.1 Bradyrhizobium sp.
GAAGCCTCGCGCAATCTGCACTCGACCAACAATTTCCCGGAATTCACCGGCCGCATCTGCCCGGCGCCGTGCGAGGCCTCCTGCACGCTCAACATCGACGACAACCCGGTCACCATCAAGACCATCGAATGCGCGATCGTCGACCGCGCCTGGGACAATGGCTGGGTGACGCCGGAAATCGCCCCGAACAAGTCCGGCAAGAAGATCGCGGTGATCGGCTCGGGTCCGGCGGGCCTGGCCTGCGCGCAGCAGCTCGCGCGCGCCGGCCACGACGTGCATGTCTACGAGAAATACGCCAGGGCCGGCGGGCTATTGCGCTACGGCATTCCCGACTTCAAGATGGAAAAGCACGTCATCGACCGCCGCATCGCGCAGATGGAGGCCGAAGGCGTCACCTTCCATTACGGCGCCCATGTCGGCGCCAACGGTTCGATCGATCCGCGCGAGCTGCACCAGCAGTATGACGCGCTGGCGCTGACCGGCGGCGCGGAAGCCCCGCGCGACCTGCCGATCCCCGGACGCGATCTCGCCGGCATCCATTTTGCGATGGATTTTTTACCGCAGCAGAACCGCCGCGTCTCCTCTGAGCCGCTCGGCGATGCCGCCGACATTCTCGCCGCGGACAAGCACGTCGTCGTGATCGGCGGCGGCGACACCGGCTCGGACTGCATCGGCACAAGTTTCCGGCAGGGCGCCAAATCCGTGACGCAACTCGAGATCATGCCGGCGCCGCCCGAGCATGAGGACAAGGGGCTGACCTGGCCGAACTGGCCGTTGAAGATGCGGACCTCGTCGAGCCAGGCCGAAGGCGCCAGGCGCGAATACGCGGTGCTGACGCAGAAATTTTCAGGCATCGGCGGCAGCGTGACAAAAATGCACTGCGTGCAGGTCGACGAAAAGTTCAAGCCGATCGCCGGCACCGAATTCGAGCTCGACGCCCAGCTCGTGCTGCTGGCGATGGGTTTTGTGCATCCGGTGCACGAGGGCCTGTTGAAGACGCTCGGCGTCGACCTCGACCCGCGCGGCAACGTCCGCGCCAATCTCGCGGACTACAAGACCTCGCTGCCAAAGGTGTTCTCCGCCGGCGACATGCGCCGCGGCCAGTCGCTGGTGGTATGGGCGATCCGCGAGGGCCGGCTGTGCGCGCGCGCGATCGACCAGTTTTTGACGGGGGCGACGGCGCTGGCGCGGTAGTCTTATCCCTCCTCCTCATGGGCCACGAGGGGGAGAGGATCAATTCTGCAGCCGCACCCCGAGCATCACCACCGTCGAGTTGGTGCTGTTGCCGGCGAGATTGGAGTCCAGCCAGTCCCTCCGCAGCGTGCCCTTGATCCAGAGGCTGCGGGTCATCTTGTAGATGAGATCGCCGGACAGCGCATAGATTTTGTCGCTGCGGTTGGCGCCCTGGTAGTCGAGAGAGCCCCAGGTGAATTTGCCGATCGCCGTCAGCCAGCGGCGGAAATCGTGATCGACCTCGACGGTGTAGCTGTGCGTCAGCACGCCGGAGACGCCGGGCAACGTGGTCTCGGTAATCGCGGTCGTGGAATAGAATTTTGCCGTCGTCAGCGGGGTCGCGGTCCAGGTCAGCGAGGAGGCGACCAGCAGGCCCTGCAGGCGATTCAGCCTCGGATCGACATAGTCACGCGCGGTGTAGCCGGCCGAGACTTCGCCGGTCAAGAGCCGCGAGAATTCGAAGCTGGTGCCGGCCTTGACATGGAAGCCGGAGGAATCTCGGGCATAGCCGTTGCGGTCGAGCTTTTGGTCGTGCACGCGGCTGTCGGCCTCGGCTTCGACGAATGGCTTGACGCCTGGCGTCAGGTCGTAGCTGACGCGGCCGACGCCGCCATATTGGACAAGATTGCGGTCGCCGTTGCTGGTCGAACTGCCGTCGGTGAGTTTCGAGTTTTGGTAATCGGTGCGGTCGATGGTCGCTCCGCCGGCTATCCGCAGCCGGTTGAAATTCTGGTCGAAGCCGATGGTGCCGCCGAGCGTGGCGTAAACAGGATATCTGGCGAGGCCGGCCTGGATGTTCGGGCTGCCGGGATTGTCGGTGGCGACGCGCAGCCGCGCCTGCGCGGTGAGGCGCGTATCGCGGCTGACGTCGAGGCGGCCGTCGACATGGCCGGTGAAATCCGGGCGATCGATATCGACCGGCGCCGGCGAGATGGTGCCGTCGGTCGGCGGCGGAAAAATATTGCCGTAACCGGTGAAGGAGCCGCGCAGATCGGCGACCAGCGCGTGGCGCTGCCAGTCGGACACTGCCAGCAATTCCGGCGCGATGACTGCGAGCGGCGATCCGCCGGGGACGAAAGTGCGGCGCGGATTGGTGTCATGGCCGCCGCCGAGTTCGACCGCCGACTTGATCAGGAAACTGCCGGCGTAATCGCCGACCGCGCCGAACGGATCGTCGTCGATTCTGAGACGCTTGCGCGGGGGCTGGCCGGCGACGGTGCCGGCCATCGCCGGCGCGATCGGGGGCCTGTTGGCGGACTCGGACGGCGGAACGGATAACCGCGGCCGCGTGTTTGCAGCAAGTGGCGGCGGCGCGCTGCCGGGACCGGGCGGCGGCTTCGGCCTGGCCTGTCCGGGATAGAATTTCGGTTTCTTGCGCGTGCGGTTGAGCGAGTCGTAACC
>NZ_JBAVNZ010000273.1:0-1620 GCF_049691595.1 Bradyrhizobium sp.
GGACGGGGCGCCTGGATTTTCATCAGGTTAGGGTTGAGTGATGGGGATTCATGGTTGTCCAAGACAGGTACATTCGCGCCACAGCGCTGATCGGCTTTCAGGAGCTTGTGGAGGAGCTATCGTCAAATCTTGGTGACGGCCGGGCCGGTCAGGCGGCGGCGGTTGCGGGTTGACGGTGTGCCGATTTGGCGAGGACCTCCAGCCCGTCGGAGAACTTCACACCCAGGACGAGTTTTGGCAACTGGTTGTGTCCGTCCAGGCGTCGCCAGCTTTTCTGCGCGCCCTCGATCAGTTTAAAGACCATAGCGAGCGCCGTCCTGTTCGAGAGGCATCCTTTGGCGCGGATCGTCCGGTGCCGCACGGTGGCGAAGGTGCTTTCGATCGGGTTCGTCGTTCGCAGATGCTTCCAGTGCTCGGCGGGAAAGTCGTAGAAGGCGAGCAGGGCGTCGCGGTCTTTCTGCAAGCATTCGGCGGCCTTCTCGTATTTCAATTCGTAGCTCTCGATGAAGGCGTCGAACGCGGTCTCGGCATCGGCCTTTGTCTCGGCCATCCAGATTTCCTGCAATGCACGCTTGGCTTTCGGCTGCTGGCTCTTCGGCAGCTTGCCGAGCACGTTCGCTGTCTTGTGTACCCAGCAGCGCTGCTCGCGCGTTTTCGGCCAGACTTCGCCGGCAGCCTTCCAGAACCCGAGCGCACCATCTGCGACCACCAGTTCTGGTTGCGCATCGAGCCCGCGCCGTTTCAGATCGAGCAACAGATCGCGCCAATCCTGCGCGCTTTCGCGGGCGCCATCGGTGAAGCCGACAAGTTCCTTGCGGCCTTCCGGTGTCGCGCCGATCAGCACGAGGATACATTGCTTCTCATCTTCAAGCCGGGCTTCGATGTGGATGCCGTCCGCCCAGATATAAACGTAGCGGCGGGTTGATAGATCGCGCTTCTGCCAGGCGGCGTACTCGCCGCTCCAGCCATCCTTCAGGCGGCCGATGGCTGACGCCGACAACCCACTCGCATCTTTGCCGAGCAAGGCTGCCAGCGCCTCGGAAAAGTCGCCGGTCGAGATACCCTTCAGGTAGAGGAGCGGCAGCAGCGTCTCGATCGACTTCGAGCGGCGCATGTAGGGTGGCAGGATCGACGGCGAGAACCGGATGCGGCCGGGATCAGCGGCGCCAGCCTCGCGATCGCGCACTCGCGGCTGGCGCACAGCGACCGGACCGATGCCGGTCATCACCTCGCGCTCGGGCAGATGGCCGTGGCGGACGACACGCTGGTGGCCTTCGGGGTTTTTGAGTTCTGCGTGCTTGCCGAGGAAATCCACAACCTCGGCCTCGATGGCCTGAGCAAGAAGGGCACGCGCCCCGTTGCGCAGAACTTCGGTGAGTTGGTCGTCGAAGGTTCCTGGCTGAATCAGCTTGAAGACGTTATCGTTGGGCACGGCATATCGCTCCTTTGGTGGAGAAGTGGAGGCGTCAAGCACCCCCACGATATGCCGCCTTCCCGATTCCCGCCGTCACCAACTTCCGGACTTAGCTCCACCTCATCGATCGAGTTCTCAATTCGTGAGATTGCAGCTTCTCTTTTCCACCAAAAGGCTGCGATATCGAATATCGAAAGCGCTAGTAC
>NZ_JBAVNZ010000274.1:0-3713 GCF_049691595.1 Bradyrhizobium sp.
GTGCTGCGCCGGATCCTCAATCCGATGGGCACGATGGACGCCATCGACTTCCTGCTCGACAAGCTCCGCAACACCAAGAACAACTCGGAGTTCTTCGACTCGATGAATACCTGAGTCGGCTCGGTGGATTCGGAGGAGGGCGCCTCGTGCGAGCGGGGCGCCCTTTTTCATGCGATTCAAGGTGCGATCTTTTCCACCGGCAAGGCTGCGCTGCATGTTTATATTGCACCGCAACATAGTCCACGCGGCCAGCCGGATATCTGAAACCGCGTTGCATCTTTTGGGACCGACGAACAAATAGGCGATGCATCCGCGGGACCAAACCATCTTCGCGCTGTCGTCCGGCAGGCCGCCGAGTGCGATTGCCGTTGTGCGGCTGTCGGGGCCGCAAGCCCCGGCCGCACTGAAGGCGCTGGCTGGAAAAATTCCGACACCGCGAATCGCCACCCGGACGCTGCTGCGCGATTCGGGCGGACAGCCGATCGACGATGCGGTGGTGCTCTGGTTTCCCGGACCGGCGAGTGCGACGGGCGAAGACGTCGCCGAATTTCATGTCCATGGCGGACGGGCGGTGCTGGCTGCGTTGTTCGCGTCGCTCGCAAGATTCGACCATGTCCGTGCCGCGGAGCCTGGCGAATTCACCCGCCGCGCCTTCGAGAACGGCAAGCTCGATCTGACCGAGGCCGAAGGTCTCGACGATCTCATTCACGCCGACACCGATCGCCAGCGCCGCCAGGCACTCCGCCAGTTGAAGGGCATGCTTGGTGAGCGGGCGCGCGACTGGCGCGCACAGATCATCGAGGCTCAAGCGCTGATCGAAGCCGGCATCGATTTTTCCGATGAGGGCGATGTGCCGCCAGAGCTGATCGCACCGGCACTTGCCAAGGTCAAAATTCTGCTGACGGAAATCGAAGAAGTCCTGTCCGCGCAGGGTCAGGGCGAGCGCCTGCGGGATGGGCTGGTGGTCGCGATCGCGGGCCCGCCGAATGTCGGCAAGTCGACATTGATCAATCAGTTGGCGCGGCGCGAAATCGCGATCGTCTCGCCGCATGCGGGCACCACGCGCGACGTCATCGAAGTTCAGCTCAATCTCGACGGCTATCCGGTGACGGTCATTGATACCGCGGGCATTCGCGAGACCGATGATCCCGTGGAGCAGGAGGGCGTGCGCCGGGCCAGGGCGCGCGCCGCTGAGGCGGACCTGGTGCTGTGGCTCAGCGATTCATCGAACGAGGAGGTCGCGCATGCCGGTGCCGCGCCGGTCTGGCTGGTGCGCAACAAGATCGATCTCGACGGAGCAGGGTGGCCAAAGCCACGGGAGCACGATGGCACGGCCACGGTGTTCCAAATTTCAGCCAGGCTGGGAAGCGGAGTCTCGGAGCTGATTTCCGCCCTGGTCGGATTCGCGCAGGACTATTTTGGATCGGGCGAAGGCGGCTTGATTACCAGGACCCGTCAGCGCGGACTGCTGAGCGATACGGCGGATTCGCTCCGCCGAAGCATCGACGTGATCGGGAAGGGCGAGGAGCTCGCCGCCGAGGAACTCCGGGCGGCGGCGCATTCATTGGGACGATTGCTGGGACGGGTCGACGTCGAGGACATCCTTGATGTGATCTTTCGAGACTTCTGTGTAGGTAAGTAATCTTTAACCATACGATCCTGGCGGGCGTCATTGTTTCACGTGAAACAGTGACGCGTCGGACCGGGAATGGTTGTTTCACGTGAAACGATCATCCGCTGCCAAGTTCCTGCTTTCGGGTTTTGGCTCTCCGCGATAGAACTCGCGGCATGATTTCCCGGCGAGATTCATTCGACGTCATCGTCATCGGAGGCGGGCATGCGGGCTGCGAAGCCGCGAGCGCCGCGGCGCGGATCGGCGCGAAGACGGCGCTGGTGACCCACCGCTTTTCGACGATCGGCGCGATGTCCTGTAACCCCGCGATCGGTGGACTTGGCAAGGGTCATCTGGTCCGCGAGGTCGATGCGCTGGACGGGCTGATGGGCCGGGTGGCGGATGCCGCGGGCATCCAGTTCCGTATGCTCAACCGGCGCAAGGGTCCGGCCGTTCGCGGGCCGCGCGCCCAGGCCGACCGAAAGCTTTACGCCGCGGCGATGCAGGCTGCGATCACCGAGACCGCCGGTCTCAGCGTAATCGAAGGCGAGGCGGACGAGCTTGTTGTCACTGATGGCCGCGTCACCGGCGTTCGTCTGGGCGATGGCCGCGAACTGTCCGCTGCCGCGGTCGTTATCACCACCGGAACGTTCCTGCGTGGTTTGATCCATCTGGGCGAAAAGAACTGGCCGGCCGGCCGGATCGGTGAGGCGCCCGCCATCGGACTTTCCGCATCGTTCGAGCGCGCCGGCTTTGCCCTGGGCCGGCTGAAGACCGGCACCCCACCGCGACTTGACGGCACCACGATCGACTGGTCAGCGGTGGAAATGCAGCCCGGCGACCATCCGCCCGAGCCATTTTCGGTCATGACCGACCGCATCACGACACCTCAGATCCAGTGCGGGATTACCCGCACCACGTCGGCTACCCACGACGTGATCCGGGCCAATGTGCACCGCTCGCCGATGTATTCGGGCCAGATCAAGAGCTCCGGGCCGCGCTATTGCCCCTCGATCGAGGACAAGATCGTCCGTTTCGGGGACCGCGACGGCCACCAGATTTTCCTGGAGCCGGAAGGGCTGGACGACTCCACGGTCTATCCCAACGGCATCTCGACCTCGCTGCCGGAGGAGGTTCAGCTCGCGATCCTCGCGACGATTCCTGGTCTGAAGCAGGTGCGGATGGTGAGGCCGGGCTACGCCATCGAATATGATCACGTCGATCCCCGTGAACTTGATCCGACCCTGCAGACCAAGCGGCAGCCGGGCCTTTTCCTGGCCGGACAGATCAACGGCACCACGGGTTACGAGGAGGCGGCGGCTCAGGGAATTGTCGCGGGTCTCAATGCCGCGTTGATGGCCAGTGGTGCCGCGCCCATCGTGTTCGACCGCGCTGATGGCTATCTCGGCGTCATGATCGACGATCTCGTGACGCGGGGGATCACCGAGCCATACCGGATGTTCACCTCGCGGGCAGAGTACCGGCTGACATTGCGGGCAGACAATGCCGACCAGCGCCTGACGGACAAGGGGATTGCGCTCGGATGCGTAGGGCGGGCCCGGTCGCTACGCCATGGCGCCAAGATTGCAGCGCTGGACGAAGCGAAGACGCTGACGAGGTCGCTGACGATCACCCCGAACGAAGCGGCGAGGCATGGGCTCGCGCTTAATCGAGATGGCCAGCGTCGCTCTGCCTTCGAACTGCTGGCCTATCCCGAGATCACCTGGACGACGCTGCACGGCATCTGGCCAGAGCTGGCGACGATTGACCCGGCCATCGCCACGCATCTCGAGATCGACGCCAAATACGACGTCTACCTCAAGCGCCAGACCGCTGACGTGGATGCCTTCAGGCGCGACGAGGGACTGGATCTGACCGACATCGATTACACCGATGTGCCCGGGCTCTCCAACGAAGCGCGGTCAAAGCTTCAAGCGGCGCGGCCGCGCACGGTAGGGCAGGCGGGCCGACTGGATGGGATGACGCCGGCCGCACTCGGTATCCTGGCTGCCTATCTGCGTCGTGAAGTCCGACGGAACAATGCGAAGGCTACCGCGTAAGAAGGCTACCGCGTAACAAGTGTTTCACGTGAAACGAGGCC
>NZ_JBAVNZ010000275.1:0-3162 GCF_049691595.1 Bradyrhizobium sp.
GGCACTGGTGGCTCGCCTTTCACGAGACCGCGCCGGTCGGCTTTGCCGGCGTCGTTCCCTCGACCCATCTCAGCAATGCCGGTTATTTCTGCCGCGTTGGCGTGCTGCGGACGCACTGCGGCAAGGGGCTCCCATTGCGTTTGATGCGCGCGCTGGAGGCCCGGGCGCGGCTCAACGGCTGGAGCGCGGTCGTCTCCGACACTACCGACAATCTGCCTTCCGCCAATAACTTCATCCGCGCCGGCTATCGGCTATATCAGCCGCAAATCCCCTGGGCCTGGCCGAACACGCTCTATTGGCGCAAGACCATCAAATGACGGCTGGATAATGCGAAACAGCTAAGATTTCGAAATGCAGCGCGACCCCCCGCGTTGGAGAATTTCCAATTCGCCCGGTGGCCTAACGGCCGCCGGGCTTTTTTCTGTTTTTTGGGATTGCCAATTCGGAAGCCCGGCATATTGGCTTGGTTGGTCCGCCCGCTGGCGCCAAACATCAATTGGAATGGCTGGGTCCATGGCATCCCGGCCTGCGAAAATCCGCCGACAAATCCAGCATGGATTTGACGCCCCGAAGCGGATCAGGGTTCAAGACCGCCCGATGTTGGCTCTAGCCGAGGTGTAGCCGATTATGCTTTGATGCCCGCGGGCTGATGCCTGAACAACAAGCCGTGCAAAACGGCGACCGGTGGCCTGGGCTGCCGGCTTTGGGTAAAGGGAAGCGTGCCTTGGCAAAGTCCGGCCGTACCATGCTGGCCAAAATCTGGGACCAGCATGTCATCGCGCGCCTTGGCGAAGATACCGATCTCCTCCATGTCGACCGCCATCTGCTGCACGATCTTGGCGGGTCGCGGGGGCTGCTCGATCTCAAGAGCCGCGGCCTTTCCGTTCATAACCCGGAGCTGACATTCGCAACGCCCGATCACGCGATTTCGACTGCGCCCGGACGGGTCGGCACGATCAGGATCGGGCAGGAATTGCTGGCTGCTCTGCGGGCCGAAACCTCGGCCAGCGGCATCGAGATGTTCGATATCGACGAGCCGGGGCAGGGTATCGTTCATGTCATCGGCCCCGAGCTCGGCCTGAGCCTGCCTGGTTGCCTGATCGTTTGTGGCGACAGCCACACGTGCACCCATGGCGGGCTGGGGGCGCTGGCCTTTGGCATCGGCTCGAGCGAACTGACGCACGTGCTGGCGACGCAGGCGCTCATCCAGCGCCGGCCGAAAACGATGCGCGTCAATTTCGAGGGCAAGCTGCCGTTCGGCGTGACCGCCAAGGATATGATCCTGGCGCTGATCGGGCATGTCGGCGCGGCCGGCGGTACCGGCTACGCGGTCGAATATGCCGGCAGCGCGATCCGCGATTTGCCGGTCGAAGGACGGCTCACCATCTGTAATCTGTCGATCGAGCTCGGTGCCAAGATCGGCATGGTGGCGCCGGATGGGAAAACCTACGAATATCTCAGTGGACGCCGCTATGCGCCGCGCGGCGAGATGTGGCGGCGGGCGGTCGAGGCATGGCGCGAACTTCCAGGTGATGCCGACGCAGAGTTCGACAAGGAAGTCCTGATCGACGTTGCGAAGATCATGCCGCAGGTGACCTGGGGCATCAGCCCTGAGCATGTCATCGGTGTCGACGGCTGCATTCCCGATCCGCAGGCGATCGACGATCCCGAGCGCCGCGCGGCGATCGAGGCTGCGCTGGATTATATGGGCTTGAAGCCCGGCGCCCCGATCGCCGGGACCCCGGTCGATTGGGTCTTCATCGGCTCCTGCACCAACAGCCGGTTGAGCGACTTGCGGGCCGCCGCCGAAATCGTGCGTGGCCGCAAGGTCGCGCCCGGTGTACGGGCCTGGATCGTGCCGGGATCGGAAACCGTCAAGCGCGAGGCGGTCGCCGAGGGACTGGACAGGCTGTTCACCGAGGCCGGCTTCGAGTGGCGCGAACCGGGCTGCTCCATGTGCCTTGCGGCCAACGGCGAGACCGTCGCTCCCGGGCAGCGCTCGGTCTCCACGTCCAATCGCAATTTCGTCGGCCGTCAGGGGCCGCAGGCGCGCACGCACCTCGCCAGTCCAGCCAGCGCCGCGGCCGCGGCGATCACGGGCGCGATCGCCGACGTGCGAGCGATCGGGCGCTGACATGCCGAAACCGTTCAACAAGCTGACTGCGATCGCTGCGCCGATCATGCGCGGCAACATCGATACCGATGTCATCATCCGCATCGAGCGCCTGGTCGGAAATTCCGTCCGTGGCACGCTCGGCAAATGGGCATTTGGCGCGCTGCGCTATCTGCCCGATGGTTCGCAGAATCCCGAGTTCATCCTGAACCGCGAGCCGTATCGACAGGCGGAAATCCTCATCACTGGCCCGAATTTCGGATGCGGCTCTTCCCGTGAGGGGGCGGTGTGGTCGCTGCAGGAGATGGGCATCCGGGCCGTGATCGGTTCGAGCTTCGGCGACATCTTCTTCGCAAATTGCTTCCAGAATGGCATTTTGCCGATCGTCGTCGACAAGGAGATCGTCGATGGCCTCGCCGCCGAGGTCGAGACCACCCAGGGCGCGGGGCGGGTTGGCATCGACCTCGAGGCGCAAACGATCACTTCGCCAACCGGCAGGCAGCATCATTTCGCGATCGATCCGCGCCGGCGCGACGGTCTGCTGCATGGGCTCGATGAAGTTGCCTTGACACTTCAGCGCGACAATGAAATCCGGGCGTTCCAGGCCTCCGACCGTACCGCGCGGCCGTGGATACATTTTGCAAGGAAACCGGCATGAACAACCGCTCCAATATGGTCAAGGTCGCCGTGGTCGGCGGCGAAGGCATCGGTCCCGAAGTGACGGCGCAGTCCTGTCGAATCCTCAACTGGTTTGCCGCCAAACGCGGTGTGCCCATGACGCTGCGTGAGGCGCAGTACGGCATCATTCCCTATCTTGCGACCGGCAAGGTCCTTCCCGACGACACCGTGGAGGCAATGGAGGAGGCCGACGCGATCCTGTGGGGCGCGACCGGTGGACCCGAGACCAGGGAGGTGCCGGCAGCAGCGCGCAAGGCGGGCAGCTTGCTCGGGCTGCGAGGCAAGTATGACCTCTATGCCAATTTGCGGCCGATCGTGGCCAACCCGGCGCTTGCAGAATCGGCGCCGCTGAAAGCCCATGTGCTCAAAGG
>NZ_JBAVNZ010000276.1:0-8733 GCF_049691595.1 Bradyrhizobium sp.
CATTCGCACCTCGCTGCAGCGCGTTCGCATGCGAATGTGAGAGCCGGGACGCTGGAAGAAAACATGATTCCAGTGCGGCTTTTTGGATTTGACATTCGCTATGACAGCTCGTGGAAATACTGAAGCGAATGTCACATCCACCGCACCGGCGCTGATCGAGCAGGGGCGTGCCAAGGTCAACCTGACCCTGCGGGTGGTCGGGCGACGGGTCGACGGCTATCACGACCTCGAAAGCGTGGTGGCGTTCGCCGATTGCGCCGACCGCCTGACGCTGACGCCGGGCCCCGAACTTGCGCTCGACATGGCAGGCCCGCTGGCGCAGGCCTGCGGCGAGACATCGGACAATCTCGTGCTCAAGGCCGCGCGCCTGCTCGGCGAGCGCGTGCCGGACCTGAAGGCTGGCCATTTTGCGCTGGACAAGGTGCTGCCGGTGGCGGCCGGGATCGGCGGCGGTTCGGCCGACGCCGCCGCGGCGCTGCGATTGCTGGCGCGGCTGAACGGGCTGTCGCTCGACGACGCGCGCCTGCGCGAGGTGGCGCTCAAGACCGGCGCCGACGTGCCGGTCTGCCTTGCCTCGCGCGCCTGCGACATGACCGGCATCGGCGAGAGCTTGCTGCCGCTCTCCTTGCCGAAAATGCCGTGCGTGCTGGTCAACCCGCGCGTTGCCGTGGCGACCAGCGACGTGTTCACGGCCCTCGGCCTGCGCAACGGCGAGCTGCTGGTCGGCGCCAGCGATGTGATCCAGTCGCCGGCCTGGCCGGAAGACGGCGCATCGATCGGCGACTGGGTCGAAGCGCTCGCGATGGGTGCCAACGACCTTGAAGCCCCCGCCGCGCGCATCGAACCCGTGATCGGCGAGGTGTTGTCGACCCTCGGCGCCACCGAGGGCATGCGGCTGGCGCGGATGTCGGGATCCGGCGCGACCTGTTTTGCGATCTTTGACGACGATACCCGCGCGCAGGCCGCGGCGCAGAAGGTCCGGCTCGATCACCCCTCATGGTGGGTGCATGCGGGGACGCTGAGCTAGCTGGTGGCGGGCCGCCGCGCCAGCGCGAGCGATACTCCGAGCCCGGCAATGAAAAGCCCGGAACCCTGCCTCAAACGCTGAAAGAAAATTGGCCTGCGCACGAGGTTCGCGCGCGCCGCAGAGGCCGTGGCGACGACAACGACGTCAACGAAAGTGTTGAGCGCCACCGAGATCAGACCCAGCGCAATGAACTGGAACGCAGGGTAACCGGCTGCCGGGTCCAGGAACTGCGGAATGAACGCCAGAAAGAAAGCCGCGGTCTTGGGATTCAGTGCCTCGACCACGACGCCTTCTCGAAATGCCTGCGCTGCTCCTGCAGAGCCTATCGGCTCAGGCAGCCGATTGCCTGCTTCGCGGAAGGTCCTGATGCCGAGCCAGACCAGATAGAGGGCGCCGAGCAGCTTGAGCACCGTAAACAACTGCGCGCTGGCAAGAATGATCGCGGAGACGCCGAGCCCGCCCGCGACAACGTGTACAAGCCCACCCGCCGCCGTGCCAAAAGTGGATGCGATGCCGACTTGCCTGCCGCCCGACAGTGTCCTTGCCGCCACATAGAAAATTCCGGGGCCGGGAATCGCGGCAATGACCAGCGCGGCCAGCAGGAACAGCCAAAGGTTCGCGCCGCCCACGTCTAATGCGACCTTGCCAGACAGAACGCCACCACCTGCTCCAGCGCGGTCTTCATCGGCGAGGGCGGAAACAGCGCCAGCGCGTCGACGGCCATCGCGCCGTAATGCTGGGCGCGGCTGATGGTGTCTTCCAGCGCGCGGTGCTTGGTCATCAGCCCGATGGCGTGGTCGAGATCGCCGTGCCCGATCTCGCCGCGCTCCAGCGCCTTGATCCAGAACGCGCGCTCGCCGTCATTGCCGCGGCGGAACGCCAGCACCACCGGCAGCGTGATCTTGCCCTCGCGGAAATCATCGCCGATGTTCTTGCCGAGTTTGGCGGCCTTGCCGCCATAGTCCAGCACGTCGTCGACAAGCTGGAACGCGATGCCGAGATTCATGCCGACCGAGCGGCACGCGGTCTGCTCGGCCTTCGGCCGGTTGGCGATGACCGGGCCGACCTCGCAGGCGGCGGCGAACAGCTCAGCGGTCTTGCCGCGGATCACGGCGAGATATTCGTCCTCGGTGGTCGCGGTGTTCTTGGCCGCCGCAAGCTGCATCACTTCGCCCTCGGCGATGGTGGCCGCGGCGGCGGACAGGATGTCGAGCGCGCGCAGCGAGCCGACCTCGACCATCATGCGGAACGCCTGGCCGAGCAGGAAGTCGCCGACCAGCACGCTCGCCTCGTTGCCCCACAGCATCCGCGCCGACAGTTTGCCGCGCCTGAGCTCGCTTTCGTCGACCACGTCGTCATGCAGCAGCGTCGCGGTATGCATGAACTCGACGGAGGCCGCTAACTTGATGTGGCCGTCGCCGGAATAGCCGGTGAGGCCCGCCATCGCCAGCGTCAGCATCGGGCGCAGCCGTTTTCCACCCGAGGAGATCAGGTGGTTGGCGACCTCGGGGATCATGGTGACTTCCGAACCGGTCCGCGCCAGGATGGTGGCGTTGACGCGCGCCATATCGGCGGCAACAAGCCCGACCAGCTCATCGATCGAGGCGTTCGACGGGCTTTCGAAGGGTACAATAACCGCCACGCTGGTCTCCACATTTGCCCGTTTCGTACTATGCTTGAGGCATGACAATAGAAAGTGCGGGCCAACCCGGCAAGGGCACCAGGCAGGGTTGACATGCACAGCGCAAGTCTCGCACCGGGCCGGCAAAGGAGAAAGCAAAGTGCGAGAACTGGTTCGGACCAACGATATCGTGCTGGTTTCCGCCATCGGCGCGCTGCTCGACGGCGCCAATATCCACCATCTGGTGCTGGACCAGAACATGAGCATCATCGAGGGCTCGCTCGGCATCCTGCCCCGCCGCATCCTGGTGCATGAGGACGATAACCGTGAAGCCCGGCAGTTACTGGCCGATGCGGGCCTGGCTCACGAATTGCGGGCCGATGACTGATCCGGCCCTGGACGTCACCGAGGATGGGTTTCTCGGCGGGCAATTGCGTTTGCGGCAGCCGAAAGCGGGTCATCGCGCCGGCCACGACGCCATGCTGCTGGCCGCGGCGACACCGGCACGTCCGCGCGATCGGGTGATCGAGTTCGGCGCCGGCGTCGGCGCCGCCGGCCTTGCGCTCGCAAGGCGCGTGCCCGGAATCGATCTCGTTCTGGTCGAGATCGATGCGGCGCTCGCGGGTCTTGCGCGCGAAAACGCCGCCGCCAATGCGCTCGCGGCTGAGGTGATCGTGCTCGACGTGGAATCCCTGGCCGAGGCGTTCGCCGCGGCGCGTTTGGCGCCCGACAGCGCCGATGTCGTGCTGATGAATCCGCCGTTCAACGATCCCGCGCGGCATGGCATCTCGCCCGACCGGGCGCGCGAGATCGCGCGCGTCGCGACCGCGACCACGCTTGGGAACTGGATTCACGCGGCGCGACGGCTACTCAAATCGCGCGGCACGCTGACGCTGATCTGGCGCGCCGACGGGATCGCCGCGGTGCTGGCGGCGCTCGACCGCGGCTTCGGCAGCGTCGAGATCCTGCCGGTTCACGGTGACGCACGGACGCCGGCGATCCGCGTCCTGGTCCGCGCCACCAAGGGCGGGCGGACGCCAACCAAAATCCATGCCGCCCTGATGCTCAATGATGAGTCAGGCCTGCCCAATAAAAGGGTGCAGGAGATTTTGGCCGGGAAGGGGACGTTGCCGCTGGCGATACCGTGAGCGGCGGGTTATCGCGAAGCGTCGGGCGGCTATCGCGGGAGCGTTTCTGACCGCCGTTCGGGTACCGAAGTGAAGTGGACCGCTGCCAAAAGGGTACCGATCAGCATCATCAGCAGGTAGATTTTCATGTCAGTCTCCGCCGCGCCATTGCGGCCATGACAACCGCAATGCAAAAGGCATTCCAGCCCTTCGAATGCCAGTGAGGGGATAAAAAATGGTTAATTCGAGGTAACGGCATGAGTGAAAAAATAGGTGATCGCGGGATGATGCCGGACCTCGTTGACAGGCTGAAGGAGTTCGTTCCGGCCAGGCTGCGGCGCGGCGCCGCCGTGGTGCCGGTGGTCCGGCTGTCCGGCGTGATCGGCGCGGTGACGCCCTTGAGGCCGGGCATGACGCTGGCGGGCGTCGCCAAAATGCTGGAACGCGCGTTTGCGACCAGGAATGCCAAGGCGGTGGCGCTGGTGATCAATTCGCCCGGCGGTACGCCGGTGCAATCGCGCCAGATTTTCTTGCGGATCAGGCAGCTCGCCACGGAAAAGCAACTGCCGGTATTGGCATTCGTCGAGGATGTCGCGGCATCCGGCGGCTACATGATCGCCTGCGCGGGCGACGAGATCTTCTGCGACCCCTCCTCGATCCTCGGTTCGATCGGCGTGGTCGGCGGCAGCTTCGGGTTCCAGGAATTGATCAGGAAGATCGGCGTCGAGCGGCGGCTTTATACCGCCGGTGAGCACAAGGCGATGCTCGATCCGTTCCTGCCCGAGGACCCCGAGGATGTCGCGCGGCTGAAGGCGTTGCAGCGGGAGATCCACGCGATCTTCATCGCGCTGGTGAAGCAAAGCCGGGGCGCGCGTCTGAAGGGCGCCGACGAAACCTTGTTCACCGGCCAATATTGGGCCGGCGAAACCTCGGTGTCGCTCGGTCTTGCCGACGCCGTCGGCGATCTGCGCTCGACCTTGCGCGCCCGCTATGGCGACAAGGTGCTGACGCCGGTGATCGCGCCGGCGGGCGGGATATTGTCCGGCCTGTTGGGCCGCAGGTCACCGGGCGCCGGCATGCTGGCCGTGCCGCATGGTCTCGCCGGCCTGCCGGATGAGCTGATTTCCGCGCTGGAGACCCGGGCAATTTGGGCGAAATTCGGGTTTTGAAGGCGGCTGGCCCGCGCCATTTTTGCCCCTAAAGGGCAATTGCGGCGCAGCCCGGCTTGCGCGAGAATAGGTTTGAGGGGCATGAGCGATGAACGACAAGGAACAATCGATGCCGCCGCTGATCGCATTCGCGGGCGTCCTGGGTGGGTTGGCCGTGGTCCGCTGGGCTTACCGGACGGCGCTGCGCGTCAACCGGGAATTGGAAGAGGCAAGGCTCGCTCGGGTCGCCGAAGCCGCCAGGTCGAACGAGATTCCGACGCTGCGGCGGGACCCCGCCACCGGCGCCTATCGTCCGGGGTAATCGCGGGTCTGGCGCTCGAATCCGATCACGTCTCCGTCGCAGCGTCATCGCGGCATCGCCGGTTTCGTTCGGCGAATTCGGCCAAGAGGGTATCTGTGTCAGGCGGTCCGATCGCTGCGCCACGGGCGCAGACGCGGCAGCCAGCGACGCACATTGGCGCAGAAGGCGTCATATTCCGCGCCGAAGCTGTTGCGCAGCGTCGGCTCCTCGTAACCGAGCACGAACAGATGGAAGACGAGGCCGAGGAGCGCGCCGTAGCCAAGCAGTGTGACGTTGCCGAGATACAGACCTTGTCCGATGATCGTCGCAACAACGGCGAGGTACATGGGGTTACGTACATGGCGATAGAGCCCGCTGACGACGAGGTGGCGCGTCGGCAGTACCGGAGCCGGTGTGCCGCCCCCCTGAAGCGCGAAGCGGGCGAAGGAATCGAGCAACACCGGCGTACCGATCAGGATCAGGAGGATACCGATCGCGCGGACGATCGGAAGTCCGAACAGGGGCTCCTGCAGCTCCCATCCTGACATCCACCAGGGGACGACGCCGGCGACGATGCCGGGAGCAAGCGCGAGAAACAGCGCGGTGCCGAATATCGCCGAACTTCGCTTCAATGATCGCCCTCCGGCGTCCGGTTGAGGCCAGCTCTCCCCGATAAAACTGGTCCCGACAGGTCCGATACGCAAGGCGGCCCGGCCGGGCATCGCCTTGATTCCCTGCCTCCCCGCCGATACGGTCCGGCGCGCTTGCTGCCCCTCGCGAAGACCTGACCTGACGAAGACCTGGCCTGACGATGAACCCGATAGCTGCCCACATGCGCCCGGAACGCTCGTTCCAGGGCTTCATTCTTGCCCTGCAGCGGTTCTGGGCCGATCAGGGCTGCGTGATCCTGCAGCCTTACGATATGGAAATGGGCGCGGGCACTTTTCATCCCGCGACGACGTTGCGCGCGCTAGGGCCGAGACCGTGGAAGGCCGCCTATGTGCAGCCCTCGCGCCGGCCGAAGGACGGCCGCTATGGTGAAAACCCCAATCGGCTGCAGCACTATTATCAGTTCCAGGTGATCATCAAGCCATCGCCGCCGGACCTTCAGGAGTTGTACCTGCAGTCGCTGGCCGCCATCGGCATCGATTCAAGCCTGCACGACATCCGCTTTGTCGAGGACGACTGGGAAAGCCCGACGCTCGGCGCCTGGGGGCTCGGCTGGGAATGCTGGTGCGACGGCATGGAAGTGTCGCAGTTCACCTATTTCCAGCAGGTCGCCGGCGTCGAATGCGCGCCGGTGGCGGGCGAACTGACCTATGGGCTGGAGCGGCTCGCGATGTATGTGCAGGGCGTCGACCGCGTCTACGACCTCAATTTCAACGGCCGCGAGGGCGCCGACAAGGTGACCTATGGCGACGTGTTCCTGCAGGCCGAGCAGGAATACTCACGGCACAATTTCGAGCATTCCGATTCCGAGATGCTGTTCAAGCAGTTCTCGATGGCGGAAGAAGCCTGCCAAAAATATCTCGCGGCCGGCTGGAAGGAGGGCAGCAATCAGCAGGAACATCTGATGGCGCTGCCGGCCTACGACCAGTGCATCAAGGCGAGTCACGTCTTCAATTTGCTCGACGCCCGCGGCGTGATCTCGGTGACCGAGCGACAAAGCTACATCATGCGCGTGCGCGAGCTGGCAAAGGCCTGCGGCGAGGCCTGGGTGCACACCGAAGCGGGAGGGGCGAGATGAGCGAGCAACCGGCGATAGGCGGCAGGCTTCCGATTCCGGTCGAGGTGGAGGCGGGCAAGGATTACTGGTGGTGCGCGTGCGGCAAGTCCGCCAGCCAGCCGTTCTGCGACGGCAGCCACAAGGGCTCGGGATTTTCGCCGATGCCGTTCACCGCGCCGGAAACCAAAAAGGTGTTCTTCTGCGCCTGCAAGCGCACCGCCAACATGCCGCTGTGCGACGGCTCGCACAACAAGCTCGCGACGCCGGTTTGAGATCGAGCGCGATGGGTAGCCGCTGTCCCTCGGCGGGGCCGCGCTACGAGAGATTGGATCTGGAATTTAATGCCCGACCTGCTTTTCGAACTGTTTTCCGAAGAAATCCCCGCGCGCATGCAAGCGAAGGCGGCGGACGACCTGCGCCGCATGGTGACCGACAGGCTCGTCGCCGAGGGCCTGGTCTATGAGGGCGCCAGGGCGTTTGCGACGCCGCGGCGGCTGACGCTGACGGTGCATGGCATTCCGGCGCGGCAATCCGACCTGAAGGAAGAGCGCCGCGGTCCGCGCGTCGGCGGCCCCGATGCGGCGATCCAGGGATTTTTGAAAGCCACCGGGCTTGCCTCGATCGGCGAGGCAAAGATCCAGCGCGACCCGAAGAAGGGCGACTTCTACATCGCGCTGATCGAAAAGCCCGGCCGCGCCACGCTGGACGTGCTCGCCGACATGCTGCCGGTGATCATCCGAACCTTTCCGTGGCCGAAATCGATGCGCTGGGGCGAGCGCTCGTCGAGGCCCGGCGCGCTGAGCTGGGTGCGGCCGCTGCATTCGATCGTCGCGACCTTCGGCCTCGAGACCGAAGAGCCGGAGGTGGTGAAGTTCGCTGTCGACGGCATCGAAGCCGGCCAGACCACTTTTGGCCACCGCTTCATGGCGCCCCGCGCGATCCCGGTGCGCCGCTTCGCGGATTACGAGGCGAAGCTGCTGGATGCCAGGGTCGTGCTCGATCCCGAGCGCCGCAAGGACGCCATTCTCACCGACGCCAGGCAGCTGGCGTTCGCGCAGGGATTTGAACTGGTCGAGGACCAGGGGTTGCTCGACGAGGTCGCCGGCCTCGTCGAATGGCCTGTCGTGATGATGGGATCGTTCGAGAAGGAATATCTCGCGATTCCCGACGAGGTGATCCGCGCCACCATCCGCACCAACATGAAATGCTTTGTGGTGAGCGATCCCAAAACGAAAGCGCTGACCAACAAGTTCATTTTGACCGCGAATATCGAGGCGAGTGACGGCGGCAAGGCCATCGTCGCCGGCAACGAGCGCGTGATCCGCGCGCGGCTGAGCGATGCGAAGTTTTTCTACGACACCGATCTGAAGACCAGGCTGGAAGATAGGCTACCGAAATTCGAGAACATCGTGTTTCACGAGAAGCTGGGCACGCAGGGCGAGCGCATCAAGCGCATCGAGCGGCTCGCTGCCGAGATCGCGCCCCTTGTCGGCGCCGATGTCGAGAAGGCCAAACGCGCCGCGCATCTGGCAAAGGCGGATTTGCTGACCGAAGTGGTCGGCGAATTCCCGGAGCTGCAGGGCTTGATGGGAAAATACTACGCGCTGGCGCAGGGCGAGGACGCGTCCGTCGCCGCCGCGAGCGAGGAGCATTACAAGCCGCAGGGGCCGACGGATCGGGTGCCGACCGATCCGGTGAGCGTTGCGGTAGCGCTGGCGGACAAGATCGATACGCTGGTTGGGTTTTGGGCGATCGACGAGAAGCCGACGGGAAGCAAGGACCC
>NZ_JBAVNZ010000277.1:0-24842 GCF_049691595.1 Bradyrhizobium sp.
ATGAAAGATATTGTCATTCCAACAATAGTACCTTACCTTCGAGACCCTGCGCCCGACTTTCACCGCCACCGCCCGACCAGAGGTGAACAATGACGATCAAGATCAATCTGAACGCAGACATGGCTGAGGGGTTCGGCGCCTACAACATCGGCGACGATTCCGGCATTCTGAAAATCATCGGCTCTGCCAATATCGCCTGCGGTTTCCATGCCGGCGACCCGCGGACCATGCACAGGGTGATCAACGAGGCCAAGCAGAACGGCGTCACAATCGGCGTGCACCCCGGCTTTAACGATCTCTGGGGGTTCGGCCGCCGCCGCATCGACATGCGGCCGGACGATCTCGAATACATGGTCGCCTACCAGATCGGCGCGCTGCAGGCGATGGCCACTTATTCTGACGTCAAGGTGACGCACCTCAAGCCGCATGGCGCGCTGAACAACATGGCGGCCGAGAACAGCGAGTATGCACTCGCGATCGGCCGCGCCATCAAGACCGTCGATCCCAGCATCATCTATGTCGCGCTGGCCGGTTCGGAAATGGAAAAGGCCGGGCGCAAGCTCGGGCTTCCGGTCGCAATTGAAGGCTTTTGCGACCGCCAATATGACGACGACGGCAACCTCACGTCGCGCAAGATCTCCGGCTCGGTACTCAAGGATCCGGCTGCGGCGACCAGGCAGGTGATTGATATGGTCGTGAACAACACCATCACCTCCCGCAACGGCAAGAAGATCCCATGCAAGGTGCATTCGCTTTGCGTTCACGGCGACGAGCCGACCGGCGTGGCGGTGGCCCGAGCGGTGCGCGAGAGTCTTGAGAAGGCCGGCGTCAAGCTGGTGCCGCTGACCGAAATGTCGCTGGACTGATCGACGGTCGTGAACCTCGTATCCGAAGGAATGTCGGCCAATGAGCGCAAAGCCTATCATTGCAATCCTGGGCGGGACCGGCGACCTCGGATCCGGGCTGGCGAAGCGATGGATCGCGGCCGGCTATTCCGTGATCATCGGTTCGCGTTCGGCCGACAAGGCGCAGGCCTTTGCCAAGGAGCTGGGAAGGGGTGCGCGCGGCGATGACAATGTCGGCGCGGCGAGGTCCGCGGAAATCGTGGTGCTGGCGGTGCCGTTCGGCAGCCACGAAGCGATCCTGCTCGAAGTAAAGGAGGCCGTTCAGGGCAAGGTCCTGGTCGATGCCGCTGTGCCGCTGGTGCCACCGAAGGTCTCGGTGGTGCAACTGCCAGCGGAAGGCTCGGCGGCGCAGATCGCGCAGAACTTGCTCGGCGAGGGCGTTCGCGTGGTGTCGGCTTTTCACAATGTCGGAGCCACCAAGCTGCACGCGGGCGGTAAAGCCGACTGCGACGTGCTGGTGTTCGGCAACGAAAAGGCCTCGCGCGATATCGTGATCGGGTTGGCCAACGAGGTGGCATCCTGCGGAATCGACGGCGGGGTGCTTGCGAATTCGGCGGCGGCGGAAGCGCTGACCTCGGTCCTGATCGGGATCAACAGGCGATACAAAGTTCCGGGCGCCGGCATCCGCATCACAGGGCTGCCGACGCCCACCGCATCATGAACGCAGGCGATGGCGAACAGCATCACCTATTTCGCTGTGCCCGGGCTGCCGCTCATCAACCCGGGTGACGACCTTGCCGGGCTGATTATCGCTGCCCTCAAGGCCGGACGGCTGCAGCTGACAACCGACGACGTCGTCGTCGTCGCCCAGAAGATCGTCTCGAAAGCGGAAAACCGCTACGTCACGCTGAAGGATGTGCAGCCGTCGGAAAAGGCGCGCGTGCTCGCTGGCGAGATCGAAAAGGACCCGCGCTATGTCGAACTGGTGCTGTCCGAATCCGATGAGGTCGTGCGCCACCGCCGCAACATCCTGATCGTCGCCCACAGGCTTGGGTTCGTGATGGCCAATGCCGGGATCGATCAATCCAACATCGAGCACGCCGATGGCGAGGAGCGTGTGCTGCTGCTGCCGCGCGATTGCGACGGATCGGCGGCGGCGTTGAAAGCCCGGTTCGATAGCGCGTTCGGCGCGCAGGTGGGAGTTATCATCAACGACAGTTTCGGGCGTCCCTGGCGCAATGGCGTCGTCGGCGTCGCGCTGGGTGTCGCGGGCTTGCCGTCGTTGCTCGACATGATCGGCGCGCCAGACCTGTTCGGCCGGCCGATGCAGGTCACCGAAATCGCGGTGGCCGACGAGATCGCGGCCGCCGCGTCGCTGGTGATGGGGCAGGCGGCGGAAGGGCTGCCCGTGGTGATGGTGCGCGGACTGAAGTTCGACGCGGCGGCGCGCCCGGCATCCGCATTGGTGCGTCCCCGCGAGCGGGACATGTTCCGATGAGCGCGCCGCGCCCAGCGTCGCTTCGCGGCCGGCCGGTGGTGGCGCTATGCGGCGGGGTAGGGGGTGCCAAACTGGCGCTGGGGCTTGATCGCCTGATCGGCGAGGATCTGACGGTGATCGTCAATACCGGCGATGATTTCGAACATCTCGGCCTTCACGTCTCGCCGGATATCGACACCGTCCTCTACACGCTCGCTGGCCTCAGCGACCCCGAACGGGGCTGGGGTCGCGCGGGTGAAAGCTGGAATTTCATGGACGCACTCGCCGCGCTGGGGGGCGAGACCTGGTTTCGGCTCGGCGACCGCGATCTTGCCATGCATGCCGAACGTACCCGGGCATTGCATGGCGGAACATCACTGACGGACTTCACCACCGCGATGGCGCGAAGGCTCGGAATTGCGGCACGCATCGTGCCGATGTCGGACGACCGCGTCGAGACCATGGTGGTGACGGAAGCGGAAACGCTCCCGTTCCAGCGCTATTTCGTCGGGCTGCAATGTGAGCCGGTGCTGAAACGCCTCGAATTCAGGAACGCGGAACGGGCCGCGGCCTCCCACCAGGCGCTGGCGGCGCTGCGTCATCCGGATCTCGCCGCCGTCATCATCTGCCCCTCGAATCCCTATCTGAGCGTCGATCCGATTCTCGCCGTTTCGGACCTGCGCCACGCGCTCGATGACGTGACCGCGCCGATCATCGCTGTTTCGCCCCTGATCGGCGGCCAGGCGGTCAAGGGGCCGACGGCGAAAATCATGGCCGAACTCGGCGTGCCCGCTGACTCCGTCAGTATTGCCCGGCATTATCGCTTCCTGAACGGATTGATCATCGACGAGACGGATCGGGCGGAAGTGGACAGGATCGACCTGCCGGTGCAGACCGCATCGATTTGGATGCGAAGCTTGGAGGATCGCGACCGGCTGGCTGCCGATTGCCTCGATTTCGCGGCGCGCCTCGTGCCTGGCGCCGAGACCGGGATGGGAAGGTGACGTTGAGTTGCGCTGGCAATCCCGCAAAAGTCCGGGCCATCGTTCCGGTCAAGCGGCTGGACTGCGCCAAGCAGCGGCTGTCGCCGGTGCTGTCGCGCAACGAGCGTGCCGAACTGGCGCGGATCATGCTGCACGACGTTCTGACTTGCCTGTGCGCGACGCCGGGGCTGGCCGGCATTATCGTGGTGACCAGCGATCCCGCGGTCGCCGGTCTCGCAAGGCTGTTCGATGCGCGTGTGGTCGGCGACACCATGGAAACGGGCGTCAATGCCGCCGTCCGGCAGGGCCTCAAGGGCCTCGACTTGCAGTCCGCTGCGCTGATCGTGCCGTCAGATGTGCCGTTTGCGACGGCGGCCGACCTGCAGGCGGTCCTGGGCGAACTTGGCCAATACCCGATGGTGCTGGCGCCGGCCCTGTCCGACGGTGGAACCAATGCGCTCGCCTTGCGCCGTCGGGGTTTGATCGAACCGAGTTTCGGCGACAACAGCTTTGCCCGCCATCGGGCGCTGGCGCGCGACGGCGGCGTCGCCTGCGGCATTGTCCGGGTCCATGGTCTCGGGCATGACATCGATTGCCCGAGCGATCTGCTGCCCTGGAGCGGGCCGAGGAAGGCCTCGCTGACCGCTGCGCTGCTCGCTGAATTTAACGTAGCGGAGCGTCTCGGCATCACCGCGCTGCCCGTCAAGGAGGCATATGTAAAATGAGCATCGGTAGTTTGGTGCGGAATTTTCCGCTAAACCACCGTCTTACCCGCGACGAGGCCGCCGAACTCATTCACTTCGGCAACATCGAGACGCTGCTCGATGCCGCCGCAAAGCGCCGCGACGCCGCGCACGGACGGCGGGTATCTTTTTCGCGCAAGGTGTTCATCCCGCTCACCCAGCTTTGCCGCGACGTCTGCCATTACTGCACCTTCGCCCACGCGCCGCGCGCCGGCGAAAGTCCCTATCTGCCGATCGACAAGGTGGTTGCCATCGCGCAGGCGGGCAATAAGGCCGGCTGCAAGGAGGCGCTGTTTACGCTCGGCGACAAGCCGGAGCTACGCTATCGCGCCGCGCGGGAACAACTGGACCGGCTCGGACATCCGACCACGTTGTCCTATGTCGCGGCAGCGGCGAGCGCGGTGTTTCGCGAGACCGGATTGCTGGCGCACATCAACCCCGGGCTGATGACGGGCGAGGACATCGACGCCTTGCGCAAGGTTTCGGTCTCGCTAGGGATCATGCTGGAGAGCGCCTCGGGGCGGCTCGGTAAAAAGGGCGGCCCCCATTTTGGCTCGCCCGACAAGATCCCCGCCGCCCGCCTCGAGACCATGCGGCTGGCCGGGGAGCGAAGCGTGCCGTTCACGTCGGGGATCCTGATCGGGATCGGCGAAACCCCGCAGGAGCGCATCGACTCGCTGTTCGCGCTGCGCGATCTCCATGAGGCCTACGGCCACATCCAGGAAATCATCATCCAGAATTTCCGTCCCAAGCCCGGCACGCGAATGGAAAATGTCGCGCCGCCCGATGTCGATGACCATCTCTGGACGATCGCCGTGGCTCGTCTCATTTTCGAACCGTCGATGAACATTCAGGCCCCGCCCAATCTGAGCCCCGGCGCGCTGGGCCGGATGGTCGCCGCCGGCATCAACGACTGGGGTGGGGTTTCGCCGGTCACGCCGGATCACGTCAATCCCGAAGCGCCCTGGCCGCATCTGCGGGTCCTGGAGGCGGCCACCAAAGCCGCCGGCATGGAGCTCACCGAGCGCCTGGCGATCTATCCGGCCTTTGCCCGCGATGCCGGCCGGTGGCTCGATCGCGGCGTGCGCAAGGCGGTGCTGGACCGTATCGATGCGGAAGGCATGGCCCGCGTCGACGACTGGTGTCCGGGGCACGCCGGCGGATTGCCGTCGCGCGAACTCGACTGGCTTGAGAAGGCGGGCTCGCCAGCGCCCTCGAAAAGTCTCGGTCGTATGCTCGCGCGGGCGCAGCGGGGTGATGCGCTCGACGAGCCGGAGATCGTCGATCTGTTTCGGGCCCGGGGCGACGATTTTGCGGCTGTTTGCCGCGCCGCCGACGAGCTGCGTCGCGAGACCAACGGCGACGTCGTCAGCTATGTCGTAACCCGCAACATCAACTACACCAACATCTGCTCGTTCAAGTGCCAGTTCTGCGCCTTCTCCAAGGGCAGAATGAGCGAGAATTTGCGCGGGCGGCCCTACGATCTCGAGCTGCAGGAGGTCGCCGAACGCGTGACGCAGGCGTGGCAGCGCGGCGCGTCGGAAGTCTGCATGCAGGGCGGTATTCACCCGTCCTATACCGGACAAAAATACCTCGATATCTGCCGGACGGTGAAGGATGCCGTGCCGCAGATCCACATGCATGCCTTTTCGCCGCTGGAGATCTTCCATGGCGCACAGACGCTGGACATGCCCGTCATCGAGTTCCTGCGCGAGTTGAAGGCCGCGGGCCTCGGCACGCTGCCCGGCACCGCGGCCGAAATTCTCGATGACGAGGTGCGCGAGGTGCTGTGCGCCGACAAGATCCGCACCCGGCAATGGCTCGACGTGATGCGCGCCGCGCACGCTGCCGGCTTCCGCTCCACGGCGACCATCATGTTCGGCCACATCGAGGGCTACCAGCACTGGGCGCGCCACCTGCAGCGGATTCGCGCCCTGCAGTCGGAAACCGGCGGCTTCACGGAATTCGTGCCGCTTCCCTTCGTTCACATGGAAGCGCCGGTCTACCTCAAGGGGCGGGCACGGCCGGGGCCGACGTTCCGTGAAGCGATCCTGATGCACGCGGTCGCGCGTCTCGTGCTCAATCCGCTGATTCCGAACATCCAGGCTTCCTGGGTCAAGCTCGGCGCCGAAGGCGTTCGCCGCTGCCTGTCGGCCGGCGTCAACGATCTCGGCGGCACGCTGATGGATGAGAGCATCTCGCGCTCCGCCGGCGCATCGCACGGCCAGGAGATGACACCTCAGGAGATGGAGACAATCATCTTCTCGGCTGGCCGCATCCCGCGGCAGCGCACGACGATCTACGGCGACGCGGCGGATGCCATGCGGCGGCGTTCGTTCGAGTCGGCCGCGGCGCGGATGGCGGTCTCCGGGCGTGCCGAGGGGGTGACGCTGGCGGCCGGCCCGTAAGGCCCGCCTCGACATCCTATTTTACTAATGTTAGTATGATTAAAATCTTGCGGATTGCCGGAGAAGGTTGAACATGTCGCTGGTCATCAACCCGAAAATCGTCGACGGCAAGCGGCGTGCGCGCGCCGTCGCACGCGCTCGGGAACTCGGCGTGATGCTGCCGACCTTTTCGCAGCTGGCCGATCCGACGAAGATTCCCGCTGCGGTGACCAGGCAGCTCGTGGGTGTGGCGCCGGATGAGCCGCGCTTCGAGAATCTCTGGCGGGTGAACTGGTACAACGCCGCAGATGGCAGGAGCAGGGCCGATGTACCGGGCTACATTGTGATCCCCGAATCGATCAGCGGCGTCAAGGCACCGATCGTCGTGCTGCTCGGGAGCCGCTTCCCGATGATCGGGGCACACAAGGTGCTGCCGGCCTATGCGGTGCTCGTGGCGCAGCTTGCGACGGGTCGCTTCGATCCCGCCAGTCAAAAGGCGATCTGGCCTTCCACCGGAAATTACTGTCGCGGCGGTGTATCGATTTCCCGCATTCTCGGCTGCCGCGGCGTTGCCGTGCTGCCAGCGGGCATGAGCCGGGAGCGGTTCGAGTGGCTGGAGAAATGGGTGGCTGATCCGGAGGACATTGTCCGGACGCCGGGCACCGAGAGCAACGTCAAGGAAATTTACGACAAGTGCGCCGAGCTGGAGCGCGACCCGCAGAATGTCATCCTCAATCAGTTTTCGGCGTTCTCCAACTACCTCATTCATTACGCCTGCACCGGTGCGGCAGCCGAACACGCCTTCAATGATTTCAAGCGCGACGGCCAGCGTCGCCTCGCGGCCTTCGTGTCGGCGACCGGCTCGGCCGGCACCATTGCGGCGGGCGACTATCTGAAGAAGCGACATGGCGCGCGGATAGTCGCCGTGGAGGCGCTCGAATGTCCGACCATGCTGAACAACGGTTATGGCGAACACAACATCCAGGGCATCGGCGACAAGCACATTCCACTGATCCACAACGTGATGAACACCGATGTCGTGATCGGAGTATCCGATCGTGTCACCAATCAGCTCAATCTCCTGTTCGGTTCGGACGTGGGACGGAAGTATCTTCAGGGGCGCCGCAAGCTGGACGCCGGCCTGGTGGCGTCCTTCGCCGATGTGGGCATTTCCGGCTTCGCCAATATCGTCGCCGCAATCAAGCTCGCCAAACAGTTTCATTATGGGCCGGACGACGTCATCGTCACGGTCGCGACCGACAGCGGATCGCTCTACGACAGCGAGCGCGACGAGTATCGGGCCAGGCATTTCGGCGGATCGTTCGACGAGGTCAATGCCGGCGAGGTGTTCGGTTCCTGCCTGACCTCGGTCGCGGCCGACAACGTCATGGAGCTCACGGATCAACTGCGGCGGCAGATTTTCAACCTCGGCTACTACACCTGGGTCGAACAGCAGGGCGTCAGTGTCGAGGATTTCGAGCGTCGCCGGTCGCAGTCGTTCTGGGACGGCATCGCTGCGAGCCTGCCGGAATGGGACGCGCTGATCGAGGAATTCAACGCCGAGGCCTCGGGATCGAACGAGGCGGGCACTTCAAGCAAGGCGAGAGCATGAGCGTGGTCCGAAATCGGGACGTGGTCCAGCCATACGAGACATTGCGCCAGAATATGGCGCAGCGCGACCGCAGCCTTCGCGAGAAGGTGGTGACTCTGGAGGAGGCGGCCTCTTTCGTCAATGACGGCGCCTCCGTCGGCATCGGTGGCTCGACCATGTCGCGGACGCCGATGGCCCTGATCTGGCAATTGATTCGGGCGCGCAAGAAGGAGCTGAGCTGTTCGCGCTGCATCATCTCGACCGACGGCGACCTGCTGCTGGGATCGGGCGCCTCCAACCACATCATATCGAGCTGGTTTGCCCAGGGTATCCTCTGGGGCCTTTCCAGGGTGATGCGTCACCATATCGAGGGTGGTCACGCCCGCTACGACGAGTGGAGCCACATGGGCGTCGGCATGCGCTTTCGCGCCGGTGCCATGGGCGTACCTTTCATGCCGATGCGTTCGATGCTCGGATCCGACGTCGGCAAGCGGCGCCCGGAGGCCAAGGAATTCGACTGCCCGTTCACCGGCGAGAGACTGCTGTTGGTCCCCGCGCTCAACCCGGACGTGGCGCTAATCCATGTCCAGCGCTGCGACGCCTATGGCAACGCCCAGATCGACGGCCTGCAATTCATGGACATCGATCTCGCGATGGCCGCCAACCGCGTGATCCTGACCACCGAGCGTATCGTTTCCAACGACCAGATCCGGCGTGCGCCGGACCAGACCAAGATCCCGTTCTTCTGCGTCGACGCCGTAGTCGAGGTGCCGTTCGGCGCGGCGCCGCACGAATGCTACGGCGTCTACGAGCCGATGATGAATCATCTCGATGCCTACGTTAAGCAGGTGAACGGCGATCCGGTCGGCGGAATGAAGAAATACCTCGATGATCACGTCTACGGACCCAACGGCTGGAACGATTTCCTCTCGATGATCGGTGTCGACGAAATCGTCGCGGCGAGCCGCAGGGGCAGGAGCATTTTCGATGACTGATGCGTCACGACACACGGCTTCGGAAATGCTGGCGATCCTCAGCGCGCGCCAGCTCAGGGAAGGCCAGGTGGTGTTCGCCGGCATCGGCGTTCCCCTGCTGGCGGCGACGCTGGCCCAGCGGCTGCGCTGTCCCGGCCTGACCATCCTGTTCGAGGGCGGCGTGATCGGCGCCTTCGTCGAACCGGGCAAGCTGCCGCCGTCGACCAACGACCAGCGATGCACGAAGCGCGCCAACATGGTGCTGGGCAGCGCGGACGTGCTGTTGCTGCTCCAGCGCGGTTATGTCGACATCGGCTTCATGGGCGGCGCCCAGATCGACAAGTTCGGAAATCTGAACTCCTCGTTCATCGGCGATCCGGAATCGCCGAAGACCAGGTTGCCCGGAACCGGCGGAGGCAACGACATTTCCAGCCTCACCAACATGATCGTCGCGATGAAACACGAGAAACGCCGCTTCGTCGACAAGGTCGATTTCATCACCAGCCCCGGCTACATCCGTGGCGGCACGACCCGCGCCGAAAGCGGGCTGCCTGAAGGCGGGATGTTCCGGGTGATCACGGAGCTGGCGGTGTTTTCATTCGACGAGACCTCGCGGCGGATGAAGGTTCTCGCTCTCAACCCCGGCATCACGCGGGAGCAGGTTCAGGACAACACCGGCTTCGATTTGATCTTCGAGGATCAGCTCAACGTCACCGCACCGCCGACCGAGCACGAACTGTCGACGCTGCGGATGCTCGATCCCGACCGTCTCTTCATCGCTTGAGAAAACGAGGAAGCAATATGACCATGCTGTCGAATACCTACGGTATCGCCGCGCGCAACTTCACGGCCTTTCCCGAAATGCCGGACGCCAGGGCGCTGGTCGATTATGGCATGCGTGTCGAAGAACTGGGCTACGACTCGCTCTGGGTCTGGGATCACATTCTGCTGGGCGTCGAGCCGCATTTTCCGATTCTGGATTCGCTGACGACGCTGACGGCGATCGCGGCGCGGACCAGCAAGATCAAGCTCGGCACCGGCATTCTGGTGCTGCCGCTGCGCAATCCGGTCGCCCTCGCCAAGCAGCTGTCCAGCATGGACCATTTTTCCGGCGGACGGCTGATCATGGGAATGGCCTCCGGCTGGTACAAGCGCGAATTCGACGCCATGGGCATTCCGTTCAACAAGCGCGGCAAGCTGATGGACGAGAATCTCGAGATCCTCAACCGTCTCTGGACCGAGAAGATGGTCGACGGCAAGTACATGGCGCACGATATCTCCGCCGCCGTGATGTACCCCAAGCCGTTGCAGCAGCCGCGGATGCCGATCCTGATCGGAGGATATGTCGACAAGGTTCTGCAGCGCGCTGCCACCGCCGGCGACGGCTGGCTGACCTATTTCTATTCGCCTGAAAGTTTCGCGAAATCCTGGGCCAAGCTTCGTGCCTTCGCCAGGGAAGGCGGCAAGGATCCGGAAGCGCTGCTGAATGCATCGCAGTTGCCGATCATGATCGGGCCGTCCAGGGCGGCGGTGCGCGACGAAATGATGGACTGGCTGAACAAGGAGTGGGATTTCCCCGAGCACAGCGACTGCTCGCGCGAGAGCGCGATCATGGGCTCGGTCGACGAATGCGTCGAGCAGTTGAAGGCCCATGTCGCGGTCGGTGTGCAGAAGATCATCTTCGTCCCGTACAAGTACCGGATGGATCAGGTCGAAATCATCGCCCGCGAGATCATCCCGCGGATGAAGGCGAAATAGCGATCGCAGCGAACATGGCCGGTCAACCGTCATGATCAGCGTTTTCGACCTGTTCAAGATCGGGATCGGACCTTCGTCCTCGCATACCATGGGGCCCATGAAGGCGGCGGCGGCGTTCATGTCGGCGCTTGACGAGGACGCGCGTCGACAACTCGGCAGGTTGCAAGTCACCCTGCTCGGATCCCTGGCCTGGACCGGAAAGGGCCATCACACCGACAAGGCGGTCATGCTCGGGCTCGCGGGACTGGCTCCGGAATCGATTGATCCTGACGATGCCGACCGTCGCGTCGCGCGGATCGCGGCGACCAGGCAGTTGGTGCTGCCGGACGGGACGACAATCGGTTTCGATCCGGCGCAGGACATCGATTTCAATTTCGAGGAGCCGGCCTCGGTGCATCCGAACACGATCCGCTTCTCAGCCCAGGACAGCAACGGGCGCGAACTGAAGCGCGAGACCTGGTACTCGCTGGGCGGCGGCTTCATCCGACGCGAAGGAGAGGCGGGAGCGACTGCCAAATCGGAGGCCGCGATACCGTTCGACTACGCCGATGCCGCCGAGCTGATCGCGATGGGCGACTGCTCCGGTCTCTCGGTTGCCGAGATGGTGCGGGCGAACGAGGCGGTGTTCGCGGACGAGGCATCGATCGACGCTCGCCTGGACCGTCTCACCACCGTGATGTTCGACTGCATCGACCGCGGAATGCGGACCGATGGCGAGCTGCCCGGCGGCCTGAAGGTCAAGCGTCGCGCGCGCGCGTTGTATGCCCGACTGCAGGCGTCGGAGATCCGCAATATCCGCAATTCGGTCCCGGCGATGGACTATGCGAGCCTTTATGCCATCGCCGTGAACGAGGAGAATGCGGCGGGCGGGCGGGTGGTGACCGCGCCGACAAACGGGGCCGCCGGCGTGATCCCCGCGGTACTTCGCTATTTCGCCGACCACTGCCAGGACGCATCGACGGACGGCATCAGGACTTTTCTCCTGACCAGCGGCGCCATCGGCGGGCTTTGCAAACGGAATGCGTCGATCTCCGGCGCCGAAGTGGGATGCCAGGGCGAGGTAGGTGTGGCATGTTCGATGGCCGCGGCCGGCCTCTCGGCCGCGCTCGGCGGCAGCAACCGGCAGATCGAGAATGCTGCGGAGATCGGCATGGAGCACCACCTCGGGATGACCTGCGATCCGGTCGGCGGTCTGGTGCAGATTCCCTGCATCGAGCGCAACGCATTCGGCGCGATCAAGGCGATCAACGCGGCGTCGCTGGCGCTCAGCGGCGATGGGTCGCATCACGTGACGCTCGACCAGGTAATTCGGACGATGCGCGATACGGGAGCGGACATGCAGGCCAAATACAAGGAGACATCGAGGGGAGGACTCGCGGTCAACGTGCCGGACTGTTGAGAAGACTTGACGCCGCACGACCATTGCACATCATACTAACATACTAATAATAAGACGATTGTAGCCGCGGACGGAAAGGAAACTGGCTCAACCCGGCACAAGGCTTGCTTGAAAAGAACAGCGAATTCCGCATTCACACGGAGGAAACAGACGATGGCGAACCACACGAAATTTTTCACGACAATGGCGGCCGCCGCGCTGCTGGCGGCGGGTCTCGCCGGACAGACCGTCGCCCAGACCATCAAGATTGGCGTCAATGAGCCGCTGACCGGCCCGTTCGCCGCTTCCGGAACCTATGTTGTCAACGGCGCGAAGATCGCGGCGGATGAAATCAACGCCAAGGGCGGCGTGCTCGGCAAGAAGATCGAGCTGGTGATCGAGGACAACAAGAGCAATCCCACCGAGGCTGCTGCGGTCGCAGAGAAGCTGATCACCGCCGACAAGGTTCCGGTGATGATGGGCGCCTGGGGCTCCAGCCTGACGCTCGCGGTGATGCCGAAGCTGATCGAGTACAAGGTGCCGATGGTAGTGGAGACCTCCTCGTCGGGCAAGATCACCACCAGCGGCAATCCCTATATTTTCCGCATCTCGCCCCCATCGGCGGTGGAGGCCGCGGCCTTCAGGAACATTCTCCCCAAGATGTCGGTCAAGAAGGCCGATTTCCTGGTCATCAACAATGACTGGGGCCGCGGCTCGGCCGAGGATTTCGGCAAGACCCTCAGGGCCGACAATGTTCAGGTCGGGCTGGTCGAGACCATGGACCAGTCTGCTCAGGACATGAGCGCGCAACTGTCCAAGATCAAGGCTACGGATTCCGATACGATCATGGTGACCACGGCGGTCGAGCAGCTCACCTTGCTGCTGAAGCAGGCCACCGCGCTCGGGATCAAGAAGCAGATCATCACCACCGGCGGCTCGCAAAATCCGGATCAGCTGATCGATCAGGCCGGCGTCGCCGCCAATGGCACCTATCACCTGACCACCTTCGCGCCCTGGTATCCGGACGATACGCCCAATCCCGCCGCCACCAAATATTTCCTCGGCGAATGGAAGAAGCGCGGCTTCAACTTCGCCGGCGCCACCGAGAGCTTCCGCGGCTATGACGGCATCCGCACCATCGCCGTCGCGATCGAGAAAGCAGGCAAGGCTGAACCCGAGGCGATCACCAACGCGCTCTGGCAGACCGAATTGATGGGCCTCAACGGCAAGATCAAGTTCGAGAAGCAGGGCCCGGCCGGCAAGGAAAGCGGCCAGAGCATGCCCAACGTCTACCTGATCAAGGTCGACAACGCGAAGGTCGTGCTGCCCAAGCTGTGAGGGTCTGCGACGGGCATCGCTCCTGACAGGCGTGATGCCCGTGACCTCTCGTTGCGACGTTCCGGCCATCCCTGGCGGGCGCCGAAGGCTGACCCGGATAAGTTTCGATGACAGAATTTTTGCAGCACATGATCAATATGCTGATCCTCGGCAGCACCTATGCGCTGCTTGGGATCGGCCTGACCCTGATCTTCGGCATCATGCGGATCGTGAATTTCGCCCACGGCGAACTCTACGCATTCGGTGCCTATTTCGTCTACTTCATCGCCGTTCTGCTTGGCTTCAATTTTTTCCTGTCGCTGCTGATCGCGATCCTGGCCGGGTGCGTGCTCGGCGGGCTGATCGAGGTCGTGCTGCTGCGCCCGATGCGCGGGGCGGACATCGATACCACCATGCTGATCATGATCGGCGCGATGATCGTGATGCAGAACGCCGAGCAATATGTCTGGGGAGGTGTCGCAAAGTCGGTCGCCACGCCGTTTCCGGAAACGCCGCTGGTGATCGGACCGTTCTCGGTGTCCTGGCTGCGGCTGTTCGTGTTCTTTGCGGCGCTGGCGCTGATCGCAGTGGCCTATTTCCTCATCAACCGCACCAAGCTTGGCAAGGCGATGCGGGCTACCTTCCAGGATCGCGATACCGCGGCACTGATGGGCGTCAACATTCAGGCGATCTACATGGCGACATTCGCCATCGGCTCCAGTCTCGCCGCGGCGGCTGGCGCACTGCTCGGGCCGGTCTATGTAGTGTCGCCGCAGATGGGCAACATCGCGTCGCTCAAGGCGTTCGCAATCGTTATCCTCGGCGGCCTCGGCAGCATCGGGGGCGCGACGATCGGCGGATTCATTCTCGCCTTCGCGGAGGAAATCGGTGCGGGCTATATTTCCTCCGGCTACCGCGACGCCATGGGCTTTCTGATCATCATCGCGGTACTGCTGTTCAAGCCGACCGGTCTGTTTGCGCGATCGGAGCGGATCGGATGAAGCGGCTTCTGCCCTGGATCGCATTGCTCGCAGCCGCATCGGTGCCGATGTGGCTGCGGGATCCCTACCTTCTGAATGCCTTCGTCACCACGGGCATCTTCATCATTGCGGCCATGAGTCTGAACCTGCTGCTGGGCTACACTGGCCAGCTCAGCCTCGGCCACGTCGCCTTCTTCGGTATCGGCGCCTACACCAGCGCGCTGGTGTCGCTCGGGTTTGATGTCGAACTGATCGGCGGCTATCGCGTGGTGCACGAGCCATGGCCGGTGTGGCTCGGCTTCGTCATGGCCGTTCTGGGGTCCGGCCTCTGCGGCTATATCGTCGGCAAACTCTCGTTCCGGGTTCGCGGCGCCTATTTCGTCATCGTCACCGTCAGCTTCGCCGAGGTCGTGCGGCTTGTGGCGCTGAACTGGGTGGAATTGACGCAGGGCCCGCTGGCACTGACCTCGATCCCGCCGATGAAGCTCGGTCTGCCCGGCCTCGGCTATTTCGAGTTCTACGGCAAGCAGGCGAATTTCTATCTGGTTCTCGGCGTAGTGGCGACTTCCTATGTGATCATCGGTCGACTGGTGAATTCGCGGATTGGCCGCGCCATGGTGGCGCTCAAGGAAAATGAATCGCTGGCGGTTTCCGTCGGCATCGACGTCACGCGCTATCTCGTGCTTGCCGCCGTGGTCTCCGCCGGCATCGCCGGCGCGGCGGGCAGTCTGTACGCACATTATCTGAAGATCATCGATCCCGACGTGTTCCTGTTTCTCTATACGGTCACGATGGTGATCATGGTGATCACCGGCGGCAAGGGCACGCTGGCGGGTCCGATCGTCGGGGGCCTGATCTTCGGGTTCATCCCGGTGGTGGCGCGGTCGTTCGCTGCCCCGGAGATTCAATGGATCCTGTACGGGCTGTTCATGATCCTGATCGTGTTCGTGCTGCCGCGGGGCATCGTACCCGCGATCGAGAAATGGTTCGGCGTAGGAGGTGAACCCGATGCTCCCGCCGCAGCCGACGAGGCCAAGATGCAGGATGTGCGATGATGCAGGCCCGTTCCCCGCAAGCGGCCCCCGCGCTGTCGATCGAACACATCGCGGTTCATTTTGGCGGCCTGGTCGCACTCTCGGACATGAATTTCGTCGTGAACGAGGGCGAGGTAGTCAGCCTGATCGGGCCCAACGGCGCCGGCAAGACCACGGCGTTCAACGTCATCACGGGCTTTCTGAAGCCCACCAGGGGCGAGGTTCGCTACCGCGGATCGTCGCTGAGCAATCTGAAGCCGCACCAGGTCACGTCGCTGGGGCTGGCGCGAACCTTTCAGCGCACCAGTGTGTTCCAGAGCGTCAGCGTGTTCGAGAACGTCATGATCGGGCTGCACCGCCGCGGCCGCTCGCGATTGCTGGACACGCTGCTGGCGCTGCCGCGCGAGCGCGAGTCCGAAAGCGAGCTGAAGGCGAGGGCCGCCGAAATTCTGGCGCTGGTCGGGATCGAACGCCGCGCGCGCGAACTCGCGGGGGCGCTCGCCTATGGCGAACAGCGGCTGCTCGGCGTGGCGCTGGCGCTGGCTGCCGACCCCGCGATGCTGCTGCTCGATGAACCGGTGTCGGGAATGAATGCGACGGAAACAGCACGGTTCATGCACCTGCTGGACCGGTTGCGTGGCCTGGGCATCACCATTCTGTTGGTCGAGCACGACATGCCGATGGTGATGGGCGTGTCGGACCGGATCGTGGTGCTGAACTACGGCCGGATCATCGCCGAGGGGCCGCCCGCTGCCATTCAAGGCAATCCGGAGGTCATCAGCGCCTATCTCGGGCAGGGGGCCAGGAAACGTGCTAGAGATTAGCGATCTCGTTTGCCGCTACGGCAAGGTCGACGCCATCAAGGGCATTTCGCTGTCGATCAAGCAGGGGCAGCTGGTGGCGCTCATCGGCGCCAACGGCGCCGGCAAGAGCACGACGCTGCGCTCGATTTCCGGCATCTTGCCATCGGCGTCCGGCCGCATGACGTTCGAAGGCGAGGACATCACCCGCTGCTCGGCGCGCGACATTCTGGCGCGCGGCATCGCCCATTGCCCGGAAGGGCGGCGAGTATTCCCTGACATGACGGTCGAGGAGAACCTCGATATGGGCGCCTATCTGCGGCGCGACAGCGCCGAAGTCGCCAGCGACCGCGACCGCGTGCTCACGCAGTTTCCGCGGCTGGCGGAGCGTCGCCGCCAGGTGGCGGGAACGCTTTCCGGCGGCGAGCAGCAGATGCTGGCGATCGGCCGCGCCATCATGTCCAAGCCCAAGCTGATGATGTTCGACGAGCCGTCGCTCGGACTGGCGCCGAATATCGTCGAACAGGTCTTCGAGATCATCGACGGCATCCGCGAGTCCGGCACGACTGTGCTGATGGTGGAGCAGAACGCCTATGCCGCGCTCGACATGTGCGACTATGCCTATCTGATGGAAGCGGGATCAATCGTGCTGTCCGGCCGCGGCAGCGAATTGATCGACGACAGGCACATCAGAGCGGCCTATCTCGGCGGCTAGCACCTGTTCAATCCTGAAGATGCGGCGCCTGGCGATTACCTCGTCCGGCGGATCGACGCTGTGAGCTGCTGCCGGTTTGATGGACGGCCAATATAATTCTTCACTCCAGATGGCCGCCATCAGCGAATGTCCGTCTCGGTGGTTGCGCCTCCCCGCAACCAGTCATCAAGCTGTTGAAAAAACGAAGTTTTATAGGATTCTTGCTGTTCGGATTTTCGCCCGAAATTTCTTTCGTGGAAGCGGCAGGAGGGGTCGTGTCCGATGACGTGGTATGGCTTCCGGGAGGCCACCACGGCCGCCGGCCAGGCTACGTGGCGGCGATGAAGCGCGATGCCGCTGAAGTCAGACACGGTGTAATCGCATTGAGGCTATCATTCAGCGGCCTCATCTCGATTCGCCGGGCAGCGTTCCTCGACTTCACGGTGTGACCATGACCAGTTCGCTTCCGGTGTATGAACTCTTTGCCCTCCGCTATGCGACGCGGGAGGCCAACCGCAGCGAGCATTTCATCGGAGGTGACCCACACGACGGTCCGATGCCGATGGACTATTTTCTGTGGGTCGCAGTATCTGCGGAACGCACCTTCGTGATCGATGCAGGGTTCACGGCAGAGACGGCGGCGAAACGCAAGCGAACGCTGCTGCGTTGCCCCATCGATGCCTTGCGACTTCTCGGCATCGATGCGGAGCGGGTCAAAGACGTGATCCTCACGCATTTGCATTACGATCACGTCGGAAATTTCCATCGCTTTCCGGCGGCACGGTTCCATCTGCAGGAGCCGGAGATGCATTTCGCCACCGGCCGCTACATGCGCTACCCGCGTCTGGCGCACTCGTTCGAACCGGAGGATGTGGTGGGCATGGTGCGCCTCAACTTCGCCGGCCGCGTCAATCTCTACAACGGTTCCGCGGAGCTCGCGCCGGGCATCACCCTGCATCCCACAGGCGGACACTCCCGGGGGCTGCAGTTCGTGCGGGTGCATACAAGGCGTGGCTGGGTCGTGGTCGCCTCCGATGTCACGCATTTCTACGAGAATATGGAGAGCGGCCGGCCTTTCACCACCGCGTTCCATGTCGGCGAGATGCTCGAGGCCTTCGACATGCTTGTCGCCGGCGCGCCCACCCGCAAGCACATCGTTCCCGGTCACGATCCGCTGGTGATGACGCGCTATCCGGCACCAACCCCGGAGTTGCAAGGTATTGTCGTCCGGCTTGACGTCGAGCCGAACGCCTGACGCGAGGTTGGCATTCATCGCGCAAAAGAAGGGGAGTCAGAGCAGGGACCAGCTATTGATCCGCGGTTGCTTTTTCCTTTGCTGCGGATGATCGTTCGATCATGCTGAGTGCGGCCACCGCCGCCGCCGTCACATGATCGACGCAGCACCGTTCGGCGAGGTCGGGATCGCCATTCTGGATCGCGCGCCAGATCGCGGTGATCTCGCGCAGACTCCTGTTGATCCGTTTTGGCTGAGACATCGAGGTAATTCGCAATAGCGTAATTCGGTCGTGAAGCGGCCGAAGCATTCGCTCTATGAAGGTATTCTGACAACCGCCGATCAGCGCCGCATAGAACTCGGTTTTGGCTTCAAGCGCCGCCATCAAGTCGGTTTCGGCGAACGCAGCCTTCAACCTGGCGAGAGCATCTCCGATCCTGCGCACGACGGCGGGATCGCGCAGACGTGCACATTCACGTCCGGCAAATCCTTCGAGAACGGCACGTGCCGCGTAGAGCTGTTTTGCTTCTTCAAGACTGATGGTGCTGACAACGGGACCGCGATGGGGGACCGTGCTGACGAGACCGTCGGCTTCCAGCAGCCGAAGTGCCTCGCGAATCGACGGCCGGCTGACGCCGGTCTTCTCGCAAAGCTCGCGTTCGATCAGGCGTTGGCCCGGCTTCAAGGTCCCGGCCATGATCGCTTCGCGCAGCTTTTGCGCGACCATTGAGCGGACAGTTGGAACGTCCTCAATCCGCAGCGTGGACTGCAATTCAGCGTGTTTGTCCATTGTCTATCGCCTTCGTTCCGTCATTCGCAACGGCCCGGGGCAGGATTGCTGCCACGGTCGCCGCCGCACTGCTTCAGTCGCGATTTACGGGCAGAATCATCATCTCGGCAATCTGAACATGGCGCGGCTCGATCGTTTGCGCTCAAGCGGCGGACCAGCCTCCATCGATCGGCAGGGCAGCGCCCGTGATGTCCTGTGCGGCGGGGCTCGACAGGAAGACCACCATCGCTCCAACGCCTTCCATGGCGACGAATCTGCCGGTCGGCTGGCGTGACGCCAGATAATCGCGCGTCGACGCGTCAATCGAACGGCCTTCGGTCGCAGCCATCGATGCAATCCTTGCTTGAATGGCCGGTGTCGGCAGCGTGCCCGGGCTGAGCGCGTTGCAGGTGATTCCGCTGTTTGCCGTCTCGATCGCAACTGCGCGGGTCATGCCAAGGATGGCGGTCTTGGTCGTGACGTAGTCGATGCGATCTGCGACGGCCCGGGTCGAATAGATCGAGGCCATGTTGATGATGCGGCCCCAGCCGCGCGTCTTCATGGCCGGCAGCGCCAGGCGGATCAGATGAAACGGCGCCGAAAGATTGACGGCCAGCGCTTCATCCCATCGTTCCGGTGCAAACTGCTCGATCGGAGCAAAATGCCGGACCACCGCGTTGTTCACCAGAACATCGATCGCGTCGAGGCGGCCGAGCAGGTCGGCCATCATGGTCTCAATGGACAGGCGCTGCGACAGATCAGCGGCAGCGCTTATCACCTCCACGTCAAAGCGGGACCGAAGACGATCCCGCGTCAGCGCCGGCTCGACCAGATCGTGCACGACGATATTGGCACCCGCGCCGGCAAGGCTTTCTGCAACGGCCAGTCCGAGACCGGCTGTCGCTCCGGTCACGAGCGCCCATTTGCCCTTCAGCATTGGATCGGGCTCCCGGGCTATTTCTTCTGATCCAGCCCGGCGAAGATTTCCCGGGCGTTTCGGAAAGCGTCCACGCCGGCCGGCACGATGCTATTGCGGATCTTGAGGCCTCGGTCGTATGTCGCCTTGTCCATGGATGAGTTCCAGTTGTCCTTGCGGTCGCGGGGACGGCGTCAGTTCTTGGGCCAGAACGGCTGGGACAGCGCCAGCTGCGGAGGGAATACCGTGACCGGCACGCCGGATTGCCACTGCACGATCGTCATGCCGGCGCCGACCCGGCGGCCCTTTTCGTCGAACTTGATCTCGCCAAGCGGATAATATTTCGAGGGACCAGCGTCGATCGAGCGCAGGGCGTCGGCAACCGCAACCCGGTCGGCCTTGCCGGCCTTCTCGAGCGCGTCCTTGATCACCCACATGTCGCCGTAGGTGGAAATCGCGTTCTGCGTCATCCAGGGCTCCTTGTAACGGGTCTTCAGCTCGGCGATCAGCGCCTCGTGACCCCTGGCGCCCCAGCTTGCGACGCAGGTGAGCACGCCCTGCAGCAATTCCGGGCTGACGGTCTGCAGCATGTCGGGTTCAGCGATCGCGATTCCGAACGAGATCGTCGGGATCTTGCCTTGGCCGAGGCCGAATTCGTTCATCTTCTCGAGCAACAGCTTGGCATCGGAAATCACGGTCGGCAGGAAGAACAGAAGGTCTGGCTTCGCCGACCGGACTTTTTGAACCAGCGAGGTGGCGTCCGCGAGCGGCGGGGTGAAGGTTTCATCGGCGATCAGTTGCAGCCCGTTTTCGGCAAGCAGGCCGTCTCGCATCGCCTTTGCCGAGGAAACCGATGCAGCGGTGTTGTCGGTGATGATCGCGACAGTCTTGGGCTTTCTGCCCGAAGCCGTTTCCGCCAGCTTCACGATCTGCGGCAAGGCCTGCCTAGCCTGGGATCCCGCCGTCGCGGAAGTCTGGAATACATATTTGAAGCCGCGATCGGTGATCAGATCGGAGTAGGAGAGGGTGAGAACCGGCAGACTGGCCCGCTCCGTGACCTCGGTGACCGCGAGCGTGAACGAGCTCAGATATGAACCGCTCGCCGCCACCAGATCGGGCTCTTGTGCGACCATGCGCTGCGCCGCATTTTTTGCCTTCTCCGTCGTATCCCCGGAATCGAGCACGACCAGCTTGAGCTTGGCGCCCCCGAGCGACTTGATGCCGCCCTGCGCATTGATATGATCTACCGCCATCTCGGCGCCCTCCCGCATCACGGCTCCTGGGCGCGCATAGAGGCCGGAGATTGGCACCAGCAACCCGACCTTTACCTCGGAGGGCTGTTGGGCCCATGCCCGAAACGGCAGCAATCCGATCGAGACTCCGGCGAGCAGTGCACGCCGCGTGATCTTGTTCATGACGATGGCTCCTCGAGGTTGGCAGACAGGTTCGATTCAGGTTTTTTTCGGCCAGAACGGCGCTGCCAGCGCAAGGTCTGGCGGAAATACGGTCACAGGCACTCCGGACTGCCACTGCACGATCACGACGCCGGCGCCGACACGGCGGCCCTTTTCGTCGAACTTGAGCTGGCCGCCGGGGTAATGTTTCGAAGGGCCGCCATCCATCGTGCGGAACGCCTCCGCCACGGCGCGACGGTCGGCCTTGCCGGCCTTCTCCAGCGCCGCCTTCATCAGCCACATATCGCCATAGGTCGAGATGACGTTCTGCGTCATCCAGGGTTCCTTGTATTTCGCCTTCAGCTCGTTGATCAGATCCTCTTGGCCCTTCGAGCCCCAATTGGCGACGATCGTCATGATGCCCTGAACGACGTCGGGACTGACGCTTTGCAGCATGTCGGGTTCTGCGATCGTAATGCTGAAGGAGACCGTCGGAATTTTGCCCTGACCGAGCCCGAATTCGTTGATCTTTTCCAGGCCGAGTTTGGCGTCCGATATGGCGTTCGGCATGAACAGCAGAAGATCGGGACGGGCTGAGCGAACCTTCTGGATCAGCGGGGTGGCGTCGGACAGCGGCGGCGTCCAGACTTCCTCCACCACCAACTGCAGGCCTTCCTGCGCAAAAATCCTTTCCTTGAGTGCCTTGGCGGTCGCAACCGATGTTGCCGTATTGTCCATCAGCATTGCCACTGTCTTGGGACGTTTGCCGGATGCGGCTTCGGCAAGCTTCATCAATTCGGGCAGGCCGAGTTCCGACTGCCGGCTCGCGGGTGCTGCGGTCTGGAAGATGAATTTGAAGCCGCGCTCGGTCAACAAATCCGAATAGGACAGCGTCAGCATCGGCAATTCGGCGCGCTCGGTCACCTCGGTCACGGCCAGGGTGAAGGAGCTGAGATACGAGCCGGTCGCCGCGACGAGGTCGGTCTCTTGCGCCACCATGCGCTGCGCCGCGTTCTTGGCCTTTTCCGTGGTGTCCCCGCAGTCGATCACGACGAGCTTCAGCCTGGCGCCACCGAGCGACTTGATGCCGCCTTGCGCGTTGATGTGCTCGATGCCGATCTCCGCGCCCATGCGCATCACCTGACCCGGACGGGTATAGATGCCGGAAAGCGGCACGATCAGGCCGACCTTGACCTCGGCCGGTTGCTGCGCCCGCGCCACCGTCGATAGTCCGATGGCGGCTGCGCCAGAGAGCACGGTTCGCCGTGTCACCGATGTCTTCGCTATCCTGCCCTGCTTCATTTTTTGTCCTCCCGATTGGTTCATTGGTTGATGATTTTGTTACATGCCGAGATAGGCCTTGCGCACACGGTCGTCCGCCCGCAACGTCTGATTGTTGCCTTCGAGCACGACGCGGCCTGCCTCGAGAACGTAGCCGAGATCGGCGGACTCCAGGGCTTCCGCCACGCGCTGCTCGACCAGCAGGATCGTCAGGTTCGATTGCCGCCGGATTTCGATCAGCCGTTCGAAGATGAAATCAGCAACCGCCGGCGCCAGGCCCATCGAGGGTTCATCCAGCATCAGAAGTTTGGGCGAGGACGCCAGCCCGCGGCCGATGGCCAGCATCTGTTGTTGTCCGCCGGACAATGTTCCCGCGAACTGACCGCGGCGCTCGGCAAGCACGGGCAGCCATTCGAAGATGCGCTCGATATTGCCCTTCCAGTCGCGTCGGCCGGCCTCCGTCATCGCGCCCATTTCCAGATTTTCCATCACCGTGAGTGAGGGAAAAACCTGGCGTCCTTCCGGGATGTGGGCGATGCCGAGATGCGCGCGTCGCGCCGGCCGGACGGACAAGAGGTCGATATCCTCGAATGTGATCGCTCCGGCGCTTGGACGCACGATCCCGGAAATTGTCTTGAAGAGGGTGGTCTTGCCGGCGCCGTTCGGCCCGACGATGGCAACGAATTGACCCTGTTCGACCTTGATCGAGACGCCGTTCAGGACGGGGATTGCCGAATAGCCGGCGGTCAGCCCTTCAATGCGGAGCATGGGCCATCCATTTCTTGCCGAGGTAAGCCTCGATCACCCGGCTATCCCGGGTGACAGCTTCCGGTTCTCCTTCGACAATCACGGCGCCATGATCGAGCACGAGGAAACTGTCGACCAGGCGGACCATGGCCTGCATCGTATGTTCGATGATGGCGATCGTCATGCCGTCGCGGGCGAGCCGCTGAATCACCGCGACGACCTCGTTGGCCTCGTCATGCCCGAGGCCCGCCAGCGTCTCGTCGAGCAACAGGATGCGCGGCTGCCCGGCCAGCGCGCGGGCGAGCTCCATCAGCCGCAATTCCTTGGTCGTGAGTTCGCGGGCGATACGCTCGGAGATATCCGACAGGCCGACGCGGGCGATCGCTTCGGCTGCCAGTTGTCTGGCCTTGGCGTCGGTCCCGGCGCGGACATAGGCGCCCACCACGACATTGTCCGAGATCGACATGCGCGGGAACGGGCGCATGATCTGGAAGGTTCGGCCGATGCCTGCCTCACAGAGTTCGTGCGGCTTGCGGCCCGACATCTCGCGGCCATCAATGAGAATTTCGCCGTTGTCGGGCCGCATGAATCCGTTCAGCAGGTTGAATACCGTGGTCTTGCCGGCCCCGTTGGGACCAATAATTCCAAGGATCTCGTTTCGCCGCAGCTTGAAACTGACGTCCTGGACGGCTTTCAAGCCACCGAACGAGCGCGACAGCTCGCGCACCTCAAGGACGACATCGCCTGACCCCCGGGATTGCTTCGAACGCGACGGCGTTGGCGCGGCGGGGATGGTGGCGGCGAGCTGAAGAGCTGGCGCGCTCGGCGTCGCCGCATCTCGCGGCGGCGGCCGCTTGCGCAGGAAATCGCGAAACTTCCAGAACAAACCCTCCGGGGCGACAAGGATGACGCATATGATCGCCAGGCCAAAAATTACCCCCTGAATGCCGGGAAAGCGCGAGCCCGCTTCGGCGTTGAGCGTTTCGGCAAGCGGGATCAGGATCACCGATCCGATCACCGGCCCCCAGACCGTTCCAACGCCGCCGAACATGGCGACCGTCAGCGCCTGTGCGGACACCAGCATGCCGAAGACCGACTGCGGCGTCACCACCAGCAGAACGACGGCGTAGAATCCGCCGATCGCTCCGGCGATCGCTCCACTCATGGTGATGGCGCGCAGTTTCCAGGCCAGTGTGTTGATTCCCGCGGCTTCCGCGGCAGCCTCATTTTGCTTGATCGCAAGCAGGGCCATGCCGAATCGCGATTTTTCGACGATCCTCGTGAGCAGGATCGTTCCAATCATCATCGCCAGCGCCAGCAGCGTATAGAGACGCGGATCGGAAAATTGCATGTAGGCGATGGGATTGTCGCGCTTGATCGGCAGGGTGACTTCCTGGAAGCCCAGCCATTCGAACACGTAGAGGATGGCCAACGGGTAGGCGAGCATCGCCAGCGCGAAGTAGTGTCCCTGCAGGCGGAAGGTCGGGAAACCCACCAGCAATCCCGCGAGCCCGCCCAGCATCGCCGCAATCGGGATGAG
>NZ_JBAVNZ010000278.1:0-15338 GCF_049691595.1 Bradyrhizobium sp.
CCATCAGCCAGCGCCGCGAGATGCGGTCGGCGAGCTGGCCGGCGGGGATCGCGAACAGGATGAACGGCAGCGTCAACACCGTCTGCAATAGCCCGGTCTGGCCCTCGCCGCCGCCAAGCAGCAGCACCGCGACAATGGGAGCGGCGGCCAGCGCGACCTGCTCGGCCGACTGCGCCGCGAGGTTGGACCAGGCGAGGCGGTTGAAGGTTGCGGGCAGCCGAGGCGTGTTGAAGGCGGGCATGGCGGAATTCCCCGAGATCCGGTTGATTGCCACTGTCGAGCTTCAAGGCCGTCAAACCCACCCGCTTCCCGACAGCAGGCGCGACGGGCCAGGCCGCCCAGCCAGATGCAGTTGCAAATGAGTTGCAATAAATTCAATTTCCGTCATGATGGCGAAATGGATGCCCGATCGCCCGATTTGACCCCGGATGCGTTCCCAGAGACCGTTGCCAGCCCGCCGCCGGAGGGCTCCGGCTGGCGCACGGCACGCGGCGAGCCGTCGCTCATGGGCCTGTTCGCGTCGGTCGGGACCGCCAGGGACGCATCGGTCTGGCGCAAGCTCCTGGCGTTCCTCGGCCCTGGCTATCTGGTCGCCGTCGGCTACATGGATCCCGGCAACTGGGCGACCTCGCTCGCCGGCGGTTCCAAATTCGGCTATGCGCTGCTGACGGTGGCGCTGTTGTCCAATCTGATGGCGATCGTGCTGCAATCGCTGTGCACGCGGCTTGGCGTCGGCGCCGGTCGCGACCTCGCGCAGGCCTGCCGCGATTCCTATCCGCGCTGGGTGGCCTGGCCGCTGTGGCTGTCGGCGGAGATCGCGATCACCGCGACCGACCTGGCCGAGGTGATCGGCACCGCGATCGGCCTCAATCTGTTGTTTCACGTTCCGCTCGAGATCGGCGTGATCATCACCGCGGCCGACGTGTTTCTGATCCTGGCGCTGCAGGCGTTCGGTTTCCGCTGGATCGAGGCCTTCGTGGTGGCGATGCTGGGCGTGATCGCGGCGTGCTTCGCGATCCAGATCGCGATGGCCGATCCCGATTGGGGCGCGGTGATCCGCGGCTTTGCGCCGTCCACCGACATCCTGCGCAACCGCGAGATGCTCTACCTCGCGCTCGGTATTTTGGGCGCGACCGTGATGCCGCATAATCTATACCTGCATTCCGGCCTGGTGCAGACCCGCGCCTATGGCCCCGGCATCGAGGAACGGCGCGAGGCGATCAAGCTCGCGACCATCGATTCCTCGATCGCGCTGTGCCTTGCGCTCGTCATCAACGCCTCGATCCTGATTCTCGCCGCGGCGACGTTCCATCGCGCCGGCAAGACCGACGTCGCCGAACTCGACCAGGCGCATTCCTTTCTCGCCCCGCTGCTCGGCTCGACCATGGCGCCGACGCTGTTTGCGATCGCATTGCTGTGCTGCGGGCTGAATTCCACCATCACCGCGACGCTGTCAGGCCAGATCGTGATGGAGGGTTTCATCAATTTGCGCATCGCGCCCTGGCTGCGGCGGATGGTGACGCGCGCAATCGCGATCGTGCCGGCGGTGGTGGTGACGATCTGGGCCGGCGAGAAGGCGACCGGGCAGTTGTTGATCCTCAGTCAAGTGGTGCTCAGTCTGCAACTGCCGTTCGCCGTGGTGCCGCTGGTGATGTTCACCGCCAGCCGCGCCAAGATGGGTCCGTTCACCGCGCCGCGCTGGCTGACGGCGCTGGCGGCGCTGACGGCGGCGGTCATCATCGCGCTGAACGCGAAACTGGTGTTCGATTTTGTGATGGGGTGAAGGAGATGCGAATAGCGAGTAGCGAATAGCGAATAGCGAATGGAAGGTTTCCCTGTTCGCTATTCGCCACTCGCTATTCGCCATCTAATCCTGCGGCTCCGACGGCACTTCGCCTGAGGCATCGACCCGCAGCCAGCCTGACGGCGCGAGCCGCTGCTGCGGCAGGAAGCGGCCCTTGTAGTCCATCTTCCTGGAGCCGGCGATCCAGTAGCCGAGATAGACGTAGGGAAGCCCCAGCCTGCGGGCGCGGGCGATGTGGTCGAGGATCATGAAGGTGCCGAGCGAGCGGCTGCGCTCGGACGGCTCGAAGAACGAATAGACCATCGACAGCCCGTCGCTCAGCACGTCGGTCAGCGCCACCGCGATCAGATCCTCGCCGCGACCGGTGATGCCGCTGTCGACGCCGCGCTTGCGGTATTCGATGATGCGGGTTTCGACATGGCTGTCTTCCACCATCATCGCGTAGTCGAGCACGGTCATGTCGGCCATGCCGCCGTGGCGATGGCGCTTGTCGAGATAGGCGCGAAACACCGAATATTGTTCCGAGGTCGGCACCGCGCTGCGCTGTTCGCCGACGATGTCGACGTTGCGCGCCAGAATTTTCCGGAAATTGCGCGAGGGCCGGAATTCGTTGGCAACCACGCGCACCGACACGCAGGCCCGGCACTGGTCGCAAGCCGGGCGATAGGCGATCGACTGGCTGCGGCGGAAGCCGCCATGGGTCAAGAGGTCGTTGAGGTCGCCGGCCTTGTCGCCGACCAGATGCGTGAACACCTTGCGCTCGTGCCGGCCCGGCAGATAGGGGCAGGGCGAAGGCGCTGTCAGGTAGAATTGCGGGGTGTCGCGCGAATGCTGGGTCACGTCAGATCGTCAGGCCTCCGAAGCAGCCGCGCATAGCATCGCGCCGCGGAGGCTGACGGTCAATCGGTTTGGCCGGATTCAATAGCTGCGCGCCGCCGGCGTGACCTGGGGTCGCACCGAGCTGTTGATAACCACGGTTCCCAGGATGATGTCGTGCAACAGCCGGCGGCGGCTGTTGAACAGACCGACCAAGAGGACCAGCGGCGTCAGGAACGAGATCGACACCCAGAACAGCACGGCATGGGTGGCGCCGAGCACGAAATAGCCCGGCGCGCCGTACCAGGTGCGCAGTTCCAGATCCATCACGCGCATGCCCATGGTGGCCGAATGCGGCCCGCCGATCGAGGTGCCGTAATAGACCACCGCCCAGATCACCGTGGCCGGCCACGCCAGCCAGAACAGCGCCCAGCCGAGCCCGAGCGTGATCAGGCCGAACAGGGCGATGAAGAGGTAACCGAGGATCACCGGGACTGACAGCACGACGAGGTCGATCAGGAACGCAAAAACCCGCCGTGTCAGCAAGCCGCGAAACAATTCCGGCTGCGACAAGGGATCGAATGCATGCGGCGGAACCCCGTCGTCGCTGCGCCAGGCATGGCCGCCGGTATCGCCCGAACCGCTGTAAGACATGATCAGCCCTCCGACTTGATGTCCGGTGCAGCAGATGGGAACCGCGGGCCCGCCCGCAAGGTCCGGCGATCATTAACAAGCCGCAACATTCCGGCGATTCGGGGGCCGGAGGATTGGATGGCGAATAGGGAGTGGCGAATAGCAAATAAGAACCTCCACTCGCTACTCGCCATTCGCGTCTTCGTCAGCCGCCCGCCTTCAGCTTTTCCGCCGCCCGGGCCGCGAAATAAGTCAAAATGCCGTCGGCGCCGGCGCGCTTGAACCCCAGCAGGCTCTCCATCATCGCGCGGTCGCCGTCGATCCAGCCGTGGCCGGCGGCCGCCGCGATCATCGCGTACTCGCCGGACACCTGGTAGACGAAGGTCGGCATCGCGAAGGTGTCTTTCACCCGCCGCACGATGTCGAGATAGGGCATGCCCGGCTTCACCATCACCATGTCCGCGCCTTCCGCGATGTCGAGTTCGACTTCGCGCAAGGCTTCGTCGGAATTGGCGCTGTCCATCTGATAGGTGCGCTTGTCGCCTGTCAGTGTCTTGGCCGAGCCGATGGCGTCGCGGAACGGGCCGTAGAAGGCGGAGGCATATTTCGCCGCATAGGCCATGATCTGCACGTCGACGAAACCGGCATCGTCGAGCGCCTCGCGGATCGCGCCGACCCGGCCGTCCATCATGTCGGAAGGTGCGATGACGTCGCAGCCGGCCTCGGCCTGCACCAGCGCCTGCCGCACCAGGACCGCCACCGTCTCGTCGTTGAGGATCTTGCCGTCCTCGATCAGCCCGTCATGGCCGTGGCTGGTGAAGGGATCGAGGGCTACGTCGCAGAGCACGCCGAGGTCGGGAAATTCCTGCTTGATCGCGCGCACCGATTTGCAGACGAGATTTTCGGGGTTGAGCGCCTCCGAGCCCTGCGCATCGCGCAGGCTGGGCTCGGTGTAAGGAAACAGCGCGATGCAGGGGATATCGAGCTTGATGGCGCGCTCGGCGTCGCGCACCGCCTGGTCGACGGTGATGCGGTCGACGCCGGGCATCGAGGCGACCGCAATGCGGGCGTTGTGGCCGTCGACGACAAATAGCGGCCAGATCAGATCGTCCGAGGTGAGGACGTTTTCCCGCACCAGCCGCCGCGCCCACTCGGCCTTGCGGTTGCGGCGCGGGCGAACCGTCAGGTCGAGCGGCGGCGAGGCGAGGGTGGTCTGCCGCCGCGCCGCGTCGCGCATTTCGATCGGACGCCCGAATTTGATCGCCATATGGGGGTACTCCTCGACGGCCGGCCGGCCTTGATCTGTTTCAATCCTAGCATCTTGGATCGGCTCCGTCATGATCTGCCGCAACAATCTGCCGTAACTGCGATTGATTTTAGCTCGCCGGCGGGCCAAGACTCCGCCCCATGAGGACATCCACCTGGCCTATGAGCTCCTATTCGCATGTCTGACAGCTCCGCGCGCGACCCATCACGGGACAATGCCATGTCGGCGGCGATGGCGTCCGGTCGCGTCGAGCCCGATGACAATGCGTGGACGCGGCGGCTGGTGCTCTTCCTGCGCATCATGGCGGTGATCTCGATCGCCCAGGGCCTCTACCACTGGGCGCAGGTGACGGGCTTCATCGGCGGCGAGGAGGAGGCGTTCGAAAACCAGTCGATGCCCTGGCAAACCGCGACCGTCTATTTCGCCGTGATCGAACTCGTGGCCGCCGTCGGTCTATGGCTGGCGACGCCGTGGGGCGCGGTGGTCTGGCTCACGACCGTCGTGTCGATGGCGGTGATCGAGCTGATGTTTCCGGGAATCTACGGCGGCAGCCTGACGGTGGTCGCGCTCGAAGCCTTGATGCTCGCGACGTATCTGGTGCTGGCGTGGATGGCCGCGCGCGAACGCCCGCCATAGCGCCTGCGACCGGTTTTTTTCCGGGCTCGTGCCGCCAATTTCCGTGCGTGCAGAAATCACCCGGCGATTGCAGACCCGCTTTGCACAGGTTCGGCGGTAACCCTTCGCTCACCGTAAAGGGTTGCGCCACACCTGTTACGCGAACGTTTCGAATTCGAGCCAGGCTGTTTTGGAATGTAACAGGGGACGCAGACGAAGCGTGAACAGAGGCTTCGCACCCTCAATGAAAAGTTGCGAAAAGCCCTTTATCCATGGGCTTAATCGGCGATTCACTGTCTTAAATTCATGATCTCTTTATTCTCTTATTTAAGCTGATCTTCAAGCCGCCCCCTTAAGTTGAGGCTATCAGGCGGGACAGAAGTTTCGTCGAATAAGTCGATAAAACGACAACAGGGGAAGTGTCATGATGAAAGCCGTTGCAACGGCGGTGGAAACCGCCGATCGCGCTGCCGGTCAAGCTCCCGTGCAGCCGCTCTACCTCGAAGCATTGACGCTGGTGGAACGGCTGCATCGCCGCCTGCTCGACGTCATCAAGGACGAATTCGATCGCCGTGGCCGCGCCGACATCAACTCGGTGCAGGCGCTCCTGCTCTATAACATCGGCGACAAGGAACTGACCGCGGGCGAGCTGCGCACGCGCGGTTACTATCTCGGCTCCAACGTTTCCTACAACCTCAAGAAGCTCGTCGAGCTGGGCTTCCTCGATCATCAGCGCTCGCGCGTCGATCGCCGCTCGGTCCGCATCCGCCTGACCGCGCAGGGTCAGGAAATCCGCCGCATCGTCGACGCGCTCTATCAGAAGCACGTCAAGACCGTTGAGCAGGTCGGCGGCATCTCGAACGAGGAGTTCGCGACGTTGAACAAGTCGCTGCACCGGCTCGAGCGGTTCTGGACCGACCAGATCCTGTATCGGCTCTGAGAATTTCGATCGCCAACCTGGTCAATCCGGCGTCTCAGAAGACCGGCGGCCGGCGAGGCTTCGCAAAGCGCATCGGGTCGGGTTTTCCGGCCCGGTGCGCTTTTTGTTTGCGTCACCGCAAAATAGTTTCCCGAAGGCGGGAACCGGCGTGGGCGCGCGCGCTTTATCAGTCCGGATCGGAGGAGAGCCGGAACATGCTGGTCACGCGCGGACCGCGGGTGATGAATCTCGAGGTTGTCAGCGATGCCTATGCGATCGCGGCCGGCTACCTTCGCAGGACCGGCGCCATCCCCGATACCTTTGAGTGCAACGAGCGGCTTCTGGAAATCATCGCGCAGCGGTTTCGGCGCGGCGAATCCAACCGGATCAGGCTGGCGAACCAGGCGATCACCGAGTTCGAAGCCTGCTACCTGATCGACCTCTGACCGGCGCAGCCATGGAAGCTGCCATCGGCGTTTTCGGTTATCAAATCGTTGTTCGATACAGCCCGGTTTGAATGTCGGCGTTGACCCGGTCCTCAGACTTCCGGCCTAAACCACCAAAATGGAAGAGCGGCGAGCGATACCGAGGACGCGGGTTTTCAAGGCCGGATCGATCGAGTTCGACGGCGCCGTGGTCGATTGCACCATCAGAAATCTCTCCCTGCTCGGCGCGGGGATCGAGGTCGCAACCCCGCTCGGTATCCCTCATGAGGTCACGCTACTGATCATATCCCGTCATGAGCGTCAGCATTGCCACATCATCTGGCGCGGCGACAGGCGGATCGGCGTGGCATTCGACAATGCCGGGTCGGCCAGGGGCATTTCGTGATCGACGAAAAGGTCAAGATAAGATGCACGAAATGCGCGCAGGTATTCCGGGAGCGGGCGCAGCGAATCCGCGACGGGTTTCAAACCAACTGTCAGCATTGCAATCGGCTGATTACGTTCGATATCGGTTCGGAAGATCGAAATATCCGCCGGGCGCTCATGTGCGCCAGGGAGGTGCGGCTGGCACTTGAAACCCGGCCCAGCCGTGAAAGCGTGCCGCACGGCTCGGTCCGCGAAGGCCGGCAGTTCTAGCCGGCCGGCCTGATGGATTGCTTCGCTCGCGCTCGCAATGACGGGTGATGCAGCGCCAGCATATCTCCGCTGTCATTGCGAGAGCGAACGAAGCAATTCATTCTTTCACTTGGTGGCGGGATGGATCGCTTTCGCCCGCAAATCACCGTCGCAAGTCGCTGCCCTTGGCCAATCGCGTCTGATAAACCTCGAGATCTCAACAAGAACCCCGAGGAAACCTCATGCTCACGCTTCATCATCTCAACGACTCCCGCTCACAGCGGATCCTGTGGTTGCTCGAAGAGCTCGGCACGCCCTATGAGATGAAGCGCTATCAGCGCGACGCCACGACGAGGTTGGCGCCGCCGGAGCTCAAGCAGGTACATCCGCTCGGCAAGTCGCCCGTGATCATCGACGGCGATATCCGGATCGCGGAATCCGGGGCGATCGTCGATTACATCATCCGCCGTTACGGCAAGGGGGCGATGATGCCGGCGCCCGGCAGCGCCGACCATGAAGCCTACCACGAGTGGCTGCATTATTCGGAAGGCTCGGCAATGCTGCCGCTGATGCTCAATCTCTACGTGTCCCGCCTGAAAGAGGCGGGCGCGCCGCTGCATCCGCGGATCGACAGCGAGATCGCCAATCATCTCGGCTATGTCGATGCCGCGTTGCAGGGCCGCGAGTTCTTCGTCGGCCCGGCGCTGACCGGCGCCGACATCCAGATGAGCTTTGTCGGCGAGATGGCAAAGGTGTTCGACAGGCTCGCCCCGTATCCGAATCTGGCGGGCTGGTTATCGCGCATGCATGCGCGGCCGGCGTTCCAGCGCTCGGTCGGGAAGGGCGGGGCGTACCGGTTTGCGACGTAGGGGAAATTGGGGTGTCGAAAGCGTTGGTCTCGTTTCCCGGGCGCAGTGCAGCATGAGCGAAGCGAATGGTGCGCTGCTGACCCGGGATCCACCCCTTCTACGAAGTCGATGGGTCCCGGTTCTGCGAAGCAACGCTGAGCGCTGCATCGCGCCCGGGACACGGGTACCTTGTGCCCCCGTCCCCACCATATCTTGCATAAATATCAGGCTTCCACCGCAACGGCTTGGCGCTTTCCGGCCGATGTGGTATCCCGGCAAAACCGCTTCCGACCGCCACCCATGACCGTCCGTAGCCCGCCTAAGCGGTTGCGGCGGTGGAGATATTTTGCCGATGACCCCTCCGACCAGCGCTTCATCTGCGAGCGTCAAGACTGCTTCCACGCCCGACTCGTTCTTTTCGGCTACGCTCGCCGAGGCCGATCCGGAAATCGCCGCGGCGATCAAGGGCGAACTCGGCCGGCAGCGCCATGAGATCGAGCTGATTGCGTCCGAAAACATCGTCAGCCGCGCGGTGCTGGAAGCGCAGGGCTCGGTGATGACCAACAAATATGCGGAAGGGTATCCGGGCCATCGCTATTATGGCGGCTGCGAGTGGGTCGACGTCGCCGAGACCCTGGCGATTGAGCGTGCCAAAAAGCTGTTCGGCGCCGGCTTTGCGAATGTTCAGCCCAACTCGGGCAGCCAGATGAACCAGGCGGTGTTTCTGGCGCTGCTGCAGCCCGGCGACACGTTTATGGGGCTCGATCTCGCCGCCGGCGGGCATCTCACCCATGGCTCGCCCGTCAACTTGTCCGGCAAATGGTTCAAGGCGGTGCATTACACCGTACGGCGCGAGGACCAGCTCATCGACATGGACGCGGTGGCGAAACAGGCCGAGCAGGTCCGGCCAAAACTGATCATCGCGGGCGGATCGGCCTATTCGCGGCCCTGGGATTTCAAGCGCTTTCGCGACATCGCCGACTCAATCGGCGCCTATCTGCTGGTGGACATGGCGCATTTCGCCGGCCTCGTCGCCGGCGGCGTGCATGCCTCGCCGGTGCCGCATGCCCATGTCACCACCACCACCACGCATAAATCGCTGCGCGGCCCGCGCGGCGGCCTGATCCTCACCAATGACGAGGCGCTGGCGAAGAAATTCAACTCGGCGATCTTCCCGGGCCTGCAGGGCGGCCCCTTGATGCATGTGATCGCGGCCAAGGCGGTGGCGTTCGCCGAGGCGCTGCGGCCGGACTTCAAGATCTACGCGAAGAATGTCGTGGAAAATGCCAAGGCGCTGGCGGAATCGATGCGCGCGCACGGCTTCGACATCGTCTCGGGCGGCACCGACAACCATTTGATGCTGGTCGATCTCCGGCCCAAGGGCCTGAAGGGCAACGTCTCGGAGAAGGCGCTGGTGCGCGCGGCGATCACCTGCAACAAGAACGGCATTCCGTTCGACCCGGAAAAGCCGTTTGTCACCTCGGGGCTTCGCCTTGGCACGCCCGCGGCGACCACGCGCGGCTTCGGCGTTGCCGAATTCCAGCAGGTCGGCGGCCTGATCGCCGAGGTGCTCAACGCGATTGCGCAGTCGCAGGACGGCAAGGCGCCGCTGGTGGAAGCCGCGATCAAGGAACGCGTCAAGGCTTTGACCGATCGCTTCCCGATTTACCAGTAAAGGTCCTCCCGGATGCGTTGTCCCAGCTGCAACAGTCTCGATACGCAGGTGAAGGATTCGCGTCCGACCGAGGATTCCGCCGTGATCCGGCGGCGGCGGGTCTGCATCACCTGCAATTTCCGCTTCACCACCTTCGAGCGGGTGCAATTGCGTGAACTGACGGTCATCAAGCGCAACGGCCGAAGGGTGCCGTTCGACCGCGACAAGCTGGTGCGCTCGCTGCAGATATCCCTGCGCAAGCGGCCGGTCGATGCCGAGCGGGTCGAAAAAATGGTCTCGGCGATCGTGCGCGAGCTCGAGAGCGGCGGCGAGGCGGAAATCTCGTCGGAGGCGATCGGCGAGATCGTGATGGAGCATCTGCGCGGGCTCGACGATGTCGCCTATGTCCGCTTCGCCTCCGTCTATCGCAATTTCCGCGAAGCCAAGGATTTTGAAACGGTGCTCGGCGAACTCTCCGGCGAAGAGGATACGCGGGTCGCGACGTTACGCAAATGATCTTCCGCATTCTGGAAGACCAGTTCGCGCAGCAGGCCAAAGAGGCGAAGGCGGTCGACCTGCGTTTCATGCAGCTCGCGCTGTCGCTTGGGCGGCGCGGCCAGGGCCGCACCTGGCCCAATCCGGCGGTCGGCGCGGTGGCGGTCAAGGACGGCGTCATCGTCGGCCGTGGCTGGACGCAACCGGGCGGCCGTCCCCATGCCGAGCCGGAGGCGCTGAGACGCGCCGGCGAGGCCGCGCGCGGCGCCACGCTCTATGTGACGCTGGAGCCGTGCTCGCATGTCGGCAAATCGCCGCCCTGCACCGAGGCCGTCATGGCCGCCGGAATCAAACGGGTGGTATCGGCGGTCGAGGATCCCAATCCCGAAGTCGCGGGGCAGGGCCATGCAAGACTGCGTGCCGCCGGGATATCCGTCGATATCGGGCTGTGTGCGGCGGAGGCGGCGCGCGATCATGCCGGGCATTTCCGGCGCGTCCGCGACAGGCGTCCGCATGTGATCCTCAAGCTCGCGGTGTCCGCGGACGACAAGATCGGCGCCGCTGGCCACAAGCCGGTCGCCATATCAGGCGAGGCCGCGAGAACCCGGGTGCATCTGCTCCGCGCGCAATGCGACGCCATCCTGGTCGGGATTGGAACCGTGCTGGCCGATGATCCGCTGTTGACCTGCCGCCTGCCCGGCATGGCAGCGCGTTCGCCGGTGCGGGTGGTGCTGGACCGCGCGCTGCGGATTCCAGCTACCTCCCGGCTGGTCCAATCTGCCCGCCAGACACCGCTCTGGGTGATGACGTCAGACCTCTCCGAGGCGCCCGCCGCAGCGAAGCTTGCCGCCGCCGGCGCGCAAGTGATCCGTGTCGCCGCTACGACCACGCCGCCGGGGCTCGACCTCTCGGCGGTGCTGCATGCGCTTGCCGACAAAGGCATCATGAGACTGATGGTCGAGGGCGGCGCACGGGTGGCGTCGTCGTTCGTCTCTGCCGGTCTGGCCGATGAGATCTGGCTGCTGCGCGCGCCCGATGCGGTCGGCGCCGATGGCGTTGCCGCGCTGGACGCATTGCCGCTGTCGGCGATCACGCAGTCGCCCGCCTTTCGCGTTCGTGCCAGCGAGAGTTTGGATAAGGATACTCTTACCGTGTACGAGCGAGCCTGATGTTTACGGGGATCGTCACCGACATCGGCGAGATCGTCGGCCTGACGCCGACGGCGCAGGGACAGCTGCACCGGATGCGCATCGCCTGCCGTTACGATCGCGCGACCATCGCCGATGGCGCCTCGATCGCCTGCAACGGCGTGTGTTTGACCGTGGTCGCCTCCGGCGTCGAACGGGGCAGAACCTGGTTCGAGGTCGATGCCGCCGCCGAAACGCTTGGCATGACCACGGCGAAGCGCTGGGCAACGGGAACCCGGCTCAATCTCGAGCGCGCCCTGAAAATCGGCGATGAACTCGGCGGCCATATCGTGGCCGGGCATGCCGACGGCATCGCCACCATCGTCGAACGCGAGGATCTGCCGGACATGGCGCGGTTCGAGCTGCGCACCACGCCGGAACTGGCGCGCTTTATCGCTGCAAAAGGCTCGGTGACGCTGGATGGCGTGTCGCTGACGGTGAACACGGTCGCCGATGTCACGTTTGCCGTGCTGATCATCCCGCACACGCTTGCCGTCACCACGCTCGGCGGCTGGCACGCCGGCAGCGAGGTCAATATCGAGGTCGATCTGATGGCACGCTACGCCGCGCGGCTGTCGGAAATGAAGTAGAGCGCAGCGATAAATGTGTCATACGCGGGCTTGACCCGCCTATCCATCCTCTTAACAAGGTGGATTGCCGGATCGTCCCTGATCAAGTCGGGGACAGGCGTCCGGCAATGACAGGCTTTTTGGATGACAAGATGGCAGACGCCCGGCGCGCTCCCCTGAAGGACCAGACCGATATTTCCGGCGCGCGCGCGTTGATCGTCGAGGCGCGGTTCTACGACGACATCCAGGATGCGCTGATGGAGGGCGCGGTCGTTGAGCTGAAAGCCGCCGGCGTCACGCACGACGTCATCACCGTGCCCGGCGCGCTGGAAATTCCGGCCGCGATCGCGATCGCGCTCGATGCCGCCGAGAAGCGCGGCAAGCCCTATGACGCCGCGATTGCGCTCGGCTGTGTGGTGCGGGGCGACACCATCCATTTCGAGATCGTTGCGATCGAGTCGTCGCGCGCCCTGATGGACCTTGCGGTGGCGCGAAAATTCCCGCTCGGCAACGGCATTATCACCGTCAACACCGAGGCGCAGGCCTGGGCGCGGGCGCGCGTCTCGGAGCTCAACAAGGGCGGCGACGCCGCGCGCGCAGCGCTCGCCATGCTGCGGATCAGACGCCGGCTGACAAAGGCCTGATGATGGCAGAGAGCAAGAAGCCGGCGAAAGGATCGGACAGGAAGGGACCGGACAAGAAAGCCAACCGGCGCGGCGCGGCGCGGCTCGCCGCGGTGCAGGCGCTCTACCAGATGGATATCGCCGGTGCAGGACTGAATGACATCTTCGCCGAATTCGAGAGCCACTGGCTCGGCGGTGAAGTCGAGGGCGACAAATATCTGCCTGCCGAAGCCGCGTTCTTTCGCGACGTCGTGGCCGGCGTGGTGCGCGACCAGGCCAAACTCGATCCGCTGATCGACGATGCGCTGTCGAAGGGCTGGCCGCTGAAGCGGATCGACGCCATTTTGCGCGCGGTGTTGCGGGCGGGCTCCTATGAACTCGAGCATCGCAAGGATGTGCCCGGCCGCGTGGTCGTGTCCGAATATGTCGATGTCGCCCATGCCTTCGTCGAGAAGGACGAAACCGGCATGGTGAACGCGGTGCTCGACCAGATCGCGCGCCAGTTTCGCGCCGACGAGTTTTTACGTGGCTAGCGGACGGCCCGCGTCGGGCGAGGACGCGCTGATCGCGCGCTATTTCAGGCCGATCGCGATCGATCCGGGCGCGTTCAATCTGGATGACGACGCCGCGGCATTGAAGCCATCCGGCGACGACATCGTGGTGACGACCGATGCGATCGTCGAAGGCGTGCATTTCCTGCCCGACGATCCGCCCGATACGGTGGCGCGCAAGGCGCTGCGGGTGAACCTCTCCGATCTCGCGGCCAAGGGCGCGACGCCCACAGGCTTTGTCCTGACGCTGGCGTTGCGCAATGCCGACGAAGCCTGGCTGAAGCCGTTCGCGCAGGCGCTTGGCGAGGACGCGACGCAATTCGGTTGTCCGTTGCTCGGCGGCGACACGGTTTCCACGCCGGGCCCTTTGATGGTCTCGATCACGGCGTTCGGGCGCGTACCACCCGGCAAGATGGTTCATCGCAGCGGCGCAAAACCCGGCGACCGCGTCGTGGTGACGGGCACGATCGGCGATGCGGTGCTCGGCCTCGATGTTCTCAAGGGCGGGGCGGTCGCAGCGGCGCTCGCGGGTGATGCCGCGGCAAGGCAAATGCTGGTCGGGCGCTACCGCGTTCCCGAGCCGCGCAATGCTCTGGCGAATGCGGTTCGCGATCACGCCAGCGCGGCGATGGATGTTTCCGATGGATTGGCCGGCGATCTCGCAAAACTCTGCGCGGCATCCGGGGTGTCGGCCGCGATCGACCTCGGGAGCATCCCGTTGTCGTCTGCGGCGGCGTCGCTGCGCGCGCAGGGCACGGTCGGGATCGAAGCCATCATCACGGGCGGCGACGACTACGAGATCCTGTGCGCGATCCCGGAGAACAGCTTCGAGGCTTTCGCAAGGCAGGCCCGGCTGGCCGGGGTGGCCGTTGCCTCGATCGGCACCTTTATCGCCGGCGCGTCGATTCCCGCTTTTCTGGACGCGCAGGGCAGGGAACTCAGGCTTGAGCGGTTCTCCTACAGCCATTTCTAGAATTCCGGCCGAAACCCAACGGTTGCCGCCCAAATACCTGCCGAAATCGACGGTTTTTGGCCGCCACGGCGTTGCGCCGGGGAGGTGATTTTGGCATGGTCCCGCCCGATTTGAGGCCGCCCTTTTGGGCAGGGAAGGCCTCCTTTGATGCGCCTGCCGCGTCCGCGGCGAAGGCGTGGGGCAAGATCAGGATCTGAGGCAAATTCAATGACAGCATTATGGGTGATCGTGCTCTGCGGAGCGCTTTCGATCGTTTACGCCATCTGGGCCACGGCATCGGTGATGAAGGCGGACGCCGGCAATCCGCGGATGCAGGAAATCGCGGCCGCGGTGCGCGAGGGCGCGCAGGCCTATCTGCGCCGCCAGTACACCACGATCGGCATGGTCGGCATCGTGATCTTCGCGCTGCTGGTCTATTTCCTCGGCATGCAGGTCGCGGTGGGCTTCCTGATCGGCGCGATCCTGTCCGGTGCGGCTGGCTTCATCGGCATGAACGTCTCGGTTCGTGCCAACGTCCGCACCGCGCAGGCGGCGACCACGTCGCTGGCCGGCGGGCTCGAACTCGCGTTCAAGGCTGGCGCCATCACCGGCATGCTGGTCGCCGGTCTGGCGCTGCTCGGCGTCACCATCTATTTCGCCTATCTGACGCAGTTCATGGGCCTGAAGGCCAACGACCGCGTCGTGGTCGATGCGCTGGTGGCGCTCGGCTTCGGCGCTTCCCTGATCTCGATCTTCGCCCGTCTCGGTGGCGGCATCTTCACCAAGGGTGCCGACGTCGGTGGCGACCTTGTCGGCAAGGTCGAGGCCGGCATTCCCGAAGACGATCCGCGCAACCCCGCCACCATCGCCGACAATGTCGGCGACAATGTCGGCGACTGCGCCGGCATGGCGGCCGACCTGTTCGAGACCTATGCGGTGACCGCGGTCGCCACCATGGTGCTGGCCGCGATCTTCTTTGCGACCTCGCCGCTATTGGTGAACATGATGACGTTGCCGCTCGCGATTGGCGGCGTCTGCATCATCACCTCGATTGCCGGCACTTTCTTCGTCAAGCTCGGCGCCAGCCAGTCGATCATGGGCTCGCTATACAAGGGCCTGATTGCCACCGGCATCCTGTCGCTGGTCGGCGTTGCCGGCGTGATCTACTACCTGATCGGTTTCGGTCCGCTGGCCGGCGTGAAGTACACCGGCATGCAGCTGTTCGAATGCGGCATCGTCGGCCTCGCCGTCACCGGCCTGATCATCTGGATCACCGAATACTACACCGGCACCAACTATCGTCCGGTGAAGTCGATCGCGGCCTCGTCGGTCACCGGCCATGGC